>JBBQHJ010000005.1:0-43600 GCA_038323865.1 Gemmatimonadales bacterium
AGGGCAAAGTCAATTCCGGCACTCACTCCCGCCGCCGTAATGCGATCACGGTCACGCACCACTCGCTCGTTCACCGGCTCGGCGCCCAGTAGCCGTAACATGTCGAGCGACGCCCAATGCGTTGTCGCGCGATAGCCATTGAGAAGCCCCGCCGCGCCAAGCAGCAGCGCTCCGCTGCACACCGAAGTGATGTAGCGCGCACGAACACTCCGCGCCTGGAGGAAGTGGATCACGCGTTGATCCTCGAGTTGCGCATCCACTCCCCATCCACCCGGCACGACCAACACGTCGAGCTCGGGCGCGTCGTCGAACGTGTGCGTCGGGCTGATGGTGAGCCCCCATTCGGTCCGCACAGGCGTCATGCTCGCGGCAATCAAACTCACCTGCGTATTCGGCATGCGCGCCAATACTTCATACGGACCGGTCAGGTCCAGCTGCGTGACACCTTCAAACAGGATCATTCCAACAGTCAGCGACGCGTTCATTTCGAATCTGGTAGAATGACATTGAATGCAACACTATCTACGCCGGCACGTGCATCAATCACCAAGGCGACATTCCACCACCCGGCGTGTGGAAGATCGATTCCCTCTACACGGTAGTTGCCACCGCCGAGATAGTGAGCAGTTGGTTTCCGAAACACGTGTTCGTCCGTGAGTGGAGCGAACACTGTGGCAATAACATTAGCGTAGGCAACTCTCCGATGATTGCGCTGCGTAAGATGAATGGTCCATGCTGCGCCTTCGCCAACTTTCAACGACGTCTTGTCGACAACTTCCGCGGTGTACAGCCTATTGTGCGACGGCCGCATACCGATGCTGGCGAAAGCGGCATTGCTCACACGAGGCGCCGCAACAACGGGCGTTTCCGACAGACTCGCCCACAGCGCAGATGCGCCGAGCGAAGTGAGTACCGACAAGTAGGAGAGGAGTCGCATTGGTTACAACCCCATCCGCGCGCCGACCTTGAGCACAAGCAGGTGGGCATTGCTCTCGATCGGAGTCAGTGACAATGTGCCTGTCGAGGCGTTGACGCTTGCTGGTGCGAGATACTTTGCCCGGGAGCCGTCTAGATACTGCGCCGCAACGTCCACCAGCACATTTCGACCCTTGGCCGGGATCTTCAGGTAGATACCACCGCCCACGCTCAGCGACGCCACGAAGTCCGACTGATTGGTGGTGCTCGCGATGTTGGCGCCGGCGTTCTCACCCTCCAGGCGCGTCTCGGTGAAATAACCCTGCAGACCAACGCCGGCGTTGACGTAGGGACGCACGATACCCATGGGCCAACTCACCTGCGGTCCCACACTCACTGGCATGATGTAGTTCGACGTATTCAGCTTGAGGCGAATGTTGCTGCCCGCGTCCTCGCTCAGCGTGATGTTCCGCGATGCATTGCCATACTGAAGTCCGCCGACATCCGCGCGCAGGCTGAACACCCCTGCGTCATCAAGCCGGTAGAACGCGCTCGCATTGGCGCCGTATCCCAGTCCGATGTTGCGGGCGAGTTCACCCTGAGGCCGGCTCTGCGTAAACGCAATGCTGTACGAGAAGCGAAGTGCGAGCTGTGACGGTACGCCGCGCACGGATGCTGTGTCCTGTGCAAAACCAGCAACTGCCAGGAATGACGCGAGGAGCGAGTATCTGATACTGCGTGCGATAGACATGATCTTTGCCGTTGGTAAAGGATGAGGTGCAGCGCGAACTGATCATCGCGTGCACCTCAACTTCTCCTTCACCAACTCGGCGGACTTGAACGAAACGGCTGCGCATTTTTCTCAGCCGCTTTGTTCAATTGCAGTGTGCTCGGGCGCGGGACATTCACTCCAGACCGCACGACCATCGTGCCTTACGTCCGGAGATCCTCATGACCGCACCTCGCATTGAGCGTTACGCTACCATCGTCATCGGCGCCGGATCGGCCGGACTCGCCACTGGCTACCATCTCGCGCAACTCGGCGTCGACTTCATCATTCTCACCGACGAAGCGCGCATTGGCGACAACTGGCGCCGGCGCTGGGACTCGTTGCGCCTCTTTACTCCCGCCAAGTACAGCGGGCTCCCGGGCATGTCGTTTCATGCGCCACCGAATCATCTCGCTGATAAGGACGAAGTCGCCGCATACCTCGAACGCTATGCCGAGCATTTTGATTTGCCCGTCCGCCTGAATACGTGCGTGCAGACGTTAACGCGATGCGGCGATCATTTTCGCGTCACTGTCGACGGAATGATGCTCGAGGCTGACAACGTGGTCGTCGCGACCGGCGCGTTTCAACGGCCGAAAGTCCCCGCCTTAGCGGCAAAGATGTCCCCAGACGTTGTTCAGTTGCATTCGAGCGCGTATCGAAGCCCCTTCGACCTCCCCGAAGGGCCCACGCTCGTTGTTGGTGCCGGCAACTCCGGTGCACAAATCGCCATCGAGTTGGCCAAGCATCGCAAGGTGTGGCTCGCTGGCCGTAACACCGGTCACCTCCCCCGTCGAATTCTGGGACGTGATCTCTTTGACTGGATATGGCCGGTGCTGTCGCGCGTCACCGTCGATAGCCGCATGGGCCAACGCTCACTCCGAAGCAGCCACCACGGCGACGCGCTCATCGGCATTCCGGAACAGGAGCTCGTGGACGCTGGCGTCACGCGAGTCGGGCGCGTAACTGACGTTCGCGGCGGTCGCCCGGTGTGCGAGGACGTGACGCTCAATCCACGCACAATTGTCTGGTGCACCGGATTCAAGCCGGACTTCGAGTGGATCGACCTGCCAGTGTTCGACAGCGCGCTCGCTCCACGGCACGAGCGCGGCGTCGCCCTCGGCATGAAGGGTTTGTACTTCATCGGCCTTCGCTACCAGCACGGACCCACCTCCTCCCTACTCGGCGGCGTCGGCGCCGATGCGGAATGGATTGCTCAGCATCTCGCTGCGCGATAGATATTGGGCATGGTCCCTCTCAGTGGCGTCGGGCATTTCGTCGCGGTCGACGGCGCGTGCATGCTCATCGGTCGCAACGTGAGCGCAATTCCCGAACACGCTCATCATGCCATTCAGCTGACAATCGGCAGCGAGCGTGGGGTCCGCTTTCGCGCGGCATCCGATGCCGATTGGATCGAGTACGACTGTGCGATCATCCCATCGCGCCAACCACACAGCATGGACGCCTCCGGGCTGCGCTCCAACGCTGTGATCCTGATTGAGCCCGAGACGCGCGAGGGCCGCGCGCTCGCCGAACGGCATCTCGGCGGCGGGATTCTTTCTGTCTCCACGCCGGAGGTGTCGGAGGCACGCGGCGCCATATTCGACGCATGGGATCGCAGGCATGGTGAAGATCTCAAACAATCCGTACGCACGACAATCGAGTTGATCACCGGTGGCGTACGATCAGTCGCTATTTCGGATGATCGCATCCTGCGCGCGATCGCGTACATCAACGCACATCTCGATCATCCACTCACGCTCGATGAAGTCGCGGGCGAAGCGTGTCTGTCGCCGAGCCGATTCAGGCATCTCTTTGTGGAGGAGACGGGGACGGCGCTGCGCCCGTACATCCTGTGGCGACGCTTCCTGCTCGTGTGGGAAGTGATGATGGAAGGCGCAACGCTGTCGACCGCAGCGCATCGCGCAGGATTTGCCGACGCAGCGCACCTCACGCGAACATCGCGCACCATGTTCGGCTTTCCGCCCAGCGCAATTGTCATTGAGGGGCCGCTTGGAAAGTAGTTAGCCCCTTCGTTCAACTGCACAGCCGCTCCATTCAAGCTGAGGCACCTCGGGTAGCGGTAACCTCAAGCCACGTCACACGACGTGGCTTTTGGTTTTCCGCGCACACTCCTCGAGGCAACGAACATGTCCGTCACTCGCGCACTCTTTACTGCAGTCAGCACGCTCCTCATGAGCGGCTGCATGATGCTCTCCAAGCCGCCCGCCGATCTCGATTACTCGCGTACGCGCACGAGCAATTCAGGCGCCTACCGTGGTACGATCCATCCTCAGGGCGACTCCATTCCACAGGGAAAGCTCCAGTCCTGGACGCTTCACCTCGAGAACATGGAAGCCACGCCCGTGGATAGTGTCGCAATCACCGTCGATGGCGGCATGCCGCAACACGGCCACGGCCTTCCCACCAAACCGCGCGTCACCCGCGCACTTGGCGACGGCAACCATCTCGTGGAAGGCATGAAGTTCAACATGGGCGGATGGTGGGTCGTGAAGTTCGCCATGCGGACGTCGGCCGGATCGGACACACTCGTGTTCAACCTCAAGCTCTGAGCGACGCACATGTCCATCTCGCTCTTT
The DNA here is from genome assembly GCA_038323865.1 of Gemmatimonadales bacterium. Taxonomy (GTDB): domain Bacteria; phylum Gemmatimonadota; class Gemmatimonadetes; order Gemmatimonadales; family Gemmatimonadaceae; genus AG11. The sequence goes on from JBBQHJ010000005.1 coordinate 4,285, forward strand.
CGTATCGGTGCGCTGATCGTCGGCATCACAGCAATCGTCGCGGGCACGACTCGCAGCAAGAACCAATGGTCCGATGAGGAGCGAGCGATGCTGCGCTCACTCTCCCTCGCGAGCCTCGAGGCGCTCCCGGCGGATCCTTCCAATCGCTTTGGTGACGACGCGCGCGCCGCGGCACTCGGCGAGAAACTCTTCGCCGACACGCGTCTCAGTGGCAATGGCAAGATCTCGTGCGCGTCCTGTCACGTGCCGGCGCAGGACTTTCAGGACAACAAGCCGCTCGCGCAGGGCATGGGCACAACTACGCGACGTACCATGCCGATTGCCGGAACGGCACACAGCCCGTGGCAATTCTGGGATGGGCGCGCCGATAGCCAGTGGGAGCAGGCACTCGGTCCACTCGAGAGCGCCGCAGAACACGGCGGCAATCGCACGCGCTATGCGCGCACAATCGCCACGCACTATCGCACGCAGTACGAGACTGTATTCGGCGCGCTGCCACGGCTTGATGGACTTCCGCTGGATGCGGGGCCGGTCGCAGACACTGCGGTACACGCCGCATGGCGCGCACTCCCCGCGGCGCGGCGCGATGACATTGCGCGCGTGTACGCCAACATCGGCAAATCAATCGCGGCATACGAACGTCGCCTCGAGCCAACGCCGACTCGGTTCGATCGATTCGTCGATGCCGAGCTTGCGGGAGCGCAGCATAGCACCGAGTCGGCGTTCACGAATGAAGAAGTGGCGGGACTCAAGCTGTTCATCGGCAAGGCCAATTGCGCGAACTGCCATAACGGTGCGCTGCTAACCGACAATCACTTTCACAACACCGGTGTACCCGCGTCGGCCACAGCAAGCAGTCTCGATAGCGGCCGTGCGCTCGGCGTGAGACAGGCGATCGCCGGTGAATTCAGTTGCACGAGCCACTACAGCGACGCCAAGCCAGAAGACTGCCAGGAACTTCGCTTCGCCGTTGTGGATGGCGAAGAACTCGTCCGCGCTTTCAAGACGCCTTCACTGCGCAATGTTGGCCAACGTGCGCCCTATATGCACGCCGGCCAGATAGCGACACTCGCCGATGTCGTGAATCACTACGACACCGCGCCACACGCTCCGTTTGGACACAGCGAGCTCAAAGCCCTGCACCTCTCACGCGACGAGAAGCGACAGATCGTTGCGTTCCTGAACACGCTCAGCGCACCCACTCACATCCGGAGTTACTGATCATGCCACTCGCATTGCGTCATCGTACCGATCCCGTTGCCGCACCGACGTCGCTGGCGGGACTCACCTTCCGCCGTGAAGCACGCGCCGAAGCAATGGCGCGGCTTCAGAAGCGTACACCGGAAGAAATGTCCCGCCGATTCGACGCTGGACATCGCGCCTATGTCGCCGAGATGAATGGTGTTCTCTCCGCATGGGGATGGGTCGCGACACGCTCGGCGCAGATCGGTGAGCTTAACCTGTCATTCTCAATTGATGAGGGTGACCGGTATCTCTGGAACTTTGTCACGCTCGCTGAATATCGCGGACTCGGCATCTATCCTCGATTGCTCGACGCGATCATTGCGGCCGAGTCGTATGAGGCGGAGCGGTTTTGGGTGGCGTATGCGCCGGAGAATCACGCATCTGGCATCGGTATTCGTAAGGCGGGTTTCGACGCTGTATCCGAGCTGTCGTTCGACGATGCAAACCAACCCGCGCTCAAGGATCTCCGGCCAGGTGGCGCTCAACTCGCCGCGCGAGTACTTGGCGTTCGCGCGAGCAACACGGACCTCGCGCAGTGCTGGCGTTGTGTGCGCGCAGGCAAGCCGGCTGGAATGGCGTGCGCCGGTGAAAAGTGCCGGTGTGATTATCAGGTGCCGCTTAGCGGATGCTCGGCGTGACGTTCCAGAAATAAATGTCAGCCGTTCCGTTCAAGACCCCGCGGTCGATGCAGCGTAAACTCCCTTTCATCCACTAACCAGAGGTACACAATGTCTATCGAAACGAAAGTCACCGCTCCCGCCGCCACCGCAAACAGCTGTGAGTGCGGCACCACCTGCAAGTGTGGCGCATCATGCGGCTGCTCGAACTGCTCTTGCATGACTGAAGTCTGCGGCTGATGCCGCGATCTGCAGAACGCGAAGGAGCCGCATTCTCACGAGTGCGGCTCTTTCACAATCAATCACCGTTTACCTCGCCTTGATCATGTTCAGACGTCGCGCCTTCGCCGCAGTGGTAGTTCTCGTGTTGGTCGTCGCCACTGGCGCCGCGTATGAGCAAGTGATGCGTTTCCAAGCGCACCAGCGCTTCGCGGCGCCCGGTCGTCTCGTGGATGTGGGTGGTGGACGAAGGCTTCAGTTGGATTGCCGAGGCTCCGGTTCGCCAACAGTGGTCCTGGAGTCGGGCCTCGATAATCTTGGCTCGCTCGCGTGGGCGCGCGTGCACGATTCGTTGGCGACGACCACTCGCGTATGTGCGTACAGTCGCCCTGGCATCATGTGGAGTGATGCCGTTGATGGTCCGTTCGACAGCAGAGCGCTCGCGCACAATCTTCACACTGCGCTTGTTACGTCGGGTGAAACATCGCCTTGGGTGATGGTTGGCCATTCTATTGGTGGGCCGTATGTCACGCGCTTCACCAGCGAATTCGACGCGGAGGTTGCCGGCCTCGTGCTCGTGGACGCGACTCACCCAGATCAGTTTGCGCGCTTCGCGGATGCGGCCGGCAAGTCGGTGCTTCCGTCGCCGGCAATTTTCCGCGTTGGCGCTGCGCTCGCGTGGACTGGCCTCGTCCGGCTACTGCCAGCCGAGAAGAGCCCGCCGTCGTGGCCGATGGAGACCGATCGAGTGACGCCTGCATTCCTGCCGACGACGGTGAATGAGATGCGTCGTGAGATTGAGGCGATTCCGGCCACGTTGTCCAACGTTCGCGACGTGCGATCGTTCGGTGCTCGCCCGCTGGTTGTGTTGTCACCGATGCTCGGACAGGACAGCACATCGCTCCGTGCCAACGGAATTTCGGCCGCACAGGGTCGTGCGATTCACGCTGTCTCGCAAACACTCAAGCTCGAGCAGGCAACCTGGTCGAGTCGTGGACGGGTTGAGATGGTGCCCGGCGCATCTCACTACGTGCAGTTTGATCGGCCCGACGTCGTCATCCGCGTCGTTCGCGAAGTGGTTGCCGACGTCAGGCGCGCGCAAACTCCTTAGGACACTCGGTTCCTGGCAGCAACCATTCCGAACGCTCGGCGGTCCAAATTAGTCTTGTTCGCCTCAGGGTACATGGCGGTTTTCCCACGATATGATCGCACCAGTGAGAGACGCGTGGAACGGAGTGCATTCGCAATCGCGAGTGTTGTCTCCATTCTGCTTTTTGTGTTGGTCCTTGATCGCGCCGACATCACCGAAGCTTTTCGCACACGAAACGAAGCGCCGCCAGTCGCTGAGATCATGCGCTACGTGGCGCTAAAGCCATCGACGCCAACCCCGCAACCCGTGCCGGTGCCAACGCGATCGCCAGCGAGACTCAGTCCTCCTGCTAGCACTCAAGAGATGCCGCAGCGCGACTCCGGCCAGAAACGTTCAGCCGTCGAAGTAGTTACTTCCTCGCCGCTTGCACCAACAAATCGCCTTCAATTGCCGGCGAGACCGAAATCATTTCTCGACGCCGAGCCAATTCCTTCATTGCATCCCCGCGAGTTGACTGCCGCCGAGCGCGATTCCGTTGTGCGCGAAATGGCGTTATCGATGGAAGCGGCGGCACGACGGCGCATCCCGACGCGGGCAGAGAAGGATGAAGCGGCAAAGGAGGCAGGCCGGCCAGGCACTATTCCAGGCCGCACCGCCGGCGAGCAGGGTCGAGCAGGTTCATCCGGTGGCGTGGGTGTTCCGTCAATCTTTGGCTCCGGTCCGTCGCGCGCCGACCGCGCGCGCGATCACACGGCAGACTCCATCAACCTGACAATTCTAGCGCGACTCCAAGTGCGCGCACGACAGAAGCGCGATTCCATCCATACCGCCGACTCCCTCGCGCAATTGCGCCCGAGGCCCTGAGCGCTTCATCTTCTCGACATGAGCAGCAACCTCACGTCGATCAGTCCGTTCTTCATCGTGGCGGACCTTCAGAAATCCGTCGCGCACTATGTCGAGCGCTTCGGATTCGAGCTCGCGTTCGATGGCCCGCCCGACGACGTCTATTACGCCGGAGTGAAGCGCGAAGGGGCGAGCATCATGCTCAAGGCCATCACACCCGACATCCGTCCTCAGCCCAACCACACTCGGCACGAATGGGCTCGTTGGGACGCGTACGTCTATGCAGAAGATCCCGACGCGCTCTTCACTGAGTTCAAGGGGCGTAGGGCCGCGTTCACAAAAGAGTTGTCGTTCATCGATGCTGGACTCTGGGGCTTCGAGGTCGCCGATGCCGATGGGTACGTGCTCGCTTTCTTCTGCTTGCGCGAGAACGCTCAATAACGCTCCTGAATGGAGGTGTAGCGCATGACATGGAATCGACTCCCCAGAATTCTTCTCCTCGCCGGCACCACCATCATCACGCTCGGCGCGCTGCGACGTCCAGCAACAGTGCCGAACGGGCTCGCACGTACTCCACCGATGGGGTGGAACAGCTGGAATCACTTCGGCTGCAATGTGAGCGCAACGCTCATCCAGGGCGTCGCCGATGCGATGGCAGGCAACGGCATGCGCGATGCCGGTTACCAGTACGTCATCATCGACGACTGCTGGCAGGTCGCGCGCGCTGCCGACGGCACCATCATCGCCGACTCGACCCGCTTTCCGCGCGGCATCAAGGCGCTCGCCGATTATGTGCACTCCAAAGGACTGAAGTTCGGCATCTATACCGATGCAGGACATCGCACGTGTGAAGGTCGCCCCGGCAGTTACGGGTACGAGGAGATCGATGCGCGCACTTACGCCGCATGGGGCGTGGACTACGTGAAGATCGACTGGTGCAACGCCGAGGGTCTCAATGCGCCCGCGCAGTATGCGAAGTTGCGTGATGCGCTGGCGAAGAGCGGCCGGCCGATCGTGTTCTCCATCTGTGAGTGGGGGCTCAATCGCCCGTGGGAGTGGGCGCCGGAAGCAGGCAATCTCTGGCGCACCACCGGCGACATCAGCGACAACTGGGATTCGATGATCGCGAACTTCGACTTGTCGTCGCAGTACTGGAACATCGCGAAGCCGGGCGCGTGGAATGATCCCGACATGTTGGAGATCGGCAACGGTGGCCTCTCGCGCGACGAATCGCGTACCCACATGAGTCTCTGGGCCATCGCCGCGGCTCCGCTCGTCGCGGGCAATGATGTCCGCACAATGACCGACTCCTCACGCGACGCGCGGATCGCGCGCGAGGTGTTACTCAACGCCGAGGTCATCGCGGTGGACCAGGACTCGCTCGGCGTGCAGGGCAAGATGGTCAGCAACTCGCGCTCGGAACTTCAGGTATGGGCGAAGCCGCTGAAGGATGGATCGCGCGCTGTGGTGATGCTCAATCGCGCGGCGGTGCCGGCACGTATGTCAGTGGATCTCAACCGCACGGGCCTGTCCGGCACGTCGTACAGGATTCGCGACCTCTGGACTCACAAGGACACCACGATCACAGGCTCGCGCTTTCAGTCCAACGTCGCACCACATGGCGTAGTGATGTTCAGGGCGTGGCCGTGAGCGTTCGGCGCGATTGAAACGCGCTGACGCTGCTTAGTGCGGCGTCTTCTTCGCGAGTTAGCGAGCTCCGTCTTGAGCACCTTCACAGTTGATATTGACGCGGTGAAAGAAAAGTGTACAAATTACACTGAAGTGAAAGATCTGCTCCTCTGGTGAACGTCCCGTGACTTTCTGTCCGCGCTGCGTGCATCTGACAACTGGGGTGAACGATATGTGTAAATTTCAGACTTTGGTGAACATCTTTCTCCCAGGGTGAGCTTTTTGCTCAATCCGATCGACCCAGTGAACGGCCCTCAGGCAGGATACGGCAAGCTCATCACCGATTACGGGTTGACGGTCCCACGCCCCCGCACCCTGGCCCTCATACAGGGAAAACGCCGCGGTCGCCAACAACGGGGCGAATGGTTGGTCTTTCCCGAACGCTTCGCACCAGAAAACACACTCGCTGCACAGGTCAGCTTCGCGCTCCGCTGGGAAGGCGTCAACCTCGCAGCGCTGGACGCCTTGTTCAAAGCCGTGTCGCCAACGGACGTGGAGGGCGCTGTGCGCAGCGCACCGACCGGCACTTCGATGCGGAGGCTGTGGTTTCTATATGAATGGTTGACCGGAAAGACGCTCGATATCCCCGATCTGGGGAAAGTGCGAGCCGTCCCGGTGCTGGATCCCGAACAGCAGTTGGGCATTGATGACGCCGAGATCTCAGCGAGACACCGCGTACGAAACAATCTTCCGGGTACGCCTACCTTCTGCCCGCTCGTCTACCGCACACCTCGGATCATTGCCCTCGAGAAGGCGCAGCTGGCCGCGGAAGCGCGAAAGGTCATCGGACAGACGCGCGCTGATGTCATGGCTCGTGCAGCGGCATTTCTACTCCTCAAGGACAGCCGCGCGTCCTACAACATCGAGGGCGAGAAACCATCACAGGATCGCCTGCTTCGTTGGGGGCAGACAATCCGGCGCGCAGGTACGACAGAGCTCTCAATCGCTGAACTGGCGTCTCGCGATTCAACTTCTCGCGAATCGTTTCGCCCTGGATGTACGGCGTGACGTAAAAGAGAAATCCGTCAGCCGTGCCCGAATCGAACAATGGAAGTATGTGCGGATGTTGCAGTGCCGCGGTCGTCTTGATCTCGACGACGCAGCGGTCGGCGCCGAGCACTGCGGCGAGCTCCGGCTTGAGCACCTTGATCGCGACTTTGCGATCGTGCTTGAGATCCTCGGTGACTATTCCTTGAGCTTCGATGTGAGTGCGTGGCACAAGGCGATCGCAATAGCGATTGAGGACATACGAGTAGGTCGGTGGATGCGAGCAGCGCCCGTGCAGTTCGTCTAGCTCACAGGCATGCTCATTTGCCGTCCGGATGCACGTCAAAGCTGTTCTGGTGATCCTCGCGGCCGCCAGTCGAGCATCCCCGCGATCGTGCGCGCTTTGGGCACGCGAGCTTTTCGCTGAGCGGCGCGGCTCGCGCTCCCGACTTTTCCGTCCCGTGAACTGGACTGACCGCAGCCGCGCGGCGCGAGGGAAGACCGCGTGAGCACGATCGAGCAACTGAACGCGGCACTCACGGGTCGCTACAACGTCTAGCGCGACGGCCGCGACATGCGAGGTTTCGGGTCAGTACGACTCGTCGACCTGCCCCAGCAAGCGCCCGACTCCACCCCACCAGCCATCGGCGCGCCACGCGATGCGCCCTCGCTGGTTCAGCACCAGCACGGTCGTCCCGTGCGTCACGTCGCCGGTACGCTCGTCGCGCTGGCGCACAATCCCGAGTGCATCGAGTGCCAGCCCCACCTCGGCGACCGTGCCCGATAGCACGTAGTCTCCCGGCGACAGGTCCCAATGCGTCGCAATGGTTGCCAGACGATCCGGCGTATCGCGCCACGGGTCCAGCGTGATGACAATGATTGGGACATCGGGCCGATTCGCCGCGCGTCGTTCTGCCTGCAGGCCGCTCACCACCGCCGGACACACGGTGGAACAGTGGCCGAAGGCGAAGGTGAGCAGCGCCGTCCGCCCACGGAAACTCGCGAGCGACACCTGAACACCGCGCTGATCCGTGAGGGTCACTGCCGGTGCATCGATATCCGGCCTCGCTGGTGCGCCAGGCGCGCCGGAAACACGCCACGGCCCAACGGCCGCCGCGCGCGCAACGCGCACGCCGGCCCCACCGAGGACAACGACTGCGCCAACGGCACCGGCCAACGCCGCCAGCCGCCACCGCGGATTCGATCGCGCCGCGCGCAGGTCGAGGGCCAGTGACCTGCCCCACACGACGACCAGCACACCGACCATTCCGAGAGGCTCGCCGATGAGGAGAATCCATCCGCCGGCGTCGGGCAGGCCGCCATGAGCCGAACCGAAGCATGCGGCACGCGTTCGGGCGAGCCACTCGGGTTCTACGCCACTCGCCGGCCAGAGCGCCAACGCCCACCACGCCGCCGTGATCACGCCGATCACGGCCAGCGCAGTGAGCGTAACGCCCCGCTTCTCCGGCCGCGGGCTTGCTATCCGATCTTCCAAAGGAATGTCAGCAACTTCCAGTTGGTGAAGTAGTAGAGAACAAAGGCCACGAAGAACGCCGCCACCAGCGCCACGGTCCCGGGCGTCGGGCCCAGGCGGCCATTGCCGGGCGCGTGGAGCCGTTCGTTCACCAGGTCCACGTCGGCCGGGTACGTGGGAGGATGCGTAAGACCCTGCGGAATGCCAGCAACGCTCACGCCACGCGGGAATGCCGTCACCGTCTCACCGAAGAACACCGACACCACCGCGATGAGAATGAACGCGAACGCCCCGGTCACGGCAACGATCCCGCCAATGCCGACCATGGCGAGAAAGAGATCCACCGCCGGGTTGAAGGGGACATCGAACGGCGCCTGAGCAAACGAGATGTCCCAGTGCCGGCGTGGCACGCCAAAGCTGCCGGCGAATGTCATTCCGAATTCCACGAGCAGCATGCCAATGGAAAACAGGTAGGGCTGCGCCTGCGCCAGCTTCCAGAACGCCACCTTCTTCTGGAAGATCAGTGGCAGCAGATAGTACGTCGCACCCATGAACGCCATGGCCGTGCCACTCACCACAGTCGCATGGAAGTGCCCCGGTATTCGCAGGGTGTTGTGCGCGATGATGTTGATCTGTTCCGTGCCAAGAGTCACACCCGTGATGCCGCCGAAGAAACCGAATACCACCACGGAAAGAATGAGTGACGAGAAGCCAGGGTCGCCCCACGGCGCTCGGCGCAGCCAGCCAAAAAGCCCATCGGTGTAGCCGCGCAGGCGCATACCGAGTTCCATGCCGGCTGGCACAGTGAAGCCGTGCACCATCGAGGCGAGTACCGCCATGTACATGAAGTACGACGTGTTCACGATCTTCCACGCCGGGCCGAAGCCGGGATCGACGAGCAGGTGGTGTGCCGACGCCATGGAGATGAACAGCACGTACAGCACGAACGCCGAGCGACTCACCTTTTCGTTGAGTACCACGGCGCCGACAGTGAGCGCGCCAAGCATGTACCAGATCGCCACCATGGCCGCGACGTTGATCTGCTGCGCCGAATGCCCCAGGGCCCACCAGAGCAACTTGTAGATCTCCGGGTTGATTTCGGGAATGACCCCGATCGACCAGAGGAACGTGGGGACGTAGATCATCGCGCCGTGCAACAGCGTGATCACGGCAATGATGGCCGCGGCCATTGCGCCGTACACCACCAGCGGCATCGACCCGACGTATGTCTTCTCCCGCTTGGCGATGGTCAGCGTGGCAAAGAACTGCCCCCCGACGCCGAGCGCGCCAACGGCAAAGAGGATGATGCCGAGATAGAAGAGCGGGTGCGCCTTGAGCGGCGGATAGGACGTGTAGAGCACGTCCGCGCGCCCACTCCACTGCATGGCTTCCACCGTCAACGACCCAACAAGCATCAACCCGAAATTGAACCAGCCAAACTTCGGTGCGGCGGGGCGCGCATCGAGCAACACCGTGCTCGCGAACCACAACACGGCCATCTCGAAATAGATGATGAAGAAGATGAGCATGTTCATGCCGTGCACGCCGAGAATGCGGTAGTACCACACCGCCGGGAGCAGGTGAATGGCCTGCCAGCGCGTCAACGCGAGCAGCAAGGCAGCCGAGGCACCCACGAGCAGCGCTACGATGGCGACAACAGCATTGACGCGAATCAGCCGCTGGGCCTGCAGGTCGATCTTGCGACCCGTCGCCGGACAGGTGCGGAACGGGTGCAGTATCATCGCCGGCGAGGTCATTGTGTACCTCCGTGTCCAACCGTTGCGCCGGCCTTGTCGGCCACCGCCTTCCCTGTGGAATCGACAACAATCACCCGGCCCACCATCGTATGGTGCCCGATGCCGCAGAATTCGTTGCAGATGATGCGGAAGTCACCCGCCGCCGTGGGTGTCACGCGAAGCGCGTAATCGAACGTGGGCACCACGGCGAAGTTGACGTTGAGCGGGAAGAGCGAGAAGCCATGATTCACGTCGAGCGACGAAAGGTGCAGCGTGTACTCCTTCCCTTGTTCGAGCTTGAGAATCGGATACCACTGGAACGTGAGGCCAACGAGGTACACGTCGGCTCCGGGTGGCGGCGCGACAATGGGTAGACCACGGTCCTCGCCCACCTTGTACTTCGAGGCAAATTGGATCGTGCGGGCGTAGTACGCCTTGGGGTCGACGCGGGTGCGAACCCCCGATGGATTCTGGCCCCCCTTCCAATGCCACAGCGGCATCATGGCGAAGAGCACCATGCACCAGGCGAAAGCGATGGCCACCCACACCTTTTCAGACTTGTGTGCCGGATGCCACCAGATTCCCGGCACGGAGTCCAGTCCCGTATGGACTTTCGTTAGCATTTCAGGCCTCAGGGAAGGGTGCCTTTCGGCATCGAGAGGATTTCCCACAGGCCCCAGCCCGTGAAAACCAGCAGCATGATGATCACTCCAGCGGCGAGAAGCAGGTACATGTTGTCGAACAACCGCTGGCCCAACGGGAGCTTCTCGTCGGGCTCGGCAAGTTCACTTCGGGACGGATCCATGCGATATTCTCCGGTTCGAGAGACGGGCGGAACGGATCATTTCGCGCGCGGCCTGGGTGGCCTCCGCGCTGTCGGCGAGCAGTGTGGCAATCGTCGTCGTCCGCAAGAACTCCGTGACGCCGGCTGCCGCCGCGGCCCAGCGATGATGTACGGCGCACGGATGGTCGTCCCTGCAGCGGGGCCGACCAAGCAGGCATTGCCGCTCGCCCACCGGCTCAAAAGGGGCGATAACCTGCGCGAGCACGAGGCGGTTTGCCTCCACCGCAAGCTGAAATCCGCCCAATGGGCCGCGCAGCGACCTGAGGACGCCGTGCTTCACCAGCACGTGCAGGGACTTCGAGAGGTAGTTGCGCGGGCAGGCCAGCACGGCGGCGATCTCGTCCACGCGAACGGGTCCGTCGTCCTCGCTCCCGGCAATGCAGAGGACGCCCTGGAGTGCTAGCTGTGCGGTGGAGGAAAGCCACATCGGCTCGAATTGGTTGATGTTCTGGCGAACATCATGACGATAGCATAAACTTTGCGCAAGACCCGCCCCAATTAATGCGAATCATCGAACGCGGCACACGCCGCACCCTCTCGGCGATCGACGCCACCGCCACCCGGCTCTATGGATGGGCGGCGAACCCGGTGCACCAAAGCGGCACCGTGGCCGTGGCGATGCTGATCGTCCTGATGGTGACGGGGCTGTACCTCCTGCTCTTTTACAGGTTGTCGGCGCCCGCTTTGTCGGTGGCACTGCTCGCAGCAGACCCATGGTTCGGCGCCTGGATCAGAAGCCTGCACCGCTATGCATCCGACATCTTCGTCATTGCGGCGGTGTTGCACCTCCTTCGGATGTTCGGACAGGCCAGGAGCTGGGGACCACGAACCATCGCATGGGTGTCCGGCCTGATGCTCCTTGCCACCGGTCTGATGTGCGCCTGGACCGGGTTCGTGATGGCTTGGGACAGCTTCGGCGAGCGGCTTGCACGCGAAGGCGGACGCCTCCTCGACGTCCTGCCGATCTTCTCGGAGCCGCTGAGCCGCATCTTTGCGGGTGACGGACCGGTACCGAGCGCGTTCTTCTTCGTAAATATGTTCTTGCATATCGCGGCGCCGCTCGCGATGGGAGCACTGCTCTGGCTCCATGTGTCGCGGGTCGCGCGCCCCACCCTCATGCCGCCACGCCAGGTGACATGGACGATGATCGGCGCGCTGACGCTCGCGGCGGTAGTGTTCCCGGCAACACTCGGTGCGCCGGCGAACCCGTTCGCACTCGCCGCCACTACGCCGACCGATCTCGTCGTTGCATGGTGGCTTCCACTCTCGGAGCGTTTCGCGCCCGGTGTCGTCTGGAGCGCCATAGTTGCCGCGGCGCTCGTCATGCTGCTGGTGCCGAGGCTGACGCGTCGGCCGCGACTTGATAGCTGGGCGCCGAGCATCGTGGACCCGCGGCTCTGCACCGGGTGCAACCAGTGCCCGCAGGACTGCCCGTGGGAAGCGATCACGATGGTGAAGCGCGATGACGACCGCCCCACATTGGTTGCCCTCGTGGACCCGGCGCTCTGCGTGAGTTGCGGCATCTGCGCGGGGTCGTGCGCACCCATGGGCGTGGGCCCGCCGTTGCGCACCGGACGCGATCAACTCGCAATGCTGCGGAACGACGTGCTCCCGCAGCTGACGGTGGCCGGCGCGACACGCCAGATGATCGCCATATGCTGCGCACAGGCACCGGCATCGCACGCCGAGGCCCTTCGCTCGCGCGGGGCGTACGTGCACGGCGTTTCGTGCGTGGGCAACCTGCATTCGTCCGTGATCGAGCGATTTGTGCGTGATGGCGCACCGGGCGTGATCGTGTTCGGATGTCCACCACGCGATTGCGTAAGCCGCGAAGGCCCGAAGTGGCTGAACGAGCGCCTGTTCAATGACCGAGAGGCGGAGCTACAGCCGCGGGTGGATCGCCGGCGCGTGCGGACTGCAACCATGGCGCCGGGGGATTTCCCTGGGTCGATGGCAGCGTACGACACCTTTGCGCGTGGGGTGGCGTTGCTGGATGCGCCTGTGCGCGAAGGCGGTGTGGAGGAGGAGCCCGTGTGCGAGCCGGTTCCGCTCGGCGTGGAGACGTCATGACAGGGGCGCGCGCGGTCCGATGGATTATGGCCATCGTCGTGAGCGCTGCCGCGCTCGTGCTCCTCACGCGCGCTTCTTCGGCGCCCATCACCTTTCATGGCTCGGACGAAGCGCGACTGCGTCTGTCATGGAGCGCTCGGCCCGAGCGCGTCGAGGTCTGTCGTGCCGTTTCCGCCGAGGAACTGGCGAAGCGCCCGGAGCACATGCGACAGCGCGAGGAATGCGAAGGACATTTCGCGACGTATGCGATGCGCGTCGACGTGGACGACCGATTGGCCGACGAGGCCATCGTACACGGCGCCGGCCTCCGTCAGGACCGGCCTATCTACCTGCTCCGCGAGCTAGGCGTGCCAACGGGTAGGCACCGCATCCGCATCAGCCTCACTCGCCGGGAGAAGACCGACGGTGACGCAGCGGCATTTGCGCCTGTGGCAATAGAGGCCGGAGCCGACACGGGGCGTTTCGCGGGGCGCGCCCAGCGCGAGGCGGCGGAACACTCGCGACAGGCATTGTCGGCACTCCCTCCGTTCCTCGCGCTCGACACCGTGCTGACCCTCGCGCCACGTCGGGTCACGATCGTCACGCTCAACCCCGAGCGCCGCATCCTGGAACTGCTCAACGAAGAGAAGACGCCATGACACAACAGGCCGACCTTATCTCGAGCTACTCACGACATGCAAAGTTCGCGGCGTCGTTGCTATCGTCCCTTCTTTATATATGCCGCCGTGGTGGAATAGGGACAGAGCGGGCGCGAGCGGTCCGGCGTGCCGTTCGTTCGAAGGACGTTCTGCAAGAGTCTCGGGTCGATTGGCGTTGCCACGCCAGCGCGCGTGATCCAGACGGGCGGGTACCATTCGGGTGCCGCCCGCAGACCCGACGACGTAAATGCGCGTTCCCGTCCGGCTTCGCGCAATCCGTCGCGTCGTCACGAGAGACCGCGACTGTCACCGCTTCCACTTTCTCGAGTCAGTCCGCCAGCGACACTCGCCGAAGAATATCCCGTAACGCTCCGAGTCGCTGCACCATATAGGGAATGGTCTCGAGCCCGTTGGCGAATCGCAGCACGTACGAGTACATGCCGATGATCGCGCCCGTGCCGAGCGGAATATCACCAGTGCGCGCAGAGATCAGCAGAGCGCCGGCAACGGTCATCAGCACGAACAACTCGAGCACGCCGAAGTTCCACGCTTCCAGATCGGAGATCTTGATCTGCCACCGGCGAAGCGTGTGATAGTGCTTTGTAATGAGTTCGGGATCACGGGTCGCAATGACCTCCACCTGTCGCTCGATCTCGTCGAACTGCTGGTGACTGAGTCGCGTGACCCTGATCCCATACACGCTGGCCAGGCCGATCACCGGCACGAGGACAGCGACGCAGATGGCGACAACCCAGCGGTCATAAATGAACAACACGATCATCGATCCGATGATGTTGTAGCACATCTCGGCGAGATAGTTGACGTCGAACTCGAGAAAGTCCGTCACCTGACGGGCGAGCGTCGAGAGCGCACTGCGGCGCGAAAGATCATCGTCCTCCGTTGGCTGCGACAGCAGCCGCGTCACGAACGTCGTGTAGATGGCCGAGAAGGTGCGGGTGTCGTACATGTGCCGGATGGTGCCGACGACGAGCCACGTCAGGTGAACACCTGAGAGCAGGAACAGGCCGCGGTAGTGGCCATCGAGCAGGCCGTCTACTGCTTCACCGAGAAAGTACGGCCGCATGAGCGAGCCGAGCATTTCAATGGTGAAGAGCGCGTAGGTGAGCACGAGCTGCCAGCGATACGCCACCAGCACACCCCGCAACGAGAGAGGAGCGAGCGTCATCGGCTCCGCGCCGCGGCTTCTCGTTGCGTGACGGAGTTATCGCGCGTTCCGGTGATGACGCCGCGACACAGACGCGCGCCGCACGCGCACTCGAATGGTTCGCTCGCGTCGTTGAGGAAGCTCGCGTAATCGACGGTGAGCTCTTCGCCACATGCGACATCGCGCACGGCAACGAGATCCAGTCCATCAAACGCCGTATTGGGTTCACAGGAGTGATTCTGTGGCGCCCAGCGGGCAGGGTCTGCATCCCACAAGGCGAAGACCTCCTCGCTCAGGGGATAGGCATATCGTCGAAAGGCCAGGCGATCGTCTTCGGACCAGGTATTGGTCACGTGACGCGAGGTAATGATGCGATGCGACGCGCCTTCGCCGCGATGCACCACTTCGCCGCGTGTGATCGTACGCGTCGCGGCAATACCGAAACCCGAGAGGGCGTTTCCCCGAATCGCATACGGACGCGTGGCGCGAGCATGCCGCGCGATGCCCTCACGAATGATGTGTTCGGCGAAGCCCGCGGGGCCCATGGGATCATTTCGCAGGATGTAGTCCGCCGAGCCTTCGTAACCGTCGCGATAGAACACGGAGCACGCGAAGTTCACGTCCAGCAGATACAACGTGTCCGCGGAGTCCATCCGGAAATCGACTCGCGCATATCCAACACCGCCGAACGCACCGAACACGCGAACGGCTGACGCACGTAGTCGTGCATCGAGCGCAGCGTCGCGGACCGGAACGTTGGATTCCGGGTG
This sequence comes from Gemmatimonadales bacterium, assembly GCA_038323865.1. GTDB lineage: Bacteria > Gemmatimonadota > Gemmatimonadetes > Gemmatimonadales > Gemmatimonadaceae > AG11. The sequence continues at coordinate 19,672 of JBBQHJ010000005.1, forward strand.
AAGCTCCGAGGTCTTGAAGGCGTAGGTCTTGAACTCTGTCCCGGCGGGAAAGATGAACTCGATCGGCGCCAGCGCGACAGGCGCATCACCGTCGCGAATGCCAGCCGCCACGAGTACTGTGAACTCGCGACCGACGATGTACTCCTCGACGAGCGCACTTCCGAACTCCCGCACCACTCCGTCGACCTTCGTTTGGAGTGCACCAGGCTCACGAACGAGCGACGCCGCGTCGATACCAAGGCTGTCACCCGCATGTGCCGGCTTCACGAAGAGCGGATAGACGAGCGCAGCGGCATCCGTGACGACGTCAGCGTGTCCGTCGGCGAGCAGGTGACGAGGCGTTGCCACACCGACCGTGAATGCGACGTACTTCATGAGCAGCTTTGATGGATCGTACAGCTCCGCATTCGGCCCGGTATAGGGCAGCCGCAACCGATCGAGCGAGTGAATCACGTCGATCGAAGGAATGTCCCAATCGAGATATCCTTCGCAGAGATTCACGAAGACGTCGTAACCAAGCGTCGAGAGCTGCTTGAGCTGCCGGTACGTCGTGAGCTTGTTGAGGGCGACGTGATCGACGTCATGGCCGGACAGCAGTGGCGACAGGTCGCGGGGGGGATCGTAGTGGCGATAGTCGACCGCGGATGAGGAGTAATCCGGCTGGAGTACGCAGATCTTCATGCGACCATGCGAGCCGTGTCCATGATGTTCTGCAACATGGTCGCAAAGGGCCGTTGAGCGTAGCGGAGGATCGCGCCGATCGATGTGTGGTCTTCGTCCTCGGACAGCCCACACTGGGAGTTGACCTCGAGCACGAAGAGCTCGCCCGTCGCCGCATCCATGCGAATGTCGACTCGACCATAGCCCCGGCCACCCACTGCGACGTACGCCGCCCACGCCAGTGCAGCGATTTGTGGCTCGTCCGCGTCGGGCGCAGCGCGGTACTGCCAGAGATACTCGCCGTCCCCGATCGGACTCTCGCGTTCGTACACTTCCCACAGTCGGTCGTAGGAGAGGAACTGCTCGGCCGGCGGCAACGATTCGTGAAATACGCGCTCTACCGAGGGATACACTGTGGCGCGATGCGGCTCGTCCGCCGAGCCGACGATGAACGTCGTGAATTCCCGACCAGCGACGTAGCGTTCGACGAAAACACCACCGCCCACGAGATTCCAACCTTTGTAGCCGGCGTGGAGCTCATCGAGTTGGTCATCGAGCGCGGCACACGTTTCGACGACCGAGTTCACAGTGATGCCCATGCTGCCGGCGGACACCGCAGGCTTCACGATCAACGGGCACCCGTGCCGCGCGAAGATGTCGGGCCGTGTGCGCGGGCTGCGCGTCACGATTTCCCACGACGGGGTGCACACGCTGGCGCGATCGAAGGCCCGCTTCATGTCGATCTTCGACGTGGTGATGTCGTAGAAGCGCTCGTCCGCGCCGGTGAAGGAAATTCGCAACGCGCTGAGGTACCGCACGACGGATATGCCGGGGACGCCGTTGTCTTCGTCGCCATCGCAGAGGTTGAAGACGAGCGCCTCGTGCGCGGCATCCTGTACGATACCGTCGATGACCTTGCGGTAGTCGCGCATCGTGACCGGTTGCCATCGCCATGCGATCCCAAGCGCGAGAAAGGCGCGCTCGAATTCCGCTCGGGATTGGCTGTAGTCATTGTAGTAGTCGAGCGCTCCGTCGATGGTCTCTGCAACAGGCACGAGGACCCAGACGAGCGTCGGACGATCCTGAGACGGTTCCGTTAATCCTTCTCTCATGGATGCGGTCGATTTCGCCCGTAAGATCGTGAATGCGGCGAATGTGCCGCTGAATACTTTGGTGGCAGTGGACTAGCTCCGCCGGGTGCTCATTTCTTCGCTCCCGCCTTCCGTTTCAGCTCCTCGAGCAAGTTCGTCACGAGGATCAGCTGCTCGTGCCCTGACGCGTCGGCCACATTCTGCATCATCAGGAACCTCTGGTCACCCGGCGCCACATCGAAACGCGACGACGACGACGAGGGACGCACGCTGGCCGGGAACATGAAGAGCTTCTTCCGTTCGCGCACCGAGAATACCGGTTGTGTGGTGACGCTGGCCGACAGGAGTTCGCGCGCGCTGTTGAGGTAGAACAGCTCGTGCCCGCTGTGTGCCCAGACGGGATCACTGCCTCCATCGAGCGAGACCAGCCACTTGCCGTCGTTAACATTCGGGAACGGCCGCACGTAGACCTCCGCCTTCCCGGTCTCTTCTGAGCGGTACGCGAGCCATTTGCCGTCTGGAGAGATGGCCGGATGCCGTTCGTCGACCTGTGTCGCCACGATCGGTATTGCAACGGAGTCACCGATGCGCCGTGCGAGAATGTCGCCATGGCCGGCGGCCGCCGAGCTGGTTCGCATGATCACCCAATTGCCGTCGGGCGAGACGAGTCCCTCGGCGATGTTGCGATCCAGCTCGGCCAATCGATCCGTCGTGCCGATGCCGTCCGCTCGCTTGGTGACGAGGCCGAACCGGGATTTCTCCTCCGAGATGAACACCACCTTCTTGCCATCCGGCCACCACCGCGCGCGGTACTGCCGGACGCCGCCAAACGTGAGCTTCGTCTTGCCGCCGTTCACCTGCTTGATCCAGACGTCTTCGTTGGCGCCATCCCCGATGCTGACGGCGATCTGCTTGCCATCGGGGGAGAGTGAAACATGGTCGAAATTGGCGCGCCACTGCGAGTCCACCGGAGTGATCTTCCCGTCGCGCGCCGCCCAGACAAGAGTCGCCTCCGATCCTTCACCGCGGCCCGCGACATATGCGAGCGTCCCATCGCTGGTGGTGGTGAGTTCGACGCGGCCGAACGCACTGACGCGCACGTCGGCGGCGATCGGCATTTCCGGGCCCGTCAACTGTCGTGCGTCCTGGTCGAAGGGCGCGGCGGTGAGCGCCCCATTCGCATGCACGATCAACAGGTATCCAGCGAGGTAACGGCCCACCACGCCATTGGCGAGGATACGATGCCGTCCGCTCACCAAGTCGAGGACCGCGATGTCGTACAAGCTGATCGAGGAATTCGGGTTGTGTTGGACCGTGAAGATCACGCCACGACCATTCGGCAGCACGTCGGGATAGACGTGGTTGGCCTCGCCGGCTTGCGCATCGAGTGTCGAGACCTTCGAGCGCGCACCTCCCGCCGCAGGGAATCGCAGGAGACTGCTACTGGCGCCGGCGGCCGAGGCGAAGAGGGAGCCGTCGGGCCCGAACGCGATGGGGGCGCGCAGCACTCCGGTGTCGGCGACCGTGCGCGGAGGACTTCCGTCGAGATCCACGACCGTCAACGCGCCGGTGAGTGCATGCACGAATGCGACGTGGTGCCCATCGGGCGCGAAGCGCGCGTACATCGCCAACAGCGTCGACGGAATCACCGAGGCTTGCAGGTTGTCCGCCGAGCGAAGCCAGAGTTGCGGAGTACCGGCTGACGAGGACGCCGTTGGCGCGTACGCACCGAAAACGATCTTCGAACCGTCCGGCGAGAAGGCGACGTTGCCGGCCAGCGTCGTGAAGGCAAGGCTGTCAGGCAACCCCATGGCCACTCGCATCACCCGCTGCTCCGCGACTCGCGGTCGTGTCACGATCGCCCATGTCGCAACGAGCACTGCGACTGCTGCGATGGCTGTCGCGGCGATGGCGAGGCGGTTCCAGGTTCCCGACGCACGCATGCCGATCATCGCCGCCTGTGTGGCCGCGGTGGTGTACGCGCGATCCTGAAGCGCGTCCGACATCGCGGCGGCGCTCGCAAAGCGATCGGCGGGCAACTTCTGCAATGCGGTCAACGCCGCAGCGTTCACGTTCGCCGGCACCGTGCTGCGTCGCGCGCTCGGCGCTTCGACAGCGCCGGTGAGTACGCGCGCCACGATCGCCTGCGCCGTTGGCCCGGTGAACGGCGGTTCGCCGACGAGCATCTCGTACAGCACGCAGCCGAGCGCGTAGACATCGGTGCGGGCGTCGACCGAGCGCTCGCCCATTGCCTGCTCGGGACTCATGTAGTGCGGCGTACCGAGGCTCATGCCGGTCTCGGTCATGCGCGATCCGCCGGTGGTCGCGGCGGCCAGTGCGATGCCGAAATCCGCGACCAGCGCCTGCCCTTCGTGCAGGAGAATGTTCTCGGGCTTGATGTCGCGGTGGATGACGCCCTTGCGGTGCGCGTAGTCGAGTGCGCTCGCGACCTCGCGGGTGATGCGGACTGCGTCGTCGATCGGTAGTTGTCGCTCGCGGTCCAGCCGGTCGCGCAGCGTCTCCCCTTCCACGAACGGCATGACGTAGAACACCGTGCCGTTCACTTCACCCGAATCGTGCAGCGGCAGGATGTGCGGATGCTGAAGATTCGCCGTGGTTTCAATCTCCTTGAGGAACCGTTCGGCACCGATGACCGCTGAGAGTTCCGGACGCAGCACCTTGAGCGCGACCTTGCGGCGATGCTTCACATCCTCGGCGAGATACACGGTGGCCATACCGCCGGCGCCGAGCTCACGCTCGATACGGTAGCGGCCCTCGAGTGCCGCGTTGAGGCGGTCGGCTGGTGCGGTCATGAACTCATGGAGCCAAGGAAGTGCGCAGCTGCGGGACGTCGTGCGCGATTCTCGTCAGGGGAACGGCGAGGATCTGGTCGGTCAACGGGAATGTCTCCAGTCCGCCGTGAACGACATAGAGGCGCTGCAGGTGCAGATCCGCCAGTGCGGAACGCATCGACGGCGTCACGGTGGGCGTCGAGGTGCGCTTGAACTCGAAACCAACGCGTGCTCGGCCTCGCACGATGAGCAGATCGAGTTCCGCGCCCGCGTGCGTGCCCCAGAAATACGCTTCGCCGGCACGCGCGTCCAGATGATCGAGAACGACGTCGAGCGCGAAGCCCTCCCACGATGCGCCTACTTTCGGGTGGGCCTCGAGGTCGCGCACGCTGCGCACTCCCAGCAACGTGTGGAGCAATCCGGTATCGCGCAGGTACACCTTGGGCGCGCGCACCTGTCGCTTGGACAGGTTCTCGTGCCATGGGGGAAGCTGCCGGACCATGAACGTCTCCGTGAGCACGTCGAGATAGCGTTGCACCGTGGTATGCGCCACGCCAAATGCACGCGCCAGCTCGGAACTGTTCCACGTCTGCGCATGGTAGTGCGCAATCATCGTCCAGAATCGACGCAGGGCGGGAGCCGGAATGCGCAGGCCAAACTGCGGGATGTCGCGTTCGAGAAAGGTCCGAATGAACTGCTCACGCCATTCATGGCTGGCGACCTCGCCGCGCGCGAGGAAGGATCGTGGAAAGCCGCCGCGCGTCCACCGCCTGGGTAGCTGTGCAACGCCGACTTCGTCGAGACGGAATCCATGCAGTTCGTGATACGCGATGCGACCCGCCAGGGTCTCCGCGCCCTGCCGCAGCAGCTCCGGTGATGCGCTGCCCAGCACGAGGAATCGGCGGCGTGCGCCGGGTTCATCAGCGAGTACGCGAAGGGTGCGAAAGAGGTCGGGGACCTGATGCACCTCGTCGATGACAATGAGGCCGCGCAGGTCGCGGAGTGCCAGCATGGGATCGCCAAGGCGCGCGCGATCGGCGGCACTCTCGAGGTCAAAGAACGTGCTTGGCCCGCGGCGATTGGCGATCACATGGCGCGCGAGCGTGGTCTTGCCGACCTGACGCGCCCCGAGAACAGCGACGACGGGGAATTGGCGAAGCAAGGCCGAGACGCGGGCGAGGTCGCGGGGGCGGGAAAGGGCCTTGGTCATATTGTAATCTGAGCGATAAGCACTCAGAATACAAGGTAGCTTTTTCTTGCCCCAGGCATCATGGCGACTTTCCCGTGAGCTTCGCGTTCACCTCGGCCGCCCAGTTGGTCACGAGAACGAGCTTGTCCATGGGCACGACTGCTGTTCCCCCGGTCGCTGCCACCGTACGCATGAACACGAACCGCTGGTCGCCCGGGGCCACGTCGTACGACCTCGCACTCTGTGCGCCGACGACGAGATAGTTGCTTGCATCGAACAGCACGGTCTGGTAAACACGCGCATCGACACGCCGCGACGACTTGCCGCTGCGTACCCGGTAGCCGCATTGGTGTACGCGGGACAAGCCACCGCATCCGCGAATGCCTTCGCGCTTTCGAATCGATCGGCTGGCAACTTCTCGAGTGCCTTCTCGAGCGACGCAGCAAGGTTCGGTGGAATCGACTTCCGGTACTTCGTCACCGGCTCGGCGGGCTCGGTGATGATCTTCATGATGATCTGCTGCGCATTCGCGCCGGTATACGGCGGATTGCCCGTCAGCATTTCGTAGAGCACCGAGCCGAGCGAATACACGTCGCTGCGCGCCGTGATCTCCTTCTCGGCGGTCGCCTGCTCGGGGCTCATGTAGTGCGGCGTGCCGAGACTCAAGCCGGTTTCCGTCATGCGACCACCGGCCGCCGCACTCACCGCGGGCGCGATGCCGAAGTCCGCCACCATCGCGTGCCCGCCGTGCAGCAGGATGTTTTCCGGCTTCACATCGCGGTGGACGATGCGGTGTTCGTGCGCGTAGTGCAGCGCGTCGAGCACTTCGCGCGCGATGCGCACCGCCTCATCGACGCCGAGTTGTGTTTCGCGATCGAGTTTCGCGCGCAGCGTTTCGCCGTCGATGAACGGCATGACGTAGAACAGAAATCCGTCGGCCGCGCCGCTGTCGAACAGCGGCAGGATATGTGGATGCTGCAACGCTGCGGTGGTCTTGATCTCCTGCACAAAGCGCTCGGCGCCGAGCACCGCGACGGGGGAAAGCAAACGCGCCAGATCATTTTCAGCGTGAAGGGCGGGCACTTGAAAGCAACCGACCTCAGAGACTTGCGAGGCGTAGCCGACCGTGAGAAGGCCAATATAGGCGTCCTGCTGAGCTTCGAGACGCCCACGAAACTCATGCGCCAGGAAGCTGCATCGGCTGGCTTCTACGCGTCCTCGTGGGGCAAGCACGCGCGGTTACAACTCTTCACCGTCGCCGAACTACTATCCGGGGCGTCGGTGGACTACCCTCGAACGGGGGGCGTGAACCGCACGTTCAAGCAGGCCCCACGAGCCGTCCTCAAAGTTGCGGAGCCGCTGGCACTATTCGATGGTCAACCGGTCGATACCCCGAAAAAGGGTAAGCGCAAGAAATAGCTGTTCTTTTTCAAACTGTACCAGTGCCCGCCGGTGACGCCAGTGCATCATGCAGCAGAATATTTTCCGGCTTGATGTCGCGATGAATCACGCCATGCCGATGCGCGTACTCGAGCGCATCGGCAATCTCGCGCGCGATGCGCACCGCTTCGTCAACGCCGAACTGCGTCTCGCGATTCAACTTCTCGCGAATCGTTTCGCCCTGGATGTACGGCATGACGTAAAAGAGAAATCCGTCAGCCGTGCCCGAATCGAATAGTGGAAGTATGTGCGGATGTTGCAGTGCCGCGGTCGTCTTGATCTCGACGACGAAGCGGTCGGCGCCGAGCACTGCGGCGAGCTCCGGCTTGAGCACCTTGATCGCGACTCTGCGATCGTGCTTGAGATCTTCGGCGAGGTACACCGTCGCCATGCCGCCCGCGCCGAGTTCACGCTCGATGCGATAGCGATCCGAGAGGGCGGCAGAGAGGCGCTCGGAGAAGGAACTCACGGAACGATCGATGCCAATTCCCACTGCCGCCGCACGCCAAGCACATCAAGCCACCGCTCCACGTACGCCACGTCCGTGTGGCCCGCGTTGATGCGCAGCAGCGCGCGGACGTCGTCGATCTGACGCGCCGTTCCGCCAAGCGTGGCCCATTCGAGCTTCGACAACATCACGTCTTCCAGCGATGCGACGTGGAGCGACGTCCCGAAAAAGTCGGCAGCCTGCCGACGCGCAAACTCCGCCTCGCTGAACGGACGGTCCTTGCGAATGATCAGATCAGCTTTCCATCCCGTCTCCGGGTCGATCATGTTGAACATGGTGCGGTGCAACAACGCGTCGTGTGCTGCTTCACGCGATATGTACGTCCCGGTCGCTTCGACCCGCGACACCAGTGCGTCCAGCTGATGCCTGGTCGGGTCAACGACGAAATCAATGTCCATCGTGGACCGGCTCGATCCGTGAAACGCCGACGCGACCGAACCGGTAAGCATGAACGGGATGCCCGCACTCTGAAGCGCTTTGCATGAGGAGCGCAGCAGCGCGTCAAGTGTCAACGGTCGTCCTCGTGACGACGTGGTATCACCGGAATCAGTGGTATGCCCGACAGCCGCTCGACTAACTGCAGCGTGGAGTCCGCAGGGTAGCGCGTCCGCAAACTGATTAAGGACAGTTCGCGCAGTTGCTCACTCATCTCCAGCGCCCGCCGCATGCGCTCGGCAGGTGCCGTATTCAGAATGGCGTCGCGAACGACGGCGACCGCCTCAGGTCTGGTATCGCCCATGGAGGTGAAGCTACGATGGGGCCCGTGCGGCCGTCCACTCGGCCAGCTCAGGCGCTCGGCGCTACTCACTTGCGCCGCTCGATGCGAGCGGTCGGCCAGCGCGGCACTCAGGCGATTTGGGGGGGGATTCACGCGCGGTAACATGCCACGCCGAGGCCGCTATCGCGAACCTGCACCAGTAGGTTTGCGAGGCTCTGGCCCGCGAGTACAGACTGCCTTTCCAGCGATCCGCACTGAAGTTGCCTTTACCAACTTCACGCCTCTATTCCATTAGTAGGCTTGCACTTAACATCATAAGCCGCTTACGTTAATTCGTGTCAACACTCAAGCAATATCTCGCCAGCATCGGCCGTCGCGGCGGCATGAAGAGTCGTCGTGTTCTCGAACCCGCGACTGCGCGCCGCATGGTAGCCATTCGAGAGGCACGCCGCGTCGCCAAATGCCTGCAACACATGGCTCCCGCGCTGCCTCTTGGCGGCACACCAGCAGATACGACCGCCAAGGCGCAGGTCATCCAGGACACCCTGTTGCGACGGCTCTCCCCTGTCGAAAAACTCGCGCAGGTTGTGCGGCTCTCTCGAATGGTGGACCGGCTCGCGATTGAAGGGCTCAAGCAGCGACACCCAGCTGCCGACGATGCAATGATTCAATACTTCCGCGCGGAGCTGCGGCTGGGGAGTGAAGTGGCTGCTCGCGTGTACCGCAGCCAGTGCGATGGGGATTGAGGAAACGCCGGACCTCGTGGCGATCGCACTACATGTCGGCAGCCTGCTTGATGACATTGGCGTCGCCTGGGTAATCGGCGGCTCTATCGCCAGTTCCGTGCATGGGGAAGCAAGGTCCACGCAAGATGTGGACATGGTGGTCGCCCTTCGCTCCCAACATGTGAAGCCGCTCGCGGAGAGACTCGGTCGCGACTATTACGTCGAAGTTGACGAAATGCAGAGCGCCGTGAGCGCGGCGGCGTCATTCAATGCCATTCACTTCGCCAGCGCCATCAAAGTTGATTTCTTCGTGGCGGGTGAAGATGCGTTCGAGGCGGAGCGACTCGCGCACCGCGAGCGATTGCAGATGCCTGATGGTGTGCTGTACGTGGACACGGCCGAACACACGATGCTGCGAAAGCTCGAGTGGTTTCGTCGTGGTGGCGAGGTGTCAGAGCGACAATGGCGCGACGTGCAAGCCATCGCGCGCATTCAAGGAGAGCGGCTCGATCGCGAGCACGTGCGCCTGTGGGCGGACCGCCTCGGCGTTACCGACTTGATGCAGCGCGTCTTCGCAGCGCCGCCGTCATCGTGATCTCCTGCACGAAGCGCTCGTCGCCTAACACTGCGGCGAGCTCGGGCTTCAACACCTTCAGCGCGACCTTGCGCTTGTGCTTGAGATCCTCGGCGAGATACACCGTCGCCATACCGCCCTGCCCGAGTTCGCGCTCAATGCGATAGCGATCCGCGAGCGCATGACCCAGGCGTTCGTTCATGGGCGAACCTTGTTGAGCGGCTCCGGAAACCAGTTCTCCACCATGAACACCGTCGGAATGGGCGGCGCCGGTGGGTCCTTGATCATGATGAACCGCTGATCGCCGGGCGCAACGTCGTACTGCGCGCGATTGCGCGCGCGGCGATATCCGGCGAGCGAGAACAGCGCGCGCGGCTCGGAGATTACCAAGTCGGGACCAGCACCGACCGACACCACCATGAGCTGTCCACCGCTCTCGAAGAACAGCTCGCGGCCGCTGCGCTACCACCGCGCCTCGGTGCCACCGCCGCGCGAAACGGCGCGCTTCACTTTGGCGTCCGGAAAAGACGCGACGATGACCTCGCGTACTCCGTTCTCGTCGGCATTGTAACTCACCCATTTGCCATTCGGCGAGAGACCCATGTTCATCTCGGCGGAGGGCCCCGCCGCGATCGTCACGCGAGTCGTGTCGCCGTGCAGGCGTCGCGCGTAGATGTTGCCGCTGCCGACGGCTTCGTCGGTTCGGTACGCGAGCCACTGCTAGTCCGCCGACACATCGGCCTCGTAGACTCCCCATCGCTGCCGCAGCACGAGCGACGACGATGCGCCCGCCTCTACGCCGACGCGACGCACCGTCACGTCGTTAATGTCCTTTACCATGTCGCCGACGGACACGAAGGTCAGCGATCGGCCGTCGGGCATCCACGTCGGGCGCCAGTTCCCCGTGCCGGGCGCACTCACCTTCTGCCGAGATCCGTCCGCGCGACGGATCCACAGATCGATCGAGCGCTCGCGCTGACTCACGGCGATCGAACGGCCATCGGGCGACAGCGCCGGGTAATCGAAACGCCCGCGCCACGTTGAGTCGAACGGCTCGGCGCGTCCCTGACGATCCACCCACATCAACCGCGACGATGCGGTGGTCGAGGCATCGAGGCTGTAGAGGATCGTGCCGTTAGTCGCCAGCGCGAAACTTCCGGGACTCACTCCGTCAATGACGGGAACGGACTCGGAGCGAACCAACAGCGTTTTTGGGTCGAACGCCGCAGCGAACAGTCCTCCCTCGCGCGAGGTGTACAGCACGTGTCCCGTGGGCGAGTACCAGATCCCGACCGCGTTGGGGATCACGATGCGAGCGCTGTCGGCGGCGAAATCATAGACGTACGCGTCGCTGTTGAACGCGCAGTTTCCGCGACAGGCCGTGAACACCAACCCTTTGCTTCCGGGTAGCGGCGAAATCGTCGGAACAGTCGCCAGCAGATCAGGCGGGAGATTGAGCTTCTTCGGAGTACCGCCGCCCGACGGGACGCGCATCAGCGCGATGCTCGTATACACGATGGTGCCGTCGTCGAGCCACGCGGCCACTTTGTAGTCTTGCAGGATGCCCTGTGCGACGGTGATCGGACTGCCACCGCCCGCGGGCATCTTCTTCAACTTCGCGTCGATGGTGAAGAACCCGATCCACTTCCCATCGGGGGAGAAGAAGGGCGAAACGCCGCCCTCCGTACCCGCGAGCGGCTCAGCGACACTCGCGTCGCGTCGCTTGCGCATGAGCATCCACCCGTTGGCGGAATCGGTGTAGACGATGCTGCTGCCATCCGGCGCAATCGCCGCCTGCGTACCGACGAACGGCGCGCCCGGCGTAAGAGCGCCCGGTACGGGATACTTCCAGAGCACCGCCTGCTGGCGACTCGTGGGAGCAGCGGCGTTTGAGCGCACGCCGAGTGTTGCGAGCGCCGCGGCGAGCACGACGTTGAGCGCAACCGCGGCAATCAACCATCGTCGCTGACCTCGCCGAGTCGCGTTCGCCGCCAATGGCGCCGCCGCGACGTTCGCGTGCTCGACGAGTGCTGCGGCGAACTCGCTGGCGCTCGCGAACCGATCGGCAGGCAACTTCGCCAGTGCTGTTAGCACGGCGTGCTCGACGCCGGCGGGAATCGTGTCGCGCAACACGTGGAGCGGCGTCGGCTTCTCCGTGAGCACCTTCGCAACGATGGCCTGCACGCTCGACCCCGCGAACGGCGGATCGCCAGCGAGCATCTCGTACGTCACGGCACCAAGCGCGTAGATGTCGCTGCGCGCATCAATCGTCCGCTCTCCCATCGCCTGCTCGGGCGACATGTACTGCGGCGTTCCGAGCGAGAGGCCCGTCTGCGTCATGCGCGCGCCGCCCGCCTGCAGCACCGCGAGCGCGATTCCGAAATCGGCGACCAGCGCGTGCCCGCCCTGCAGCAGGATGTTCTCCGGCTTCACGTCCCGGTGCACTACGCCGTGCGCATGCGCGTACTGGAGCGCGTCGGCGACTTCGCGTGCGATGCGGAGCGCGTCGCCCAATGGCAGCTGCCGCTCGCGTTCCAGCCGCGCGCGCAACGTGTCACCGTCGACGAGCGGCATCACGTAATAGAGGAAACCGTTCGCTTCGCCTGAGTCGAACAGCGGCAGGATGTGCGGATGCTGGAGCGCCGCCGTCGTCGTGATCTCCTGCAAAAAGCGCTCGGCGCCGAGTACCGCGGAGAGCTCCGGCTTGAGCACTTTTACTGCAACCTTTCGCTTGTGCTTGAGATCTTCGGCGAGATAGACCGTCGCCATGCCGCCCACACCGAGCTCACGCTCGATCCGGTAGTGCTCAGCCAACGCCGTCGTTGGGTTGTGCGGGGAGTTCAGGGCAGGAAGGTTCGCGAGGGAACCGCGGTCCAGCGCAGACAATCATAGAGCGAAAATGAGTCGCGCGCGACCTAGTTTCCCCCTAGCTTTGTTCAACACTCACCTGCGACTCAGTCCCAGCCATCGCGATGAGTCTTCGCGAACAACTACAACACACACTTGGCGACGCATACCTCCTCGAGCAAGAGCTCGGAGGCGGCGGCATGTCGCGCGTGTTCGTTGCAACGGAAACCGCGCTTGGCAGGCGAGTTGTCGTGAAGGTGTTGCCCGCCGAGATGTCCGGTCAGCTATCGGTCGATCGCTTCCGGCGAGAGATCTCGATCGCCGCGCGACTCCAGCATGCGCACATCGTGCCGCTGCTCACGTCCGGCCAGGTGGAGGGACTGCCGTACTTCACCATGCCGTTCGTCGAAGGCGAATCACTCCGCGCGCATCTTGCCAAGCATGGTGAAATGCCGCTCACCGATGCCGTGCGTGTACTGCGCGAGATTGCGAGCGCACTGTCGCACGCGCATGCACACGACGTTGTGCATCGCGACATCAAACCTGACAACGTGTTGCTCAGTGGCGGCGCGGCGATGGTCACTGATTTCGGCGTTGCCAAGGCAGTGAGCGAAGCCGCCGCCGGACACGAAGGCATCACGTCCGTCGGCATGGCACTCGGCACACCGGCGTACATGGCACCCGAGCAAGCAACGGCCGATCCACTGACGGATCATCGCGCCGATCTCTACGCCTGGGGCATGTTGGCGTACGAGCTGCTCACTGGTCAGGCGCCGTTTGCCGGCCGTTCAATGCAGGCGATGCTCGCAGCGCAGATCACAGAGACGCCACAACCCATCTCGCAACGCCGGCCTGCGATCTCGCCAGCGCTGGCGAACATCGTGATGCGCTGTCTCGAAAAGCGTCCGGCTGATCGGCCGCAGAGTGCCGATGAACTGGTGCGTGCGCTCGATGCGATCGTGTCATCGAGTGGCAGCGAGGCCGCGCACGTCACATCGGCTGGCCGCTCACGCACAGCATTGCTCGCGATACCTGTGATAGTGCTCGCGATTGCAGGCGGGCTCTGGTTCGCCATGCGCGGCAACGCACCCGCGACGCCCGCTGCAACAGAGATGACGCTCGCCGTTCTGCCCATCGAAAACATCGGCGGCGATTCGACGACGGAGTACCTCGCCGACGGAATGACTGGCGAACTGTCCAATGCGTTGAAGAAGATTCCATCGCTTCAGGTAGCGGGCGATCTCTCGACGTTCCGCTTCAAGGGCACGCACACCGATCCGGCAGAAATTGCGCGCCAGCTCGGCGTATCGCTGCTGCTCACCGGAAAGCTTCAACCCGGGAATGGTCGTGTGCGATTGCAGATGCAGCTCAGCAAGAGCGACGGCAAGCTGCTCTGGTCGAGCCGATTCGATCGCGAGAACAAGGACAATTTTGTGTTGCAGGACGAGATCACTGCCGCGATCGCGTCTGAATTGCGCGTCGTACTCTCGCCAACAACGCTCGCGGTGACGCGCGCGGGACGCACCATCAATCCTGAAGCGCACGATCTCTACATGCGCGGGCAGTTCGAGAAGAACAAGGTTTCGGCAGAAGGCCTCAAGCACGCCGAAGAATTCTTCCAGCAGGCGCTGAAACTCGATCCCGACTATGCGCAGGCGCATGCGGGGCTCGCGTTCGCGTACGACATGCAGGCCGACGTGTATGCGCCATCACACGAGTATCACATGCTCGCCTTGAAGGCCGCGCAGCGCGCAGTGGCCGCCGATAGCATGCTCGCTGAAGCGCGTGTGCTTTACGGTTTCGAGCTCGCGGCGGCGAACTGGGACTTTGACGGTGGTCGCGCAGAAATGATGCGCGGGCTCGCGCTGAATCCGAATTCGCAGGACGCGCTGTTCATGATTGGCGTTTTCTCTTATCTCTCGGGAGACTCGGCTACATCGCTGGCGGTGTCCGAGCGTCTGCTGCGGGTTGATCCGCTTTCACCGCTCGCGCAGCACATGAAGGCCGAAGCACTACTCTGGGCCGGCCGATATGCCGAAGCACTCAAGCAGCACCAATTCGCCAACACGCTTGATTCGACGGTCGTCCTCATCGAGTCTGCGGACGGTCTTGCGCTCTTGGAACTGGGCCGCGTCGATGAATCGCTCGCGGCATTCCTGAACTTCAGGAAGCGCTTCGACATGCCGTCGTTTGGACTCGCGATAGCCTATGCACGATTGGGAAAGCGCGACGAGGCACTACACGTGGCCCACGACCTCGAGGCGCGCGCGAAAAAACAGTGGGTCGATCCGACTTTCATCGCGATCACGTTCGCCGCCAGCGGCGATCGTGATCACGCCATGGAGTGGCTCGAGAAGGGTGTCGCCATGAAGACGTTTGGCACCCGTCTCTTCCTGAGCTGGGACATGCCCTGGCTTCGCTCCATGCGTGACGATCCGAGATTCATCGAACTCAAGAAACGCGTGCTGGCAACGAAGTTCACGTCATGAAGTCACTTGCTCGCGACGTTCGATTGCCGCGCTAAGTCCAGCACATACGCCTGAATCAACCTTGCCTGATCGCTCGTGATGTCCTTGTCGAACGCAGGCATGCCGAGCGCTTTCCTGGCGCCGCCGCGCACAATTAGCTCGAACGTCGCGTGTGTCGCCGCGTTCGTTCGCCGGAGATCAGGGATCGCGCCGCTCTTCACCAGGTTCTGGTCAGGGTTGTGACAGCGCCGGCAATAAATAGCATAGAGACCACCACCTTCCTTGATCTCCGCTCCTGTCGCCTTCACCTCGATGGCCGGCGGCGGTATCGGTAACTCGGCGCGTGCAACCTGCGGCGGGAGCACCGCCTTGCCGTCGAGCGCAAACACCAGCAAGCGCCCGGGACCCGTGTGGACTTTTGGATCGACAAACTGCAACGGAGGCGCAGCCAGGATCGCAACGTACTGCACGCCATCGAGCGCATACGTCATCGGTGCGGCGGCTATTCCAACCTGCGCATCGTACTGCCAGAGCATCTTGCCGTCGGTGGCCCGATAGGCCGCGAAGACGCCGTCGGCGCGTCCCTGAAACACGATATTGCCCGCCGTGCTCAACGTGCCGCCGCTCCGCAACACCGGATGTTCTACGCGCCACGCTTCGCGATGCGTCACGGGATCCCATGCGATGAGCCGGCCCTTCGGCGGCGGCAACGAGTCGCGCTTCGCCTTCAGTGGTCCGTCATAACGCAGGTTCATTCCCATGGTCCGATCGTTCGTGTTGATCGCGAACGCGGAATCCACCACGTGCAGCAACATCCCGCCATCGGTCACGCTCAGGTACATCCATCCCGTTGTGGGGCTGAATGACGTCGGGTTCCAGTTGTGGCCACCATAGTCAGCCGGCGACACGATCGCCCCGGCGGGACTCGGTTTCGCCGCTGGGTTCACAATCGGACGACCGTTCGCATCCATGCCGGTGGCCCACGTCATCGACGCATACGGTGTGGCCGAGATGAGCTTTCCCGTCTCGCGATCGATGACGTAGAAGAACGCGTTCTTGTTCGGCTGCATCAACACCTTGCGCGGCTTTCCCTCTATCGTGAGGTCCGCGAGGGTGATGGGCTGCGTGGCGTCGTAATCCCAGCTGTCGCCCGGCGTCGTCTGGTAATGCCAAACGATCTCGCCGGTGCTCGCCTTCATCGCGACGATGGACGACGCATACAGGTTGTCGCCTTCCTTGTCGCCGCGCAGCTCCGGATACCACGGGCTCGCGTTGCCTGTGCCCACGTAAATCAGGTCGAGCGTGGGATCGTAGACTATGGGATCCCATGGGCTCGCACCGCCACCAGCCTTGTACCACTGGCCGGACCAGGTCTTAGCGGCCTCCTTGAGCGCCGCCGACTCGAACGGCTTCGATGGGTCGCCCGGCACCATGTACGAACGCCATGCGAGCGCACCGGTGCCGGCATCGTATGCCGACACGAAGCCGCGCACCGCGTACTCCGAGCCCGCATTCCCGATGATGACACGACCCGCAGCGATCCTCGGCGCACCGGTGATGGCGTACGGCCCATCTTTTGGCGTAGTCTGCACCGACCACACTGGCGCGCCCGTCTTTCGATTCAGCGCAATGAGGCGACCATCAATAGTCCCCACATAGACGTTCTCGCCAAACAAAGCGACACCGCGATTCACCACGTCGCAGCAGACGAACTTTGAATGCTCCTTCGGCACCGCTGGGTCGTAGCGCCAGAGCACAGTTCCGTTGCGCGCGTCGATGGCGTACACCACGCTCCACGCACTGGTGGCGTAGAGAACGCCGTCACTCATCAGCGGCGTTGCCTCGAGTCCGCGCAGCGTCTGGAAATCCACCGACCATGTAAGGCCGAGCCGCGCGACGCTGCGTTCATCCACCTGTTGCAGCGGGCTGTGTCGCTGCTCGGTGTACGTTCGGCCGTAGCTCAGCCACTGCGACGAGTCCGCATCAGCGGCGCGCAGTGCCGCGTCGTTGATGTCGTGTCCCTTGCTGCATGCGGCGAGCGTGCAAGCGCCGATGAGTCTTCCAAGCGTTCGAAGTGATCGTGGCATGGTGCTGTTTATCGGGGGTCGATGCTCGTTGATTCCGGCAGATGCATGCGCTGCTGCATTGCGCGGAAGCGCGGATCACTGCGAAAGCTCTTTCTGAAAGAATTGCTGCTGTTGATGTACGGCATCCAGATGGAGTGCGTCGTGTACGCGCGCTCCAGCTCCCCGAACGCCGCGTCGTTCTCACCCAGGCGTGCGTGCCAGGTGGCGCGCTCGAACGGCAGGTCGCGCGTGCTCGGTGACGCCAGTTGTGCGCGCCAGACTCCCTCACGCCCACCCGTCACGTACGCGCGGCGCAACACTTCTACAGGCGCGCCGGCGATCTTCGATACCGCGTCGAGGCGCATGCGCGCTGCGAAGTACTTCGCCGTGTCGCCGCGCTCGAGATACTCGCGTGATGCAAGATCGAGCGTGGGGGGGAACGCTGGATCGAGGTCGAGTCCCTTCTCGAACGACGCGAGCGCGTCGTCGCTTCTCCCCAATCCCATCTGTTCGTAGCCGATGTTGTAATAGATGATCGGCGAGAGCGGGTCGAGGTCGCGCGCCTGGCCGAGCAGAGCAAGCGACTCCTGGCGGTGTTCGAGTACACCGAGAAGGTCAGCATGCCACTTCAACGCGGTGGCTGACCGTGGACTGCGCGCAACGGCCAGGCGAAAGACACTGTCCGATGCGTTCCAGTTCCAGTCTTGGACACTCAGCAGATACGCCTTCGTGGCGAGTGCTTCTCCCGACTGCGGATCGAGCGCCACCGCCCGCTCGACAGCAGCCCGTGCACGCGGCAGCGCCGCAGTCGCGTTACCGCTCCAGAACGCGCTGGTGACCCAGGCATCAGCGAGACCGGTCCACGCCAATGCAAAGTTTGAATCGCGCGCAATCGCCGACTCGAACAGGCCGATGGCCGTCGTCAGGTCGGCGGCGTTGCGACGACTCCAGTGAAAGCGCCCGCGGAGATAGAGGTCGTAGGCCTCCGGGTCCCGCGTCGCGTTGGCGGTGTGCACGGCCGTCTGCTCTGCCAGCACTCGCCCCTTGAGCGCCGTGATCACTGCACTCGCAACTTCGTCCTGCACGGCGAAGATGTCGGCCGCGCCGCGATCAAAAGTCTCGGACCACATCGTTCGTCCCGTGGCAACGTTCACAAGCTGAGACGTGATGCGGATGCGATCGCCGACTCGCTGCACACTTCCCTCGAGAACAGTGGCGACACTGAGTGCCTTCCCGATCTCGGCCAGGTTGTCTTCCTTTCCGCGGAACGAGAACGCCGACGTTCGCGCCGTCACCTCGAGGCCCGCGACCTTGGCCAAAGCGCTGATGAGCGTCTCCGCGATGCCATCGCCAAGGTGCGCATCGGTGCCGTCGCCACTGCGGTCGGCGAAGGGAAGCACGGCAATGGAGCTGAGATTGGCGCCTGCGGCTGGAGCGCGACGCTGGAACACGACTCCAGCAACGATCACTGCGACCACAGCGAGCACGCCCACGACCAGCCACAGGCGCGATTTCGGCGACGTCACAACCGGAACAGCACCGCTCGTCATTGCATGCGCAAAATCACCACAGGTCGCAAAACGATCAGCTGGCGACTTGGAAAGCGCGCGTTGCACAGCGACATCAACTTGTTTCGTGACCGCGGGCCGCGCGCTCGTGATGCTTCGCGGCGTCTCCGTCATGAGGCGCGCGATGATCACCTGCGCCGTAGCGCCCGCATGCGGCGGCTCACCCGTGAGCATCTCGTAGGTGAGCGCACCCAGCGCGTACTGATCGGTGCGCGCGTCCACGGTGCGGTCTCCCGCTGCCTGCTCGGGACTCATGTAGTGCGGCGTGCCGAGCGAGAGGCCCGTCTGCGTGATGCGCTCGCCCCCTGCGTTGCGCACGGCGAGCGCGATACCGAAATCGGCAACGATGGGCTGCCCCGCCTGAATCAGAATGTTCTCAGGCTTGAGGTCGCGGTGCACCACGCCGCGTGCGTGCGCGAAATCGAGCGCACCTGCCATGAGTGCTACCATCCGGATCGTTTCGTCAACCGGAAGCTGTTGCTCGCGTTGCAGCCGAGCGCGAAGCGTCTCCCCTTCGATGTACGGCATCACGTAGTACAACATTCCGTCGGCTTCGCCGCTGTCGAACAGGGGCAGCAGGTTCGGATGCTGCAGATTCGCCGTCACCTTGATCTCGGCCAGGAATCGTTCACCACCGAGCACCGCGCCGAGCTCCGGCTTGAGGACCTTGATCGCGACCTGACGGTCGTGCTTGAGATCATGTGCGAGATAGACCGTCGCCATGCCACCCTGGCCCAGCTCACGCTCTATTCGGTAGCGATCGGCGAGCGTCTCGCTGCGAAGGAACAGTGGCATGTGCACGGCGCCGGCGCCGCGATGTCGGAGTCGCGGGCAATATCGGGTCACTCACACGCCAGCGCAAACAGTCGGCGGGCGCACAACTGGTGTTTGCTCTCGCGCGGTGACGCCAGTCATCCCATACTGCAACCCCTGACGCCTGAACTCTCTCTCCCGTCAGACGCACGTCACAGTACAACCACGAGGTTGTCATGCGCAGAACCGCGATGCCGCTGTTCGCCGCACTCATGCTCGCCGGAATCACCGCGAGCGCAGTCGCCCAGGTCGCTCCAAAGATTCTCCAGATCAACTGGGAATCGGTGAAGGCCGGACGGGATGCGTCGCACGAGCAGAACGAGAAGGGCTGGCCTGCCGCCTATGCTCCCACGGGAATCAAGAACAACTACGTCGCGCTCACGAGCATGACGGGCACCGCGGAAGCACTCTACATCTCCGGGTGGGATTCCTACACGCAATTCGACGACGTTCGCAAGGAAGTCGCCGCCAAGCCGGGACTATCGGCGCAACTCGCCAAGCTCTGGGACAAGGACGCCGAGTTTCTCAACAACTCGCGCACACTCTTCGCGGAACGCATGGACTCTCTCGGCATCGGCACACCGCCGGACTGGGCTAATGTGCGCGGATACCGGATCACGATGGTCCGTGTGAAGATGGGTCACGCGAACGACTACGAGAGCCTGCGTCGCATCCAGAGGGCCGCGGCGGATCGTGCGGGAATGGACATGCATCTGGGCATCTATCGTGTGACGGCTGGTGTCTCGGTGCCGACATACATGATCTTTCGCCCCTTCAACAACCTCTCCGAGGTGGACAGCTGGCCGGCGATGGGAGATCGATCAGCCGCTGCCGCCACCGCTGAGGAGCGCGCCCAGATCGCCAAGCTGCAGGAGTTGGCGCTGACGTCCAGTGAACAGAACATCTACATGATCGCTCCAGCTCAGTCGTATCCATCAGTCGCGAGGGCGCAGTCCGCGCCGGAATTCTGGAAGGGAAACCCGGTGCTCGCGATGGCGCAGAAGTCCGCTAACGTGACGCAAGCAGGCAAGCCGGTGGAGACGAAGAAGAAACCGTAAACAGCAATCACACCGCAGCGGTGACGGGCGCCAGGCGGACCGTGCATGTGCACAGATCCGCCTGGCGCCCGTTCACCTGCCCGCTCCCACGCGGTGCCGCACGCGCCACTGATCCACCCAGTTGAGGAGCAGCACGAACGGTGCGGCCGATGTCGTCGTGATCCGCACGAACGCGAAGCGCGACCCGTCGGGTGACACATCCCACAACGACTCGTAGCCCGTCGAGGCGTAATGCCCCATGAAGAGAAGCTTCGGTGTGCTCACGCGTGGCTCCGTGCCCAGCTCCACCCGCGTCACCATCACCGAATCGTTCTGGCGATAGAACAGTTCTCCCGTGCGAATCCAGCGTGGCTCGCGGCCTCCGGTGGTTGATACCGGCCACTTCGGGCTCGTCTCGGCGACACGCCGAATGTAGACCTCGTCGGTGCCGGTTTCATTGGACGAGTACGCGAGCCACTTGCCGTCGGGTGACAGCGTGATGCCTTTCTCGTCGAACGCTGTCGCAGCGAGCGGCCTCGCCTTCGTTGGGCTGTCGAGCGGCGCCATCATGATGTTCCTGTTTCTCGCCGTTTCGTCCTCGCGGAAGACGATCGTGCGATGATCAGGCGTGATGCGCGACTCATAGATGCTGCGCGGTCTCGCCAGCAAGACATGAGGCACATCGCTGCCATCGGCCGAAATGCGATTGAGCTGAATCGTCCGCGAGTTCGCGCCTGTGTTATGGAGGTACACCAGGCTGCGACCGTCGGGATCCCATTCCGGCTGCCCACTCAGCGAATCCGCCGTGAGGCGAAGCAGTGCGTTGTCAGCGAGTGTATACCGCCAGATGTCGCCTGATACGCTGCCTCTCTCTTCTATATGAAAGGCCAGATATCGTCCGTCAGGGGAAAATCGCGGATAGCGAAAGGCCCGCTGCCCGAGTGACGCCACGTGAGCGATACCCGCGCGATCGAGCAGCACCAGGTCGCGGCCCTGCGATTCATAAACCGCCGAATACACTATCGTGCCCGTCCGCGCCATCGCGAATCGCGGCGGCGCACCCGACGTCTTCGCCAGGTCGTCGGCCAGAGGTTCGCTCTGACCCGTGATTTTGAGCGAGCGGAGATCGAACGGCACAACTTGAAGAACGGATCGAGCCTGATATACAAGGGCACCAGCATCCGCGTATTGGGCGTAGTACGCGTCCGGAATCAGCATCGTCACGGCAGTATCGCCCATCCTGAGAACGGCTGTCCCTCCCGCGTTGTCTTGAACCTTCGTCAGGAGGAGCGCGCGAGATCCGGGGAGAAATGAGGGACTGGAGTACGCGGCTTTGGCGCTCCCGCGCAGCATCGGCTCGAGCGCGCTCCCATTCGCGTTTACGCGGAACAGCGACCCACCGTCCGCGATGACGATTGTTCCATCGTCGCCCCAGGTACCACCCGCTGCGCGCGACCAATCACCCAGCGTGGTCACGGAGCCGCCGCGCAGCGACATCGTGCGCAACTTGCCACCTAGCGCAAATCCGATGGACTCCCCGTCTGGCGAGAAGAAGACGTTGCTCCCTCCCTCGCTACCGGCAACCGGCGTTGGGGCGACACGATCCATGGTGCGCATGTAGAGACGGCGAACTCGCGCCGAGTCCTCTGCGCTATATGCGATTCGCGAACCGTCCTGTGAAATGGCGACGCCCGGTGCCAGGCTGATCGAAACGCCTGGTGGTGCGAACTGGACCTTCGTGACAGGAGCTGGCGACACATGTGTGTCGCCTCGCGTCCACGCATACGCCGCAAGGAGCGTCGTAGCGCCAACGAGCATCCACACGAGCGGCGACGCATGCACATACGGGTACAAACGTGAACGCGGCGCACCGCGAAGCTGCGCATGCGCGGACGTGCCAGTCATCAGCTCCGGACGCACCAACGCCTCGGCAAATTGTGCAATCGTCGCAAACCGATCGGCCGGCAACTTCGCGAGCGCCTTCAACACCGCCGCCTCCACATGCGGCGGCACGGTATCACGCACCGCACTCGGCGACATCGGACGCTCCGTCAACACCTTCGCGACAATCGCCTGCACCGTTGCACCGCTGAATGGCGGCTCGCCGGTGAGCATCTCGTACAACACCGCACCCAGCGCGTAGATGTCGGCGCGCGCATCGATGCTCCGCTCACCCATGGCCTGTTCTGGTGCCATGTACTGCGGTGTGCCGAGCGAGAGTCCGGTCTGTGTCATCCGGCTTCCACTCGCCGCACTCACCGCGAGAGCAATTCCGAAGTCGGCTACTACCGCACGACCATCATGCAGCAGGATGTTCTCGGGCTTGATGTCGCGATGCACCACGCCATGCCGGTGCGCGTAGTCGAGCGCACTCGCCGTCTCGCTACAGATGCGCAGGGCGTCAGTGATGGAGAGTTGTCGCTCACGCTCTAGCAGCGCGCGCAACGTCTCGCCTTCAACCAGCGGCATCACGTAATACAACAGTCCGTTCGCATCGCCGCTGTCGAGCAGCGGCAGAATGTGCGGATGCTGCAACCGCGCCGTCGTCTTGATCTCGGCGAGAAAGCGCTCACCGCCCAACGCCGCGCCGAGGTCCGGGTGAAGGACTTTTACGGCGACGTCCCGCTCGTGGCGGAGATCATGCGCGAGATAAACGGTGGCCATGCCACCCTGCCCGAGCTCGCGTTCAATCTGATAGCGATCCGAGAGGGATTCGACCAGGCGGGAGAGGTCGGCGCTCACACCCAAACATGCAGCGTCACACTGACCCGCGCGAGCAAACACCTGTAGCTGGTCATCATCATTCGCCGGCGATACCTTCGCCGCATGCGCGTTCACGCAATTATCCTCTGTACTCTCGCTGCGTTTTGCTCGGCGACGGCCGCGGCTCCTCGGCGACCAATAGACCTCAGCGCCGCTCGCGCATTGATCGAACGCGTGGTGCCCGGGCATGCACGCGACTTCTCAGTCGAGACAATTCCGGATAGCGCAGGACTGGATGTCTTCGAAGTCGATCACGACGCGAATCGCATCGTCCTGCGCGGATCATCCGGCGTCGCGCTCGCCTCGGCACTGAACTGGTATCTCGAGAACGTCGCGCGCGTGAACGTCTCGCTACCCCTCGCGCCTCTACATCTCGCGACCTTACCCGCTGTCACGAACAAAACGCGCATCACCACGCCGTATCTGCGCCGCTATTTCTTCAACTACTGCACCTTCTCCTACTCCATGGCGTGGTGGGATTGGACGCAGTGGGAACACATGATCGACTGGATGGCGCTCAAGGGAATCAACACGCCGCTTGCAGTCACCGGGCAGGAAGCTGTCTGGCGACTCGTGTTGAATGATCTCGGATTCAGCCGCAAGCAGCGCGACGACTTTCTCGTGGGACCCGCGTATTTCCCATGGAGCTGGATGGGCAACGTCGACGGAC
>JBBQHJ010000006.1:0-42703 GCA_038323865.1 Gemmatimonadales bacterium
TTCGCTCAAGGTTGAGCGCTGGCTGAAGCGGTTGATGGATAGCTGGCTGAAGAAGCGTCCGGCGGCCGCGCGCTGAGACGAAGAGACTGAAGGGAATTGACGGTTCCGAGGGGGTTTCCGCTATTACATCCTGAGTCGGCAGTGTCACATTCAAATTGGCCCAGTGTCGCAGCCCTACAACACGTGTGGTGGCGTACTGGGAGACGTAATGACCGCAACGCTTTGCTGTGTTTTATTCTGATATTGTAAGTTGTTGTAGAAACACGACTTGCATATTGGCTTTCAATGCGGCATGCGAGCACGACCGAGGGAACGCTTTCTGCTTTCAACCGGACTGGAAATCCTCGTCCGTTCTTTCAGTCCGAACCACGCTAATCCTCGCCGCTATGCGTACCCGCTTCGCAGCCCTTGCTCTTGCCACGTCGCTCTTTGCGGCGTCCTCGGCGAGCGCGCAGACTCACTTCACGTTCGTGAATGGCGGCACCACCTCCGCCTACGGATACTCGGTCGGCCCCTATGCTGGGTTGATGGGCAATCCGGGCAGCCAGCAGAGCGTCGTGCTCAACTGCGTGGATTTCTTCCATCATGTCTATGCCGGCCAGCAGTGGGACGCGAACCTTTCGAGCCTTGCGACTGGCACGGGCATCGGCACGTGGAGCCGGTCGGGCAACATCAACCTCTATAAAGAAGCCGCGTACCTGACCAACATGTACGGCACGGCTGGCATCAACAGCAAGGATATCGGAAACATCCAGATCAGCATCTGGAACCTGTTCGCCAACACGAACCTGAGCTTGCAGTCGGGCGGCACGAAGTCCGGTTCGTACTGGCTCACACAGGCTGCGGCGAACTATGGCAGCATGAACATGAATGGCTGGTTCGTCGTGACCGACGTGAACAAGCAGTACAGCAACAGCGTTCAGGAATTCCTGATGTGGAATCCGAGCTCCTCCACGGTATCGCCTGAACCGGCATCGCTGGCTTTGTTCGGCACCGGCTTCGCAGGACTCGCGGCCTTCCGCGTCCGCCGCAAGCGGAAGAGCTGAGCTCAACACGGACGAGGAAAAGAGACCCCGGATCACTCCGGGGTCTTTTTTATTGCCGGTATGCTGCTTGGTGTGGGCCGAGATGGGTCGAGGGGATCGGCGTCGACGTCGCGTGCCATTCCGCTGCGGCGGACGAAGATGATTGCGCCGGCGAGAACCAGCGCCCAAACGCAGATGATGATCTCGCTCTGAACGAGCGCGCGAGCGGCCATGCTTGGCCAGTCGTGGAACTCGGCGCGACCGCTTCCTTCGGGCTCGTGGCGCAGAGCAATGAGGCAGAGGCTCATGGCCATTTCGCCGATGACTTCGACGAGAGCGAACGCAGGAGCCCTCCAGAGCCACGATCGTACGGTGAAGTTGGCTAGGTGTGCCGTGGTCATGCCAACGAGCAGCAGCGAGCCGACAACGAAGCCCAGCACGAGGAATAGTGTGTGACCGTGACCGTATGTGAACGCAAGAGCGCGCAGCACGCGCAGGATCACACCGGTGAGGAGCGCCATCTCGATGAGTGACAGTGAGAGCCGCCTGAATGCTGGCGGCTCTTCGACGTGCCATTCGATGGTCTTTCGCGGGAAGAACGTGGGCATTGCGCTCAGTGGTTCATGGACGCATCAGTGAATGCGCGTGCCGATGCGTCCCCACCGGATGTCGGTGATGAAGGGGAGCGGGCGATCGGATTCACCGCCGCCTTTGTACGAGTAATACACGAAGCTCGGGCGACCGCGCACATTTTCGCGCGGCACGATGCCCCAGTACCGGCTGTCCTTCGATTCGTAGCGATTGTCACCCATCATGAAGAAGTGGCCGGGCGGAATGACGATTGGACCCCAACTATCGAGTTGTGGTTGGGTTGGCGCGGCACCGAAGCGTGACTGCTTGAGCTCGTACTTGTGCTGCCAATCGAAGAGATCTGACGTATCGGTCGGCTGCGAGCTCGATGTTGTGGGACGGCTTACGATGCCGAAGCCCTGGCGTTGCGGAACGCCGTTCACGTGCAGGAGTCCGGCGCGCATGTAGAGCGTATCGCCCGCCACGCCGACGAGGCGTTTCACGAGAGTGGGGGTGGGATCATCACCGCGCAGGGCCTCGTCGGCCTGATATGGCGAGACGAAGACCACGACATCGCCGCGCTTTGGCTCGGAGAAGCTTGGGAGGTGTGCGTTGGTGAATGGGATGTGCGGTCCGTAGACAGCCTTGTTCACGAAGAGCCAGTCACCGATGAGCAGTGTGGGAATCATCGAGCCTGACGGGATGCGATAGGCGGCGATGAGGAATGTGTTGATGACGAGGTAGATGAGCAGTGCGCCGGCGAGGGACTTGATGTTTTCCCAGAGGGCGCGCAGGCCGGAACCGGCAGATGCTTTCTGCGATTTTCCTCGGCGTGCCTCGGCGACAACGTTTTTTGCCATGCGATTGGTGAAGAGAAAGAATAAGAGCAGATCCTTCGCTGCGCTCAGGATGACAGCTGGGAGCAGATTCTTCGCTGCGCTCAGGATGACAGCTGGGAGCAGATCCTTCGCGGCGCTCGGGATGACATCCGAGCGGATGTGGAAGCTAATTCTCCCTACGTAGCTGGGACGAGCGAAGGTTCGCTGCCGCAAACGCAGAGGGCGCGCCGACGAATCGGCGCGCCCTCTGGCAAATAGCGAACGACGCTCGGTTTACTTTGGATCCTTGAGGTGCTTGTTGACGAGCTTCGTCATCTCGAACATCGACACCTGGGCCTTTCCGCCGAAGACCGGCTTCAGGTTTTCGTCGGCGTTGATGTTGCGGCGGTTCTTGGCATCCTGCAGACCCTTCCGCTTGATGTACGCCCAGAGCTTCTTGGTTACTTCGGTACGCGGGAGCGGCGTCGTGCCGACGACCGCACCGAGCTCCTTGCTCGGCATCATCGCCTTCATGAACGCAGCATTCGGCGTGCGCTTGGCACCGGCCTTCTTTGCGGGCTTCTTCGAGGACTTCGCCGCCTTCTTGGCGCCGCCCTTCTTTGCTGCTGCCTTCTTTGCAGGCTTCTTTGCGCCAGCCTTCTTGGCGCCGCCCTTCTTCGCTCCCGATTTCTTCGCGGCCATGCTCGTCTCCTGGAGATAATGAACAGGTTCTCGCTATGAGCGAAACGCTGTACGACGCGGCGCAAGATATAGCGCTTCATAGGGCGCGCAATAGGGAAGACAATGATTTTCCCTATGAGAAGTGCAGATTTTCATTCGGCGAGCAACACTTTCACTGCGCTCAGGAGGACAAACGCGCCAGGAGTTCCATCATCTGGACGTCGTACGGGTCAGCGGAATCATCGTCGTCTGCGATCTCCGTGTTGCGCTGCGGTGTCTCGAGAATGAGAGGAATTCCCCGTGTACGCGCATCGGTGAGCAACCACTTGAATGCATCGGCGCCGATGGCTCCGTCCCCTATGAGAACGTGCCGATCCTTGTTGGATCCGAGTGCACCTTCGCTGTCGTTGAGATGAAAAAATCCGGGAATTTCTCCGGTCTCTTTTTCGAACGCGTCGAGGATTTTGTGCGCGGCAGTCGGTGACGCGCGGAGATCGAAACCACTCGCGTAGAGATGGCAGGTGTCGAGACCATAGCCGGTTCTCGCGCGGAGCTGCTGCGGAATGTGCCGCAGGATACTGCCGACCTCTTCGGGAGTGCGTCCCATCGTGCGACCGGCGCCCGCGGTGTTCTCGACGAGGAGCCGCGTGTTGCCGGTCGTCACGCGCTCGAGCGCGAACACGATTGCATTGGCGATGCGTTCAGCAGCGGCGTCACGATTGTCGTCGGTGGCTGCACCCGGGTGAAAGCAGACGGCGCCGACGCCGAGTGTGGTGGAGCGCTCGAGTTCCTTGGCGAGACCGTCGCGCGCGCGGATCCACTTCTCCTCGTCGGGCGTCGCGGTGTTGAGGACGTACGCGGCGTGGACGACGATTCGCTCTGGAGCGATGCTGCCGGCGGCGATGGTTTCCCTGAAGCGCTCGACGCGCTCGCGGCGAATGGAGACCTTATCGCCATAATATTTCGGGATGGCCGTGAAGAGCTGCATGGCGCGCATGCCGGCGTTTGCAGCGCGGCGAGCGGCCATGTGAATGCCGCCATTGTCGATGGTGTGGGCGCCGAAGAAATGCTCCACGGGTGATTCTCCTATGGGCTAGTCGCCCTTGGCCGGTGGCGGCGAGAGATCGATCATGCGCGAGCCGGCGAGATACTCCACGGACTGCGGGTTCTTGAGTCGTGCAAGACGGCGGACGACCTGCGCAATGCGTCCGGCCTCTTCGTGAATGATTCGAATCTGGTCTTCATGCTCCTTGGTGATGGTGCGATCCATCAACAGGAGCTCAGCGTGGCCGATGAGCGCGGAGAGCGGATTGTTGATTTCGTGCTCCAGCGCGATGGTTGTTTCGCCGATTCCGGCGAGCCATCGCGCGCGTGCGAGCTCGGACTCGGCGGCGCGGCGCGCTTCGTCCTGCGCGATTCGCAAGCGGGCGATCTCGAGGCGTGCGCGCAGGTTTTCGGGAGAGCTGGGTTTCGTGACGTAGTCGTCGGCGCCGGCGGCGAGCACGTTGTTGAGGTCATCCTGCGCGTCACGCGCGGTACAGATGAGGATGAACGTTTCTGCTCCCGCCGAGTGCCGGCGAATGCGTCGGCATACCTCGAGGCCGTCGAGGCCCGGCATGTTGATGTCGAGGACGACGAGCGGCAGCGGGTTCTCCTGATAGAGTTCCCACGCCTGTTCGCCGTCTTCGGCGATGATGCATTCGTGCTGGAGATCGGACAGCACGGCGCCTACGAGTGCGCGGGACATGGCATCATCATCTGCGATCAGGCAGCGCATCGAATACGTCGGCCTAGTGAAGTGTTCCGGTGCGGACGCGAAGTACGGAGTCGTGTCCCGCTGCGCCTTCGCGCCATGCGATGGCGATGTTGTGTCCTTCCAGTGCGACCAGCGGCCGAGTCGCCGTACCGTTGTCGCCGGAAACCGGCATCAATCGGTTCTCGAAAATGTGACCCATCGTGCGCGACAGCGCGAGTCCGACGCGGGCGTTGGTGCTGTTGGGATCTTCGAACGCGACCGCAACATTGTCGCCCGACGCGGCCACGCTCGTGTTGCCGATCCGCTCGCCATAGATGATGGCGACGGGTGAGTGAAAGGTGGCACCGCGGTCCATGGAGTGCGAGAAGAAGATGCCGGGACCTTCAGGCGCGACGAGACTGTACGAGACGTGGACGTATCCCGAGACGCCGTCGAAGGCTACGGAGGGCGGTGCGCGATGGCAGCCGCTCACGCTCTTGTCCAGGGTGTCGACGGCCGCGATGGCGCTCCAGGCTGCGCCTCCGTTTGCGGAGCGCGCAGACAGCAATTGGGCGCTACTGTCGGCACGCGGCGACCACCACACGGCAATGAGTGACTGACTGCCTGCGGCAATGCGAACCGAGCCGGGGCATGCGGGCGCTGGAAGCGCGCCGGTGTCTACTCGAGCGCTGCGTGTGTCTGTTGTTGTGTCGCCGCTCGCTGTGAGCATGGGCATCTGCGACTGCGCCGCGTATGCGCGGTTGTCGTTCCATTCCACGGGCGGGCCGTCGCAGGCAGTGAGGAGGGCGAACAGGAGGAAAATGCAGATTCCTCGACTGCGCTCGGAATGACACCGTGTGCAGATCCCTCGACTCCGCCCGGAATGACACATGATTGAGCATAGCGGGGCTGCGGAGCAATCGCTGGATTAACTTACGGCAGCGGGTCCATTCCCTTTCACGCGTATCTGTCATGGCTTCCGTTCCAACCGACCAGTCCGCGCCGCTGAGCGCACCGCTCGCGGGATTCTCCGGGA
Source organism: Gemmatimonadales bacterium (assembly GCA_038323865.1). Classification (GTDB taxonomy): domain Bacteria; phylum Gemmatimonadota; class Gemmatimonadetes; order Gemmatimonadales; family Gemmatimonadaceae; genus AG11. Next base: position 5,866 of record JBBQHJ010000006.1, read on the forward strand.
CACGTCGCGTTCCGCCGCCGTTGAATGAGCCGGTTAAGAGCTACGCTCCGGGCTCGCCCGAGCGTGCAGAGCTCAAGACGCGGCTTGCGAGCATGGCGGGTGAACGCGTGGACATCCCGATCATTGTGGGCGGCAGGGAGATTCGCACGGGAGATCTCTCGCACAGTGTGATGCCGCACGATCACAAGCACGTGCTGGCCGATTGGCATCGCGCGACACCGGCCGTGATACAGCAGGCGATCGATGCAGCGAAGCGTGCAAGCGCGGACTGGGCGAACTGGGCGTGGGAGGATCGTGCAGCAGTGTTCCTGCGCGCCGCGGAACTGCTCACAACGACCGAGCGCGCAACGCTGAATGCGGCAACGATGCTCGGCCAATCGAAGACGGCGTTTCAGGCGGAGATCGATTCTGCGTGCGAGCTGATCGACTTCTGGCGCTTCAACCCGGCCTATGCGCAGGAGTTATACGACGAGCAGCCGCTCAGCAGCAACATCATGTGGAACCAGCTGGACTATCGTCCGCTGGAGGGCTTCGTGTACGCGGTGACGCCGTTCAACTTCACGTCGATTGCGGGCAACCTGCCCACTGCACCGGCGTTGATGGGCAACACTGTCGTCTGGAAGCCCGCTGCCTCGTCGATGCTGTCGGCGTACTATATCATGCGCATCCTCGAGAAGGCGGGATTGCCGCCGGGCGTGATCAATCTCGTGTCGGGTGACGCCGTGACGATCTCGAACATTGCCCTCTCCTCTCGCGATCTGGCCGGCGTGCATTTCACCGGCAGCACGGGTGTGTTCAACAAGATGTGGCAGACCATTGGCGCAGACATGTCGCGCTACGGCACCTATCCGCGCATCGTTGGCGAGACGGGCGGGAAGGATTTCATCGTCGCACATGCGTCGGCCGATCCACAGGCGCTTGCCGTCGCGATTGTGCGTGGCGGATTCGAATATCAGGGACAGAAGTGCTCGGCGGCGAGCCGAGTGTATGTGCCGCGTTCGATTTGGGGCGATGTGAAGGAGCGCGCGGTCGCGATGATGAAGGACATCAAGATCGGCGACATTACCGACTTCAGGAATTTCATGGGCGCGGTGATCGACGAGCGCGCCTTCACGAAGATCTCGGGCTATCTCGACGACGCGAAGCAGAACGCGACGATCGTTGCCGGTGGGAAGGCTGACGGGAAGGATGGCTACTTCATTCATCCCACTCTGATCGAGACGGCGGACCCGGGGTATCGCCTCCTGTGCGAGGAGATTTTTGGCCCGGTGGTCACGGTGCACGTGTATGACGATGCGAAGTGGCATGAGACATTGCGCATCGTGGACACGACGTCGCCGTACGCGTTGACGGGCGCCGTGTTCGCGAATGATCGCAAGGCGGTGCGCGAAGCCATGATGGCGCTGCGCAATGCGGCGGGCAATTTCTATGTGAACGACAAGCCGACCGGTGCGGTGGTTGGACAGCAGCCGTTTGGCGGCGCACGTAGTTCGGGCACCAACGACAAGGCGGGGTCAAAGCTCAATCTTGTACGCTGGGTGAGCGCACGCGCGATCAAGGAGACGTTCTCGCCGCCGCTGGATTGGCGATATCCGTTTATGAGCGAAAAGTAGGAACGCTACACTCCACCTTAGCGCGTCCAGACGAAGAGGCCGCCGCACAAGCCGACCTTGAAGCGTGGCGGCGCGGTGGCGACGCCGTGGATCTCGATGCCGTAGATGATTTCGGGCGGGATACCGCGGAGATCTTCCTGCTTGATGCGCATGCCGTCGAGGAAGACATCCAGCGGACACACGGCACCTGTGATGCCGGTGGCACCGCGGTTGGATACCACCTGCATGTCGAATCCGCCGCGTTCCTGCGCGAGTGCCACTGCCGGTGTGTGGCGCAGCACGTCGAAGATCTCAACCGCGTGCAGTGAGTCGATCGCGGCCTTGCTGAAGAACGTGCCGGCGCTGCGAAAGCGTCGTGCCTCGAACTCCTCGTGATTGAGATTGCGGACGCGCGTTGTGCGCTTCGCGATCACCTGGAGGGAATCGAGGATTACTGCCGTGCGCTCCATGCGAATGCGCACGGGTGCGGCGAGACGATCGACCTCGACGTTTGTCGAGCGCGGATAGTAGCCGATGGCAGTGACTTCGATACTCCGCGAGCCCGCCGGAGCGCCGACAATGCGGAATTCACCGTCGCTGTTGGTGAGCACGACGCGGCCGCTGCCGGCGATGGTGACCTGTGCACGCGGGAGCCCGCGATCGCGCACGTCTGTGATGGTGCCGACAACTGTGTGGCCTGCGGATTCGAGAGGACCACCGGCAGGCACCGGTTCGCCGGCGATGCGAAAATCGCGAACGAGGAAGCCCGCCATGCTGACGACTTCCTGTACGATCCCGGATTCTTCACGACCCGCACCCTGTGCCTGCACGAAGATGGGGCGCTGCAACGGCACACCGCAGCGGCGATACACGCCGTTTGCGTCGCCAGTCGTGCTTGACGTGACACGGTGGGTGATGACCGATGCGGTGACGTTGTCGACCTCGAAGTCATTCCAGGAGAACACGACTGCGGCCTGTGGTACCGGCGTACCATCCGTGTGTCTGACGACGCCGAGCATGACGCCGACGGTGGTGTCGTTGCCGGTGGCGGGACACAGGGCGCGACGGAGGCTGACGGTGGAGGGCGTGGAGAGATCGATGGTGGTAGGGCCGACGGTGGAAACGTCGACCATGACGTCGTTGATGCCGATGCCCGTGGAGTCGAGCATCGCGTGCTCGACCGTGAGGGTATAGCGGCCGGGCTGAAGGCCGACAAAGGAGAAACGGCCGTGCGCGTCGGAAAGGACGCTGTGGAATGACGTGTCGCGTCGGATGTCGAGCGGGGTGGCAATCACGCCGGCGCGAGCGAGCGGTGCACGGTGAAGGCTGTCGTAGACGGTGCCCCACAGATTGCCCTGCGCGGATGCGGGCGCGGCAAAGGCTGCGAGCCCGGCGATGAGAAGGCGGGGAAAGACTCTCATGCGTGGTACCGTGTTAGCGTGACCAGGTCCGTCTGGATTCTGTACGTGGAGTGACTCCGCCAAGGCGGAACTCGCCACGAACGTTCTGTGGCGGTGCTCCGCGGGTGCTGGGAAGCCGCCATGGGGAGCGCGAGCCGCCGTTGGGAGGCTTTGCATACATAAATTCTGCGCCCCGGAGTCTCTGCTCGCTAGTCGCGCAAATGTGCGTTGGTGCATCTTTGGCGCATGCCCAGACATCGCTACGTCACCGCTGACGTTTTTACGGACTCTGCCTTTGGTGGCAACCAGCTCGCCGTGTTTCCCGACGCCCGGGAGATTCCCGAACACCGGCTGCTCGATATCACGCGGGAGTTCAACTACTCCGAGACAACCTTTGTCTATCCAGCCGTTGATCCGGCGAATACGCGTCGGGTGCGGATCTTCACGCCGGCGTCGGAAATTCCCTTTGCGGGTCATCCCACCGTCGGCACCGCACATGTTCTCGGCGTGATTGGCGAGGTGCCGTTGACTGGTGACGTCACGCGGATGGTGCTCGAGGAAAAGGTCGGCAATGTGCCGGTGGAGGTGCGCTCACGCGGCGGCGCGCCGTACTACGCCGAGTTGTCCGTCGCGAAGCTGCCTGAGGCGGGAACTGCTGCTCCGGAGCGATCAGCGCTCGCGCAGATGCTGTGTCTCGAGGAGAACGAATTGCTGGATGAAGACTGGATGCCGCAGGGCTATTCGTGCGGGCTTCCCTTTCTCTATGTGCCGTTGCGCGACATCGAGGCGGTGCGCCGAGCGAAGATGCGCGTGGATGTGTGGGAATCGGTTGTGAAGGGCACGTGGGCGCCGGACGTGTTTCTCTTTGCGCTGGGCGGCGAGCGCGCGGGTTCGCATGTGCATGCGCGCATGTTTGGGCCTGGGGTGAACGTGCCTGAAGACCCGGCGACGGGCAGCGCCTGTGCGGCACTCGCCGGTTATCTGGTGGCGCGGGACTCGAGGAACGGGACGCTCAACTGGCGTGTCGAGCAGGGTTTCGAGATGGGGAGGCCGAGTATTCTCGAGTTGTCGGCTGATGTAACGGCGGGACAGGCAACGGCGGTTCGCGTGGGCGGAGGCTCTGTGCTGGTGTGTGAAGGGATGATGTCTGTGACAGCCTGAGGTGCAGATTCCTCGACTCCGCTCGGAATGACACCAAGTACAGATTCCTCGACTCCGCTCGGAATGACACCAAGTGCAGATTCCTCGACTCTGCTCGGAATGACGCCAAGTGCAGATTCCTCGACTCTGCTCGGAATGACGCCAAGTACAGATTCCTCGACGTCGCTCGGAATGACACCCGCTGAACCTTAGGCCGGCGTTCTTCGCGCCAGCTTCATGGCACCGGTGACGCCGACGATGCAGCCCGCCACGACCAGCGCCACGCCGCCGTAGGCGAGGTATCGCGCACGGTCGGCCTCCGCTAGCTGGGAGACATTCGGCGGGCCGGGATGGCGGTATGTGTATCTGCTGATCTCGGTGAGGCGCGCGTTCGCCATGAAGCAAACCAACGCGCCCGCAACGATGCAGGCGAGAGCAGCGAGATCCAGCAAGCGGGCGCGACGCGACACGACAGGCATGCCTCGAATATGTTTCGACAGACCATCATCGCACCACTGTGACCTATCGTATTCTCGTAACCGACGACATTGACGCCGAGGGCGTCGCATTGCTCACCGCCGAGCCTTCGTTCCAGGTGGACGAAGTTCCGACGCTGGCGCCGGCAGAGTTGCTCGAGCGCATTGGCGACTACGACGCGTTCGTGGGGCGCAGCGCCACGCGAATCACCGACGAGTTGTTGCGACGCGCGACGAAGCTGCGCGTCGTGGGCCGAGCGGGTGTTGGTGTCGACAACATCTCCATGGAGACCGCGACAGCACTCGGTGTCGCGGTGATCAATGCGCCGGCAGGAAATACTGTTGCCGTTGCGGAGCTGTTTTTCGGCACGATCATCGGGTTGATCCGACATCTGCCGCGCGCGGCAACCTCTATGCGCGAGGGCCGTTGGGATCGTTCGCAGCTCCTCGGCACTGAGCTCAAAGGCAAGACGCTGGTGATTGTTGGCGTGGGCCGCATCGGGGGTGAGATCTCTACGCGCGCGCTGGCGTTCGGGATGGATGTTGCGGGCTACGATCCATACGTGAGTGACGAGCGATTCCGCGCGCTGCGCATTCGTCGTCTTGCGACACTGGAGGAAGGACTCGACGAAGCCGACATCATCACGGTGCACACGCCGTTAAATGAGGAAACGGAGGGCATGCTCGGACGTCGAGAGCTATCGAGGCTTCGCCCGGGCGCGATTGCGGTGAACATGGCGCGTGGCGGTATCATCGAAGAGGCGGCGCTCGTGCATGCGCTGGAGAGCGGGCATTTGCGCGGCGCCATCGTTGACGCGTTCACGAAAGAGCCGCTTGCAGCAGATCATCCGCTGCGTACGGCAGCCCATACGTTGCTGACGCCGCACATCGGCGCATCGAGTGCTGAGGCGCAACGCAACGTGGCGGTGGACGCGTGTGCAGCGGTGCGCGATGCCCTGCTCCATGATGAGCTTTCGCGCTCGATCAACGTTGCCGGGGCTGGAATCGGCGATTGGCGTGCATTGCAGTCGGCGCTCACGGTGGTGCGACGCGCCGCGCGCGTGGCGAGCGCAATTCTCGCCGATCGGGGTGTGCGTGCTGTGCAGCGACTCACATTGCGCACGGGCCCTGGTTTCGAAGGTGCGGGTACGGCGCTGCTGGCCGCCGCTGCTGCCGGTGTGCTGGAGGGCTCGGTAGAAGTGGAGCGGCTCAACATGATCAATGCGCGTTCGCTTGCCGAAACGCGCGGCATCGAGCTCTCCTGCTCGGAGACCGAGATTCAGGCTCCGCACGAAATTCAGGTAAGCGTGAGCTCAGGCATGCAGACCATGGCGGTGGGTTGCATTGCCCCGGAGGGAGCGCCGGGGCGAATCACGCGCATTGGCGGATTCCATGTGGACGTGGCGCCGCGCGAGACGTTGATCATTCTCACAAACAATGACGTCCCCGGAGTCATTGGCCGAGTGGGAACGCTGCTTGGCGACGCGAGCGTGAACATCGCCGAATATCACCAGGCACGACTGGCGCAGGGTGGCGAAGCGTTGGCGGCGATCAGTGTTGACGGTGCGGTGCGCGGCGACGTTCGCGAGGCATTGCTGAAATTGCCCGACATCATTTCGGCGACCGTGGTTCACTTCCGCTATTCGTGATGTGAGCGGAGCGCCGGCAATTGCGCGGGACGAAAGTGTACGTCAGGCGTATTCGGCGGACGTCTCCGGTCTGGTGCTCGTACCTGACGGTGTCGCACGCCCGACGAGTGCGGACGAAGTTGCGGCGTTATTGGCCGAGTCGCATGCGAGCGGAACGCCGGTAACGGCGGCGGGCGGACAGACGAGTACGACCGGCGCGTCGATTACCGATCGCGGAACGCTGCTGTCGCTGCGTGCGATGAGCCGCATCATCGATGTCGACACCGAGCGTCGCGTTGCGCGTGTGGAGCCGGGTGTGCTCGTCGGCGACTTGAAGCGACACTGCGCGCAGCATGACTTGCTGTTCGCGCCCGATCCAACGAGTGAAGATGAGTGCACGGTTGGCGGCGCGATTGCGTGCAATGCCTCTGGTGCGCGATCGCTGCGCTATGGCGCGACGCGCCCGCACGTGCGCGCGTTGCGTGTTGCGATGGCGGACGGCTCGATCGTCGAATTGCGACGGACTTCGCTCGAGAAGAACACGGTTGGCTATGGATTCGCGCAGGATCCAATCGATTGGTTCATCGGATCTGAAGGGACACTCGGCGTGATTGTGGAAGCCGAGCTCGCGCTGCTCCCGTTGCCAGAGCACGTGATCGGATTGGCGATTCCGTTCGCGGAGGAATCCGACGCGCTCGCCTTCGTGGTTGCTGCGCGCGAGAGCATAGCTGTGAATCCGCGTTGTCTCGAGTTCTTCGACTCGCTCGCACTCTCGATCGCACGCGAAGCGGAAGGCAGCCCCACCTGGGCACTCGGCGCAGAGGCGTTCGTCTATGTGGAAGATGTGCCACCACGTGGGAATGAGACCGCGATGGATGAGTGGCTGACGCTTGCGGAGTCGTTTACGGCAATCGTTGACGACATTCGCGTATACGACGGCGAAAGTGCGCTGCGCGATGCGCGCCGTGTACGACATGCGGTGCCTGCGCACATGAACGAGCGGGGCGCAGCACGTCGTCCGCACGGCGGGCGCAAGGTGTCCACTGATTGGGCTGTTCCCTATCGCTCGCTGGCGAGCGCAGTTCATCGTGCGCGCTCGCTCGCGAAGGAGGCCGACGTCGATCAGGCAGTGATTTACGGACATGCGGGCAATGGCCATCCGCACCAGAACTTTATTGCGCACGACGGCGACGAACTCTCGCGCATTGAGAAGGTCGTCGAAGCGACGCTACGCGAAGTGATTGCGCTGGGCGGGACTGTTGCGGCCGAGCATGGCATCGGGAAGATCAAGCGAAAGTGGCTTCCGCTTCAGATGACGGACCTACAACTGCGTGCGATGACGGCAATGAAGCGTGAGCTTGACCCAAAGGGCATTCTCGCGCCGGGGAACGTGCTCTGATGTCTGCTTCATTTGCGAGTGTCGTGCTGGACGTTGATTCGACGCTCTGTGGCGTGGAGGGAATCGACTGGCTCGCGACGATGCGCGGTTCTGAGGTTTCCGCGCGTGTCGCGGAGCTGACGAAGCGTGCAATGGATGGTGAGATCGCGCTCGACGCCGTGTATGGTGAGCGACTGGCGCTTGTTGCGCCGAGGGTCGATCACATTCAATCGCTCGCGAAGGCGTATGCCAAGGCGCTGGCGTCCGGTGCGCGTGAGGCGATTTATCGGCTACGCGAGAGCGGCGTGCGGATTGTGTTGGTGAGCGGCGGCATTCGCGAGGCGATGCTGCCGGTGGCAGCGGAACTTGGTATTGCTGATTCCGAGGTGAATGCAGTGTCGCTCACGTTCTCGCAGAGCGGCGAGTATGCTGGTTTCGACGCGCGGTCGCCGCTGACGACGTCCAGTGGCAAGTGCGCCGTTGTAGAGTCGTTGGCATTGCCGCGGCGCATTCTCGCCGTTGGCGACGGCATGACTGATCTCGCCATGAAGCCTGCCGTCGACAGTTTTGCGGCGTTCACCGGTTTCGTTCGGCGCGCGGACGTGGCTGACGCGGCCGATTTCATTCTCGAATCCTTCGACCAGCTCGCGGAGCTCGTTCTCGCATGACGGCATCGTTACTCACCAATGGGACGTTCTTTTTTCCCGGACCTACCGAGGTGCGGCCCGAAGTGATGCAGGCAATGACGCGTCCGATGATTGCGCATCGCGGGCCGGCATTCGAGTCGATGTTCGCGCGACTACAGGATGCATTGCGCGTGATTTTCGGGACGACGCGTCCGGTGTACATCAGCAGCTCGTCGGCGACTGGCCTGATGGAGGCTGCGATACGTGGTGCTCCTGCGGGGCGCGTACTCTCGATCGTGAACGGTGCGTTCTCGGCGCGTTTCGCAGCGATTTCGCAGGCGTGTGCGCGCGAGACTGATGTCTTCGATGTCGAATGGGGGAAGACGGTCGACTTTGATGTGTTGGAGCAGAAGTTGAAGGCGACGCGCTACGCGACCGTTACCGTGGTCCAGTCTGAGACGTCGACAGGCGCGCTCACGGATGTGCGTCGGGTTGCGCAGATGGCGCGTGAGCGTGGCGCCGTGTGTCTCGTTGATTCGGTGACTGGTATTGGCGGTGCGGAGCTCAAGTTCGACGAGTGGGAGCTCGATGTGGTCCTGACGGGATCGCAGAAGGCGCTCGCGCTTCCGCCCGGACTCGCCTTTCTCGCCGCGACACCCGCGTACATCGAGAGTGCGAGGAAGCAGAGCGGACGCGGGCTCTACTTCGACATCGTTGAGTTCGAGCAGTACGCGACGAAGAACCAGACTCCGAACACTCCGGCGATTCCCTTGTTCTTTGCCGCGGACGTACAGCTACCGAATATCGTGGCCGAGACGATGCCGGCGCGCTGGGAGCGGCATGCGGCGATGGCGCAGCGAACGTATGCGTGGGTCGATCAGTTGCGCGCGCGGCACGGCGACGAGATTGGTGTGGCGGCAACCGAGGGCCATCGCTCGCCGAGCGTCACGAGCATTACGCTTCCGGCGTCGCTGCCTTCGTCGAAGTTGTTGAAGGCCGTGACAGAGCGCGGTTTCACGATCGGAAGTGGCTACGGCAAGAACAAGGAGTCGACGTTCCGCATTGGCCACATGGGCGATCACACGATCGAGGCGTTGGATCGCTGTCTTGATGCGTGCGACAGGGCGTTTGACGCGCTGTTGGGATAGGGGCGGAAGTGCAGATTCCTCGACTACGCTCGGAATGACACGCATCTACGCTCGGAATGACACGCATCTACGCTCGGAATGACACGCATCTACGCTCGGAATGACACGCATCTACGCTCGGATGACACGCATCTACGCTCGGAATGACACTTCGGAGCGTGCGGCGCGGCGCGAGAGCGAGCCGATGACTACGTGCTCGCCGGAGTATTCCGTTTCATCCATCCAGGCGCGCGCGCAATCGCGTCCAGCGCGCTTGGCGGCGTAAAGCGCAGCGTCGGCGCGCGACCAGAGGAGCGCAGCGAAGTTGGGTTCGCCGAGTGGCCCACCGACGGCGACGCCGATGCTCGTGGTGAGCGCGATGCGTTGGCCGTGGATGTCGATCACGAATTCATGGGCACGGATGCGATCACAGAGGCGCGCCGCGAAGAGGTTTGCTCCCGAGTGCCCGCTACCCGGCAGGAGCAACGCGAATTCTTCTCCGCCCATTCGGGCAACGACGTCACCACCTCGGCCGGCAGCGAGCAGGATGGCGCCGACTTCGCGAAGGAGCGTGTCGCCAGCCATGTGGCCGTGCGTGTCGTTGATGGACTTGAAGTGATCGAGGTCGATGGCGATGAGTGCGAAGCTGTCGCCGGTACGGGTGGCGCGAGCGACTTCGCGGGCGAGAGCCTGATCGAAGCCGCGGCGATTGAGGCAACCGGTGAGCGGATCGGTGAGGACCATGCTTGACAGCTGCGCACGGACGCGGTTGTATGCCTGGCCCACACGCGTGATTTCGTCGGGCTGGCGATCGGCGATGACGTCGTAGGTCTGCGTGAAGTCGCCATCTTCGACGTTCTCGAAGAGCGTGACGAGCTTGCTGAGGCGACGACGAACACCGCCGGCCTGCCGCACCATCACGGACATGGCGACCGTTGCGACGGCGAGCGTGACAAGCTCATTGACGACGTCGATTCTGGCGCTGGCATTGCCGAAGTAGAGCAAGCCGAGATAGCCGATGATGCCCATCTGGATCGTCTGCCACGCATGTCGGCCGCCGAAGAAGTGATTGGCGAGGTGCACGACAACGAGTAGCGCAAACAGTGCGCGATGAAACTCTACCGGCGAGCTCGTGGCGCCGAACATCGCGAAGATGAAGGCGACATCGAGTGCGAAGACCAAGGTGACGCGTTCTTCGCCGGATCGCGCATTGCGCCACAGCGAGTAGTGCGTTGCGACCAAGCCAACGATATAGAGGCCGAGTATCACGGTAACGGTGCTGGCGCCGGCCTCGATGGCGGATGGGCCAGTCGTGCGGAAGAGGATGAGCAGCCGAACAGCGGCGAGGAGGACGGCCGCGAAAAGCCGCACGGGCGCCTGGGAGCGCAGCACGAGCCCCGCGACGACTGCGCGCCGCGATTCGGGAGATTCGACGATTTCGGTCGGAATGCCCGTGATTTGTGCGGCTCCGGTCAGCTTGACCGCGCGCGCGGAGAGGGGACTGTAGCTGTTCACGGATCACCAATAAGGCGAGCCGCATGCCACTCAGATCTCTCTGCTTAAGTCTGTCGAAATGTGGACGTTAAGCGATTGGGCAATCGGGCTCGTGCCTGAAGTGTTGCGTGCGTACTGCGTGATTCTTGTCAAAGTGCAACAGCTCTGGCCGGCGCTGCCACGCTGTTCACCTTCAATCGCGCGATGCGGTGGGGACAGAATGTCTACGAGCGCTAAAAGCAGATTCCTCGACTTCGCTCGGAATGACACCCCTGCGATTCCTCGACTACGCTCGGAATGACGCCCTTGCGATTCCTCGACTTCGCTCGGAATGACACCCTTGCGATTCCTCGACTTCGCTCGGAATGACACCCCTGCGATTCCTCGACTTCGCTCGGAATGACTCAGCCCGCCACTGCACCGGATTTCAACGGAGGTGCGCCGGCAACCGGAGCGCTGATGGTGCGACGCTCGCCCACTTGCTGGCGCCACATCGCGTAGTAGAGGCCCTTCCGCGTGAGCAGATCGTCGTGCTGGCCTTCCTCGATGATGCGGCCGCGCTCGAGCACAAAGATGCGATCGGCGTGCAACACAGTGCTGAGGCGATGTGCGATGAGCACCGTGACGACATTCTCGTTGAGTGCGACGTCGCGCATGGTGCGGCTGATCTCTTCTTCTGTCAGCGAATCGAGTGAGCTTGTGGCTTCGTCGAACACCAGAAGGTGCGGATTGCGCAGGAGCGCGCGCGCGATGGAGAGGCGCTGCTTTTCGCCGCCGGAGATCTTCATGCCGCCTTCACCGATGACGGTGTCGAGTCCCTGATCGGCGCGACTGAGCAACGTCTGCGCGGCGGCGCGACGTAGTACTTCCATGCATTGCTCGTCGGTGGCATCGGGACGAACGAACAGCAGGTTCTCGCGAATAGTGCCGCTGAAGAGCTGTGCGTCCTGCGTCACGAAGCCGATGCGCTCGCGGAATCTGTCCAGGTCGACATCCTCGCTCGAAACGCCGTTGTACTCGATGCGCCCATGGCTAGGCCGATAGAGACCAACGAGCAATTTCACGAGCGTGGTCTTTCCAGAGCCCGATGGTCCAACGAAGGCGAGGGTCTGTCCGCGATGCGCGTCGAACGATACGTCAGCCAATGCAGGTGTCGTCGCGGTGGCGTGCGTGAAGCTGACGTTCTTGAACGCGAGCGACTGGAGGTCGTCGACGGCGACGGGATTCTGGGGCTTGGGGTCGACGGGGATCTTGAAGATCTCATCGAACTTGGCAAGCGACGCTTCCGTCTCGCGGAAGGTGTTCACCACGTTCCCCAATTCCTGCATGGGACCGAAGATGAAGAAGCTGTAGATCAGCAGCGACATGTACTGCCCCACCGTCACCCTGCCGGCGAAGACGAGGTACAGCAGCAGGAACATGATGCAGGTACGAATGAGATTCACCATCGTGCCCTGCACGAAGCTGATGGAGCGGATGTAGCGAACTTTCTTCAGCTCGAGCTTGAGGATCTTGTCGGTGGTCGCATTGAGGCGGAGCTCTTCCTGCTTGGCAAGACCGAGGCTCTTCACCAATTCGATATTGCGCAGCGACTCCGTGGTTGCGCCGGCAAGCGCGGTCGTCTCGGCGACGATGACTTTCTGGATGGTCTTCACGCGCTTGCTGAGCGATGAGCTCACGAGCGTGAGAATCGGCACCGTGAGCAGAAATGCCGGCGCGATGGACCAGTGAATCTTGAATGAATAGATCATCACGAACACGACGCCGACGATCGTGACGAACACGAAGTTCACGAACTGGCTGATGAACTTTTCGGTGTCGGAGCGGACTTTCTGGAGCTTGCCGAGTGTCTCGCCGCTGCGCTGGTCTTCGAATGTCTGAAAGGGCAAAGACAACGAGTGCCGGATTCCGTCAGAGTACAGATCGGCACCGACGCGCTGTGTGATGACGTTGACGAAGTAGTCCTGAAAGTTCTTCGCCACGCGCGAGACGAACGCGACGCCAACCGCCATACCGAGCAGCGTGGTGACGCCGCGGACGAACTGTGCCCGTGTGTAGACGTCGCGCTTGGTGGCGTAGTCGTCGATGATGTGGCGGAGGATGGCGGGATCAAGCAGGGAGAAGACCTGATTGACCGCGGCCAGCGCGAGCGCGAGGATGGCGTAGCGCCAATAGGGGCGCAGGTAGCGGAGAAGCGTATCCATGGGTGTACAGTAATTCAGCGGCGGACAGATTGGTTCGTGGGGCAGCCCGCTCCGCTGCCAGCTACGCCGCTTGCTCCGAGGAAGCTCGGCGCGAGGGCGGAAGGCCCAATGCGTCCTCGCGCCTCAGTTCTCGTACCTCGTGCACCGATGGAGTACCTCGCAAGAGCTCCAGGTGGATCACGAGCCAGAGCGCGAGATACGGTACGGTCGGAACACCGACCAGTGCGATCGCCAACAGCACGGCCCCTTCAATCGTGCGCCGACTGTTCACGTACCACAGCACGCATCCCGTCGCCGCAATGACAAACGACTGCCGCTCGGCCTGATGGTTGAAGAGCACCACATAGATGAGCAGCGAACAGAGATACTGCATGCGATAGTCTTTGTTCTGCCACTCGCTGCGCCGGATGGCGATGGGCAGCAGGAAGAAGGCTGTGCCGAGTAGCTGGACGACCCAGTTGGGCCAGGTGAGGCCGGACCAGTCGCGCAATTGACGCATGAGGGAAAGTCCGAACACCATGTCGCGGGCGTCGGCACCTTCTACCAGCAGCCACCACTGGTATTGGTGCAGTAATTCACGCGGTGTGATGACGAGCAGCGGTAGCGAGACCACGGCGACGAGGGCGATGACGATGGCGAGGACGGCCTTCCGGTGGCGTACCTGGAGTACGCCGAATACAGCCGCTGCCATCGGGAAAATCTTGATCGCCGCGCCGAGGCACACCGCGTAGCTGGCGCGCAGCAGGCGACCTTCTTCGTACGCGAGCGCCGCGAGCAGTATCAGCGCCGCAACCAGTGCATTGCTGGATGATGCCTGGATCGAAACGAAAACTTCAGGCGCGAGGAGCAGCAGCGCGAGGTTTGCGCGGCGCCCTGGCAAGAGGCGCGTGATGGCGACTACGAGTACGGAGACATTGAGCGCATTCCACAGCAGCAACGCTACCGGATATGGTACGAGCGCGAGCGGCGCGAAAAGCATGGCCGCAGACGGACTGTACTTGAAGAGATCGGCTGCTGCGGCTCCCTGCTCGGCGGGGTACGCTGCGTAGAGATTCTGGTGGCGAATCAGGTGCGCAAACGACTGCCGAAAGATCGTGAACGTGGTGTGATCACGACTGAGAATGCCACGCTGGATGGTAGCCGTGACGACTCCCGCGGCGTAGACCGCGTAGAGGGCGAGACGTTGCCTGAATGCGGAAAGTCGCATCAGCCGGGACGGGTGGGGCGTCATCGGATGATGTTCGCAGATGACTCAGCGAACGGTGGGGCGGCAAGTATTCACTCCGCAACCATTTCGCGCCACCCCAAGCCCGCGTCTTATTTCAGGGCTTTCGGGTAGGACGCTTCCAGACGGTCTCTTCGCCAAAGGCCACGCGCAGGACGTGGCCTCCCGTGGTCTGAAGCCCGACTTTCGTCACGTATGTGGACGGAGCATTGCGCGCCGGAAGGCCGCGGCCAGGCGGCTGAATCACGATTCCCGGCACCTCGTGAACATCGGCGTACGGAACCCAGATGGCCCATTCCTCGATCAGCCAGCTGCCTTCCGGCAGGTGACGAAACACGATCGCGCCGCCCGGAGTGCCCACCACGTCCATTGACGGAAGATTCACGAACGAAAACTCGAGACGTTGCAATTCATTCGTGCTGCGATCGATGGTCAACACGCCAGAAATCTCCGTTTGACGCCGCCCGGGGACCGGCGAAAATCCGAGGCGCAGCCCGGGAACATCCGCGCTGTCGGCGAGCAATCGCAAGCAATGCGTGGCGGCGAATGAGTCGGAAAGCAAAACTTCCTCATCGGGAGCATGGAACACCGCTGCCCGTTCATTGCGCGTGATGTAGCCCTTCTCCGCCAGCAGCTCCGGTGATTGGCTCGTGAACGGCCGAATCGGAAGCCCGTTTTTGGTCGCGCTGTCGGCTCTCGGCTCGACCTGCACGCCCTGCTTTTTGATGTATGTGGTGACGTCGACTTTATAGGCGCGAGTGAGACGCGTGAGCTGCGACGCGAGGAGCGCTTTGCGCGCTTCCTCCCAGACGGTGAATGCGGCCGATGCCGAGTCTGGCTGCGTCTCGCACCGCGCACTTGCGGTGGTGCGAATGGCGTCGAGCGCGATTGGCACGCCGACGAGCACCATCGTGTGCAGACGAATCCTGCCCTCTTCGAGCACGATCTCCTTGTCGAGCGTCGGCTTGAATCCAATGCGCCGGGCTTCGAGGCGATAGGTGCCGGCTACCGGTGCGCGAACGGTGAACCGCCCCTCGTCGTCGCCGAGCGCGCGTGCGACCGGTCGGCCAAGCGAGTCGATGAGTGTGACGATCGCCCCGGAGACGAAGAGCGAGTCGGGAGTGATCGCCACACCACGCACGGCTTGACTATTCGCTTGGCGAGCGGCTAGCAGCGTTGCAGCGAGAAGCGCACATCGCAGGCGCATGCATTTGAACGTCGTGCCAATGACCTACGCGGGCAAGTGCGGGAGATGTTAGAACCTCGCCTCAACGTATGTGTCAACGCGCCACATGCGCTCCGGATTGATGCCGCGCGCGACGTCGAAGCGGATGAGTCCGTCCATGATTGAAAAGCCGGCGCCGACGCCTGACATCGGAATTCCGATACTCTTCCACTTCGCGCGATCGCCGGCCCAACCAAAGTCCGTGAACATCGTTGGACGCAGCAGCGCTTCGCCGCGCGCGATTTCGAAGCGACCGAGCCAGAATGCATCACCAGCCTCCCGACCGGGACGTTGACCGCGCACCGTCTGCGTGCCGCCGAGGAACCAGAAGCGTTGTGCGGGCATGATGCCGACGGATGATCCGCCAGCGAGTGTCAGTGCTGCGGCGCCGAATCCAATGCCGTGCGACGCGGTGAGATCGAGCGCGGCACGTCCGTAGCTGCCCGTGTCTCCGTGGGCGCCCTCGAGACGCAAGTCAGAGAACAAGCGGAATCCGTCTGGATCGAGGCCATACGTGTTGACGTGTCGCATCCGTGCACCCGCATAAATGCCGCGCGTCGCAGTGACGTTTGGCTCGAACTGCGCGCCGTTGACCACGTTCGCGAGCGAGAAGGTCGTCTTCTGCTTCGCGTTGCGTTCTTGTTCAGCGAAGACCGTCCAGCTCAGTCCATTTCCAGTACTGATATCCGGCGCGGACGACAACTCGAGACCGGACGCACGATAGTAGAAGGCCTCATCACGGCCGAAGAGCAGCGCGGAGATGGATGAGCCCAGCGAGAATGGATGTCCCCAATCACTCGCCGATGTGAGACGGTTGTAGGCGGTGGCGGAGATGGTGCGTCGTAAATCACTTCGTGCGCCGGTGAGTTGAAC
This sequence comes from Gemmatimonadales bacterium, assembly GCA_038323865.1. Classification (GTDB taxonomy): domain Bacteria; phylum Gemmatimonadota; class Gemmatimonadetes; order Gemmatimonadales; family Gemmatimonadaceae; genus AG11. The sequence goes on from JBBQHJ010000006.1 coordinate 22,254, forward strand.
GTCCGGCTGCCAGTCGGCAATTCCGAGACGGGCGACACCGTGCAGCGAATAACCGGCTCCGAGTTCCTGATCGGCGCGTCCACCAAACGAGAGTCCTTCGATGCGATTGTAGCGGAGATTTTCTCGCTCGAAGCGTATGGGTGCGGGCGCGAAATCCGGCTGCGCCGTCATTGAGAGTGCGTCCTTGATCAGTGCATCCATCTCGACGCTGCCGAATGCCTCGTCGCCCTTGTCGTAGATGGACGGTGGCAGGTCGGGAGAGTTAGCGAGCTTGAGAGAATCGCATGGGACGCGCACGAGCACGGGATTGCTGTTGCTGCCACGCGAGCTTCGTGTCCGCGTGATCATGCCGTTGGTCGCGGTGTCGCAGACTGTCTTGCGCACGGCGCGGCGCCGAACGTTGCGTAGCGAGTCGTCGCTATTGTCCGGTCCGACGTTGATGGATACACCGGAGCGACGACGACGTTGTGTCTCTGGTGTGACGGGAATCGGTGGCAGGGGGCCTCCGCTATTCACGTTCGAATATTCGTATTTCTGCTCGAGCTTGAGCGGCGCGTGCATGAAGCTCACGCGTGCATCACCTTCGAGTACCTGGAGGCGCGGTAGCCAGAAGCGGCCCTGATAGAGCCCGTACTCCACACCAACGGCGCTGATGGACGCTGTCATGGGGAAGATCAGCGGCTTTACCAGCGACGGCACATCCTCGAACGACGTCTTGTCGTCTTCCTCAGCCACCGCCTTGATGTCCATGGGGACGCTCATGCGATACGCAGCGCGGACGAGCTGTCCGCTGGACAGATCGAACCACATGGAGCCAACCGCGAGATTCCACTTCGGCGTGCGCGGGCGGACTTTCAGTTCGCGCAGGCGGATTGTCTTGCCGTCGGGGAGCTTGAACGTCGCGGAATCACCAGTCGCGTACGTGTAGTACGCCTCTGACCCCTCGGCGAGCGGATGAATGACACCCTTGTTCTCATCCACGGTGCGCTGCACTTCCGAGCCGATCCAGAGTGTCTCGCTACCGGGATAGTACGGAATTGGTGAGATGTCACTGTCGATGCGAATATTGGCGTCTTTTCCGGCAATGGGCGCAACGGCGCGCGAGCCTGTGACGTCGACGTATGCACCGACGTTGCGACGCCACTGCACTTTTGTCGCTTGCTCGCTGCGGAATGCAAGGCGCTCGCGCCCGAACGATGCGAAACCGAGTCCTGCGGAGATGCGTTGATAGGTTGTCGCGTCGTATGCTTGTAGTGCGGAGTCCTGACGTGTGCGCGCGTCGCGCGCGATGGCGAGGAGCGCACCGGCTTCCCTGTCGCGGTAGGCATTGCCGAGAAGCTCGGCGGTGACTTCCTGTCGCTTTGGTTCGCGTGGATGATCGCGCATGGAGTCGCGAACAGCGCGGATGGAGTCACGCGTGACGGATCGCTGCGGTGGCGGAGATGCCTGGAGGAGTGATGCGACGAGGACGACGAGCATACCGAACGACCCTTGAGTGGGAGGGGGTTAACGGCTCCTACGACGATGGTTGGTGGAAGTTTCTCGCCAACTGAGCACAGAGTACCTGCCGAGTGACTTCATGTTCCATGACTTCGATCGGAATGACACAAAGGGCTGGCCTCGATTTCCGAGACCAGCCCTTCGTACATCCAACTCGAAAACTACGGGACGATCGCAGACCCCTTGATCGCGTTCCAAATAATCGGATACGTCGACATTGTCTGCGCGCGATACTGCGGACGGAATCCGAAGAGAATCACGTGGCCGCTTCCGCGCTTCACGTCGACCAACGCTGCATTGCCAGCGAGCTTCGATGCGCCGAGTAGCCAGCCTGAGAGCAAGGGATCACCCGTGCCAGACGGATATTTCGCGACTGCCGTCGCACGCGAGGGATCAGTGATCTGGAAAACGGGCGACGTCTCGAACCACACCGCCTGTTCTGGCGCGGTGTAGCCTGCGAGCAAGGGATTCGACTTGTCGAATTCCACCTTGATCAAAGAGCCCGGCGCGTAGAACTCCGTGTTCTTCACGCCACTCAAGACGTTTGTCACCGGAAGCGTGAGCGCGTCGATGGCGTAGCTGCTGGCTTCATTGAAAGCGAGCAGCGTTCCGCCACCGTCGACGAATGCGCCGAGCGCCTTGGCGCCGTCTTCGGCCAAACCGCCTTTCAGTGAATCGGGGTAGTTGCCCTGCGGGCCGCGCGCGATTGCGCGCGACTGCTGATCGGGAATGACGATCGCGTCGAACTTGCTGCGGAGATTGCCGGCGCGAATATCCTTGGCCTGTACGACGGTGAACGGGATTTTGTACTGATCGAAGACCCAGCGCGTCCAGCCTTCGTCCATCGAAGCGGATGCATTCTGGTAGATGGCGACGCGCTTGGTGCTCGTGCCGCTGAGCCCATTCGCGACCCATTGTGTTTGTGCGACTGGTGTGAGCGCGGTGGACTTCGCGGTGACGGTGTCCTTCACGAACGCGACGTCGAAACCGTAGAGCAGCGGAAGCGTGTGTGCGGTGACGTCGTACGGACGCTTCGGCGGACCACCAGGATATTCGTGCAAATCCGGATAGTGCTGGCGCTCGAGCAGTGTCTTCGCGAACGAACCATACGGCTGCGCCGTGAAGATCAGATAGCTGCCCGCCGGGAATGAGCGGCCGTCGGCGGTGAATGCTTCGCTCGTGCGACGGATCTCAACCTGGCCGCGCTGGAGAATACGGAGCGCGGCGTTGACGGCCGTATCGCGCACTGGCTGCGCGGGAATCACGAGCGTTGTTGGCCAATCGGAACGGCCAGGTGCCTTCTTGCCCTCGATGGCGTGCTTCTCCACGACGCCGTAGCTCGACAACCACAGTGCGCGATCATCTGCTGCCTGCGTGAGCAGCGCCCACGATGCGGCGTTCTGATAGTTCACGATGTCGCCGATGGTCCACGCGCCGCCGTTCCACTTCGTAAGGAAATCGACGCCGGTAGTCTTGGGATCAACGTTGTAGCCTGGGCGAAGGTCGTCGAATGCCACGGTGATCGGCGACGCGAGCGATGCGCTTGCCGTTTCCGTGAGAATGCGAATGGCGCCGTGGTAGTGCTGGTAGGCGCGCGCCGGAGTCCATGCGTCGTACGACGTGTTGTTCGCCACGCCGACAAATCCCTGCGACGTGAGACGCCACGTCATCGACTTGCCCATCTGCGCCACGCCGGCCATCAGGATGGGATCGATGTTCGGCTCGATGGGATCCATGTACGGCGGAATGAAAATGCGCGAGCCGTTGCTGCCCTGCTGGTGGATGTCGTTGACGATCTGCGGATGCCACTGGCTATACAGCGAGTCGATGACCATCTGCGTCTCGACCTGCGTGAATGCATACCAGTCGCGGTTGTTGTCGTGGCCCGTGTAGTAGTGATAGAGCTGCGGCGGCTGCGTGCCTTCCCACGCGGTACCCATCGACGAGCGATACCAGTTGCCGACGATGTCGACGCCGTCCGGATTGAGCGACGGCACCAGGATCGTGAGGGTGTTCTTGCGGATGGCGCGGGACTCTTCGTCCTCGCCGCTCACGAGCTTGTAGGCGAGACGCAACGGGGTGAGAATGCCGCCGACTTCCGTCGAGTGGATGCTCGACGTCACGAGCACCACGACCTTGCCGTCTTTCTCGAGGGCCGCGCGTTCTGCGGCCGTGGTGAGGCGCGGATCAGCGAGCTTGCGCTGCGCATCGCGAACCCTGGGCAGGTTCGCCAGCGTCGCCGAATCGCCGATGTATGCGGCAAGGAAGGGACGGCCGAGTGTGGTTTTGCCGAGCACGTGCAGCTCGATGCGCGGCGATGCGGCATCGAGTGCCTTGAAGTAGCTCACCACCTGCTGCCACTCGGGGAGCTTACGGTCGGTACCTACATCCCAGCCGAGCACGGATGCTGGTGTGGGAATGGTTTTCTGTGCGCTCAGCGCCGCGGGAACCGCGATCAGCGCCGCGAGCAATCGTGACATTCGCATCGTCGATGTGGGATGGGATGTACTACACTGCTTATGCGTACTAGCGATTCCGAACGTTGTACTTCGCGAGAATCTCGCGGACACGGTCGAGGGGAATCGCCTCGACGGTGCGGCCTTTCTGTGTCACCGATGTTGCCATGAACAGCGAATTATAGATCGCTTCTTCAGTGGCTTCGACGACGGCCTCGAACAGGCCGGACATGTCGTCGTTGGTGAGCTCGAAGGTGGACATTGCCCGCCGCGTGCTGTCGCCACCGACGCGTGTGAGGTTGACGGCGGAGCGGCGTACTGCCTGGTTCGTCGAGAATGAGACCACGAAATCGCCCGAGCCATTCGACGCGCTCGATCCCGTACGTGCGAGGCCCATGATCGCCCGCGCGGCGACGCGCTCGAGATTGCGGTCGGAGATTGGCGCGTCCGTGGCGACGACCATCATGATCGAGCCGTCGCCACGCTCTCGCTCGACCGCATTCTTGAACGCGTATTTGCCGAGCTCGCGTCCAACCGGAGCGCCGAGCACTTGAAGCACGCCGCCAAAGTTGCTCTGCACGAGGACGCCAACTGTCCAACCACCAAGTGACTTGGGCAGCACGCGCGACGATGTGCCGATTCCGCCTTTCCATTCAAAGGCGCTCGTTCCTGCTCCCGCACCCACGCTGCCTTCAGCAACGGGACCCGACGTTGCACTCGCGAGCGCATCGTGCACCGCGTTGGCGGGAATCAATCGCGAACGAATTGCGTTCAAGCCGCCGTCATTCGTTTCGCCAATGACAGGATTGATCGAAGCGACGCGCTCCATGCCCGGCTGCGCGATCAGCTCGCTCACAAGCTGGTCGGCGACGCGCCACACGCAGAGCGTACAAGTGAGCAGTATTGGCGTCTCGAGTTCGCCGAGTTCTCTGAGTTGCGTCGCGCCAATGAGCTTGCCGAAGGCATTGCCGATGTGCACCGCGGCGGGCACACGATCCTGAAAGAGGTTGCCGCCGTGCGGGAGGATCGCCGTGACACCGGTGTGCACGGAGTCGCCGATGATGACCGTCGTGTGTCCAACCTTCACGCCGGCGACATCGGTGATCGCGTTGTTGGTGCCCGGCTGAAAAATCCCGGGAGCGACGCCAATCTCGCGCGCGCGGGCGCGGGGCTGTTGCGCACTCATTGCGCTCGCGAGCGTGAGCAGCAGAATCGTTGAACTCTGAAACAATCGCATCTTCATCCGCCAAAGATGCCCTCTTCGCACCGTCCGCGGCAGAGTCGGTCGAGTTGGTGCTTGACGAACGACCGGCCTCATGCCTATCCTGAGTTCATGTCACGCACCACCACGTACTACGCCTACTTCTTGAGCTACGGATACCGCATCGCGGGCCGTGGACGGCGTCGTACGCGCGACTGATCCAAATCAGCGCAGACGCACTCCTCCGGCCCGCTCTCGAGCGGGCCTTTTTGTTTTCCATATCCTCGCCACCGTCCGTCCAATGATCATCGTCACACGCCCTGACATCACAGACGCCGAGCTCGATCATATCCGAGAGCGCATCGAGGCCGCCGGCCTTCATACGCATCTTTCGCGCGGCGAGCAACGTACGATCATTGGCTGCATCGGTGATGAATCGCGACTCCACGAGGTGCCACTCAAGTCCATCCCCGGCGTCGAGGAGGTCATTCCCGTCCTCAAGCCGTACAAGCTGGCGTCGCGCGAGTTTTCGGTGAACCGCACGATCGTGAATGTCGGCGGCGCGGCGATCGGTGGAACAGAGCTCGTGGTGATGGCCGGCCCCTGCTCCGTGGAGAATCGCGCCATGCTGCGCGAGACGGCCGCGGCGGTTCGCGCGTCGGGGGCGCGCGTGCTCCGTGGGGGTGCATTCAAGCCGCGCTCCTCACCCTACGCCTTCCAGGGCCTTGGCCGCGAAGCGCTCAAGATGCTCGTTGACGTCCGCGCAGAGTTCGGCCTGCCCATCGTGACCGAAGTGATGGACACACGTGACGTCGAGCTCGTCGCCGAACACGCCGACATGATGCAGGTTGGTGCGCGCAACATGCAGAACTTCTCGCTGCTCTCCGAGCTCGGACGCGTGCAACGCCCGGTCCTGCTCAAGCGCGGACTCTCGGCGACGATCACCGAGCTGCTCATGGCCGCCGAATACATCATGGCGCATGGCAATCAGCAGGTGGTGTTGTGCGAGCGCGGTATCCGAACGTTCGAAACAGCCACGCGTAATACGCTTGATGTCGCGGCGATTCCGGTTCTCAAGCGCGAGACGCACTTGCCCGTCATCGTCGATCCAAGTCATGCTGGCGGACAGGCGTCGCTCGTGCCTGCACTCTCGTTCGCGGCGCTCGCTGCCGGCGCAGATGGTCTCATTGTCGAAGTGCATCCGAATCCCGAAGAGGCGTTGTCCGATGGCGATCAGTCACTCACCACTGCGGCCTTCGAGAAGTTCATGCGGCAACTTCCGGCGTTCGCGAATGCGGCGGGTCGCACACTCACGCTCGACCCAGAGGGCGCCATGCCGCGCGCAGCAGTCGCGTGAGTGACGACACCAGTGATCCGCGTGCCGAGCTGGCGCGATGGCGAGGCCGCATCGAGGAGATCGATGTGCGATTGGTCGCACTGTTGGCCGAGCGTGTGAGCATTGGCTTGAAGACCGCCGCGCTCAAACGCGCTGCGGGCCTCCCGATTCTCGACCCGCAGCGCGAGGCCGAGGTCATTCGTCGCGCCGTGGAATCGGCGCGTGGACATGATCTACCCGCCGAAGCGGTGCGCGAAATCTTCTGGCAGGTCGTCGGGTTGTCGCGTCGTGCGCAGGAGGAAGGTCAGTGAAGCCGGTGGAGCGCGTCGCAATCGTTGGACTTGGCCTGATTGGCGGCTCGCTTGCTCGGGCGCTCGCGAAGCGGGACGTCTACGTGCTCGCGCATGATCATCGCGGCGACATGGTTGATGCAGCAAGTCGCACTGGTGTGGTGCGAGAGCAGTTCTCACTTCATTCCGGCGTAGCACTCGACGCTGACGTTGTGATTCTCGCCACGCCGGTTGATGCGGTACTCGCCGCCCTGCCCCTGCTCGGAGACATTTTTCCGAACGCACGCCTGATCATGGATGTCGCCAGTACGAAGCGAAGCATCGTTTCCGCCGCTGAAGGCGCCGGATTTGGAGAACGATTCGTAGGCGCACATCCGCTGACGGGAAGTCATCGCTCTGGCTGGTTTGCTTCACGTGCTTCGATGTTCGACGAGGCGCGTGTATTTTTGTCGCCAACAGCGTCAACACGAGCCGATACGCTCGAGCTTGCAACGACGTTCTGGCGCAGCCTGCGGTCTGGCGTCGAGATCATCGATGCGGCCGAGCACGACGTACAGATGGCGTGGCGCAGCCATTTGCCCCACATGCTCTCCACCACACTCGCTCTTGTGCTGCGAGACGCCAACATCCAGCGCTCGGCGCTCGGACCAGGCGGGCGCGACATGACGCGGCTCGCAGGCGGAGCTGCGAGCATGTGGACGCCAATCGCCGAGGACAACCAGGCCGCGCTCGTCGAGGCGATCGATGCGTTCGAGGTGCAACTGCGTGCGTTGCGGGATACCATACGAGATCGGAACAGCGGGGAGATCAGTACGCTGCTTGCGCGCGGAGCAGACTGGTTCGATGGGGAGCCGGCGGGTGAAGCAGATTCTTCGACTCCGCGCTAACGCGCTCCGCTCAGAATGACACCGTTCCGCGCTAACGCGCTCCGCTCAGAATGACAAACACTGCCGCACTACGCGTTGAAGGGCTGCGCAAAGCATACGCCGATGTCGTTGCCGTTGATGGGCTATCGCTCACCGTCAACGCCGGCGAGTGCTTCGGCTTGCTCGGCCCCAACGGCGCCGGCAAAACCACGACCATCGAAATCTGCGAAGGGCTGACCGTGCCCGACGCCGGCGTGGTTGAAGTGCTCGGCCAGCGGTGGGATACGGACGAACGCGCACTTCGCGAACGTCTCGGAATTCAGCTTCAGGAGACGCAACTGGCCGAGAAGCTCACCGTCGACGAAACGATCAGCCTGTTCCGTAGTTTCTACAAGAATGGGCGCGACATCGAAAGCGTCATCGACATCGTGCAACTCGGCGAAAAGCGAAAGTCGCGCGTGGGCAAGTTGTCAGGCGGACAAAAGCAGAGGCTCGCACTCGCCTGCGCGATCGTGGGAGATCCGGAACTTCTCTTTCTGGATGAGCCAACGACGGGGCTCGATCCGCAATCGCGTCGCCAGCTGTGGGATCTGATCATTGATCTTCGCGCGAGTGGCCGAAGCATCGTCTTGACGACGCACTACATGGACGAAGCCGAGCGACTCTGTGATCGCGTTGCCATCGTCGATCACGGTCATGTCATTGCGCTCGGCACGCCACGCGAGCTCATTGCGTCGCTCGGCGCCGAGCACGTGGTGGAGTTCACTGTGGTCGATGCTCCGGCCGACGCGCTGGACGTCGGCGCGTTGAAGGCACTCGATGGAGTGAACGAAGCGCGAGAGCACAAAGGACGTTGGTCGCTTGAAGTCTCGGAGCTGGCGCGCACGGTGCCGGCGTTGCTCGCGCTGCTTGGCGCGCGCGGGCTCACACTCGGCGAACTGGCAACGCATTCGGCCACACTCGAGGATGTGTTTGTGAAGCTCACCGGGAGGCAATTGCGCGATGGCTGAGTCACCGCGCCGTGGCTGGAAGAACGGCCCCCTCGCGCAGCTTACACTCGTGCGCTTTCGCGAATTCATGCGCGAGCCCGAAGCCGTTTTCTGGACGTTTCTCTTTCCGATCGTTCTCGCGCTCGGGCTTGGTGTGGCGTTCCGGAACAAGCCGGCCGACATCATCGCGATTGCTGTCGAGCGAAACACACCGGCAGGTGATTCGCTCGCCCGGAAGCTCGCGGCGGCGCCGGGACTGAGGATTGTGACACCGGACGCCGGTGACGCCGCTAAAGCGCTTCGCACCGGTGAGGTCGCGCTCGTGGTTAGCGTCACCAGCCGAGGCGTCCAATACCGCTACGACGACACACGTCCCGAGGCTCGTTCGGCCCGCTCGCTCGTCGACGATGCCATTCAACGGATTGGCGGGCGCAAGGATCCCGTCGCGGTCAGTGAGGCAAAGATGAGCGAGAAGGGCTCGCGCTACATCGACTTCGTGGTGCCGGGACTGCTGGGCATGAACATCATGGGTGGCAGCATCTGGGGATTGGCCTTTGCCATCGTGGAGGCGCGAAGGAAGGGACTGCTGAAGCGCCTCGTCTCGACACCAATGCCGAGACCGTATTATCTCGCGTCGTTCGTATTGTCGCGCTTCACATTCCTGTTCGCGGAAATCATCGTGCTGCTCGGCAGCGGCGCGTTGATGTTTGGTGTGCCGATCCGCGGTTCCCTGATTCAGGTCGTCGTCATCTGCATCATCGCAGCGCTCGGCTTTGGCGGACTGGGGCTGCTCATCGCATCGCGCGCCAAGACGATCGAAGGCGTGTCGGGGCTCGCGAACCTCACGATGATGCCGATGTGGGTTTTGTCGGGCGTGTTCTTCTCGTCGAGCAACTTTCCGAAGGTGGCGCAGCCGTTCATCCAGGCGCTTCCACTTACGGCGACGAACAACGCACTACGCGCGACGATGCTTCAGGGAGCGGGGTGGTCTGCCGTTGCGCCATCGCTCGGGATCATAGCCGCGTGGATGGTGGTGTCGTTCGTTGTGGCGCTCAAGCTGTTTCGCTGGCGCTAACCTGAAGCAATTCCCAGAGCGCGGCCACGTCGGCGCGCTCTGTGGCGAGCGTGCCAATGGACACGCGCACCATCCAGCGTCCGTTCAGCACGGCGGGTGTGACGTACGCGCCACCGGATGCGTTTACGCGATCGGCCCATGCGAGCGTGTGCGTGTCGAGCGCCTCGCCCGCGAGACCGGCCGGCTCGTGGCGCACACACACTGTCTGCAAGCGCACGGGCGCGAGTACGCTCCACTCGTCGGTCGCTTTCACCTGCTCCGCGAGCCACGTCGCGTTCTGCATGTCTCGGCGTAGTCGTACCTGTAAACCACTCACGCCCTGATCGCGAATCACAAACCAGAGTTTCAGCGCGCGAAAGCGACGGCCAAGTGGCAGGCCCCAGTCGCGGAGATTCTTGACCTTGTCGTCAACTGTCGAGCGTAGGTAACTCGGGTTGGTCGACATCACGCGCACGAGATGGTCAGCATCTCGCACATAGTAGAGCGAGCAATCGAAGGCGACGCCCATCCACTTGTGCGGGTTGACGACAATGGAGTCCGCTGCTTCGACGCCCTTCCACAACGCGCGACACTCGGGGAGGATCATCGCGTTTCCGGCCATCGCTGCGTCAACGTGCAGCCAGCTGTTGTGCTTCGTCGTGATCGCGGCGATTGCTTCGACAGGATCAAATGCGGTGGTCGTCGTCGTGCCGACTGACGCAATAACCGCGCATGGAACGCGTCCCGCCGCGAGATCTTCAGCGATTGCCGCTTCGAGTGCGGCCGGATCGAGCGCGAACTCGGCGTCATAGGGAATGAGACGCACATTCTCGCGACCAAAGCCGGCAAGGAGCGCGGCCTTCTCTACCGAGCTATGGCTGTGCTTGGACGCATACACCACCAACGGCGCCGACTCGCCGTGCAAACCACCACGAGCCAACGAGTAGTTCGAAGCCCGCTCGCGCGCGCACAGCAACGCGACGAGCGTACTCGTCGATGCCGTGTCTTGAATGACGCCACTCCATGCATCCGAGAGTCCCATCATTTGCCGCATCCAATCTGCAACGACTTCCTCGAGCTCACTCAGCGCGGGACTCGATTGCCACGACAACCCTAGCACACCAAGTCCAGTACTCAGCATGTCGCCGAGTACGGAAGAGAGTTCACCGCTGGCCGGGAAGTAGCCGAAGAATCGCGGGTGCTGCCAATGCGTGAGGCCGGGCATGATGACGCGATCGACGTCGGCGAACACGTCGGCGATCGACTCGCCATTTTCTGGTGGCGATGCGGGCAGCGCAGCCTTGAGTGCGCCGGGCTGGACCTGAGCCATTACCGGTCGTTCGCCAACATGAGCCCGATAGTCGGCGATCCAATCAACGAGACGATGCCCTGCCTCCCGGAATTCCTCGGGCGTCATGGCCGCGCGATTCTTCGTCGCTCAGCAGCGATGCGCCGTCGCCTGATGACTATCAACACGATCAGCAGAATGATGGCAAGTACGGCGAGCCGCACTTCGAGTCGCTTGATGAAATGCAGGACTCGAATGGCCGCACCACCGAATGCGAGTCCGATGTACGTGAACAGCAACGACCAGATCCAGCAGCTGATGCCGCTCGCCATGGTGTAGAGGCCGAGGGGCATGCGCGCGGCGCCGCACGCTATCGGTAACGGCAAGCGAAGGCCAAATGAAAACCGCACCATGAGTGCGGAGCTCCAGGGGTGGCGACGAACCACGCCCAACGCAGCCTCGAGGAGACCTTCCTTCTCGGGCCAGCGGGATCTGACCCAGCCGATCCGCGAGTATCCTATATAGTAGAGCGCCATCGAGGCGACCCACGTGCCGATGGCGCACGCGGCAATCACGCCGAACACAGACAGGCGATTGTGGCGCGCGGCGATTCCCCCAAAAATGGGATTCGCCTCCTCGCCGACAATGCTGGATGCGCCCAGAAGCGTGTATTTCCAGACCCGCTCCATGAACGTCATGTGATGCACCTGACGGACGACTGGGGCGGCGGATTGCAGTATCAGCGCGAGGATACGACCATTCCTCCGGAATGGACTGACTTGGAACTCGGAATCTACCTCATGACCACAGCCCGCGTGCTTGCTGCACTGTTCTTTGCCGCCTCACTTGCTCAAGGCCAAGCCGGCCCTGCGCCCCTGCTCGTACCGCAGCCTCGCGAGGTCAAAGCTGACCGGCAGGTGACATTGCCGCGGGGAATCGGCATCTCGTCGCCGAAAGACACGGCCGACATGTTCGCCGCGGGCGACCTTCGCGAATCGTTCCGCGAGTTTGGTGTATCAATCGCGAATGCGAATCCGAGTGCGCGCGTCGCACTGCTGCGACTCGAATCACCAGCAGCGAAGAGTGCGATGGCTCGCGCGAACGTGTCGTTCGAGGACGCCATGCACGAGCAGGGCTACGTCATCATTCCGGAAGGCACCACGCTCAACGTGATCGGAGCAAGCGCGTCGGGTGTCTTCTACGGTGCGCAAACGGTGAAGCAACTCATCACCGGTCGCGGCGCGCATGCATCGCTCACTCTCGCGACCATCCGCGACTGGCCCGCCATGCGATACCGCGGGTTACACGACGACATGTCGCGCGGGCCGGTACCAACACTCGACTACGTCAAGAAACAACTGCGCCTCTTCGCGGCGTACAAGATGAACACGTATTCGCCGTACTTCGAGCACACACTCGAGTATTTGTCGAATCCGCTCATCGCGCCGCCGGGTGGTGCGCTCTCGCGCGAGGATCTCGCAGATATCATCGCGTACGCGCGCAAATACCACATCGACGTCATTCCGGAGCAGGAAGCATTCGGGCATCTGCACCATGTGCTCAAGTACGAGCTCTACGCGCCGCTCGCCGAGACACCGCACGGACACGTGCTCGCACCTGGCCAGATGGGCTCGATGTCGCTCATCAAGCAATGGTTTGCCGAAATCGACACCATCTTCCCGAGCAAATTCGTCCACCTCGGCGCCGATGAAACGTTCGAGCTCGGGCGCGGACAAACCGCCGATCGCATTGCGCGCGACAGCATTGGCCCGGTGTATCTGGGATTCCTGCGCGACATCGTGACGGCAATCAAGCAGCCGGGCAAGCGCTATTTGTTCTGGGGTGACGTCGCAGTGAACCATCCAAAACTGGTATCGCAGTTGCCGAAAGAGATGCTCGCCGTTGCATGGTCGTATGGCGCGTCGAACAGCTTCGATCGGGAGATCACGCCGTTCACGCAGGCGGGCATCGAGACGTGGGTCTCACCAGGCGTGAGCAGCTGGAATCGCGTCTACCCGAACAACAACATCGCCTTCGTCAATATCCGCAATTTCGTGCGTGACGGGCAGCGACTCGGCGCCACCGGCGTGCTGAATACCACCTGGGACGACGACGGTGAGTCACTCTTCAACCAGACGTGGTCTGGCGTGCTATTTGGTGCCGCGGCAGGCTGGCAATCGGGTGAGAGCAACATCGACACGTTCAAACGTTCATTCGGTCGCGCATTCTTCCGCGACACGACGGGAAAGATTGATGCTGCAGAGAGACTGCTCATGGCCGCGCATGAAGCCATCCGAAAGGGTGGACTCGGCGAGGGCAGCGACGCGCTCTTCTGGCGCGATCCATTCAGCGTTGACGGAGTGCTGAACGCGGAGCGTATTCGTCCATATAATCGGGAGCTGCGCATTGCCGCCGAGTCGGCGATTGTCTACATCGCGCAGCTTCGCAATTCGGGTAACACCATGTATCCGGAAATTCTCGATGCCATGGAGCTTGGTGCGCGTCGTCTGGACCTGATTGGAATGAAGTTCCAGTTTGCCGACGAGATTCGCGGCGGCTATGCGCGGGCGGCGGACACGACGTACAAGTTCCGGAATGGCGAGCTCGGTGATATTTCTGGCATCAACGGGCGCTTCCAGGATCTTCGCGACGGCTACGCGCTCACGCGTGACATGTACGAGCAGTCGTGGCTCCGCGAGAATCGTCCGTACTGGATGCACAACGTGCTGGTCAAGTTCGACCTGGCCATGCAGCTCTGGCAATCGCGTGCGGACAAGTTTGCGGCGACACGGGCTGAATATTCGCGCACACGCGTGCTGCCGTCGTTCGATAAGGCAGGGATTCCTGCGCCGTGATTGGTTTTGCTTGAGTGAAAGTGGCGGCAAATGAATGCACAGACACACCGGATAATTCAGGACACAGCGGATCAAACGGCGAGAGACGAGCAAGGCATTTCCGTGCTATTCACTTAGCACCCGGTTTGTCTGTGTCTATTCCGTGGTGTCTGTGCATTTTGTTGCAAACTGTACCAGAAGCCTACGCCTTCCCGTCGAAGTAAATGAGAAACGCCGCGAGCGCGATCGCGAGAATCAAGAGACAACCGCAACCGGGGTTACGCGGCACCCATCCTGGTAGCTTGGCCATGACGAAAACTACTGCCATGAATCGACGCACACTCGTTGCACTCCTATTGCTCGCGGGCGCCTCCACGGCCCCCGCGCAGGCGCGGCCACAACCCGGCATCACTGGCGACTACGTCATCAAGAACTTCAAGTTCGCGAGTGGCGAGGTGCTACCGGAGTTGAGGCTCCACTATCGCACACTCGGCCAGCCGCGTCGCGATGCGAGCGGTGTGGTTCGGAATGCCGTGATGATCATGCACGGCACGGGCGGTACGGGCGGCGGTTTTCTCACGCCCATCTTTGCCGGTGAATTGTTCGGCGCTGGCCAGCCGCTCGATACCACGAAGTACTACATCATCCTTCGCGACGGCATTGGACATGGTGAGTCCAGCCACCCGAGCGAGGGCATGCACATGAAGTTCCCGCACTACAACTATGACGACATGGTGGACGCGGACTACAAGCTGCTCACGGAGAAGCTTGGCGTCGCGCACCTGCGGCTGGTGATGGGAACGTCCATGGGCGCCATGCACAGCTGGGTGTGGGCGGAGCGCTATCCAGACTTCATTGATGGTGCTGTTCCGTTAGCAAGCGCTCCGGTGCAGATTGCAGGTCGTAATCGCATGATGCGTAAACTCGCAATGGATGCAATAAGGACGGATCCAGCGTGGATGAACGGCGAGTACACCTCGCCACCACTTGGTCTGCGCGGCGCACTGGAGATGCTTTGGATGATGACGACGGCACCACTGGTGCAGCAGCGCGATGCGCCTACGCGTGATGCAGCGGACTCGTCGATTGGGCGGTACATCGAGCGTGGAATGCGCAGCACAGATGCGAATGACTTTCTCTATCAGTTCGATGCATCGCGTGACTACAATCCGGAGCCGCTCCTTTCCCGCATCAAGGCGCCGCTGCTCGCGATCAATTCAGCGGACGACGTCGTCAATCCGCCGGAATTGGGCATCGTCGAGCGCCTGATCACGCAGGTCCCGCATGGCCGTTTCATCCTGATTCCCATTGGCCCAGACACGCGCGGGCATGGCACACACACCGTGGCTAAGGTATGGAAGAAGCCCTTTACGGAATTTCTGGAATCACTTCCGGCGCTCCCCGCGCTACATGTAGGCACTCAGTGAAGCGCCTCCTCTTCGCTGCGCTTCTGATTGCGAGCCCGGCTCAAGGCCAGGGCTATCCATTCAGCCAGCGCGGCTCGGTCACCCAAACGGTGGCGTTCACCACGATCTCGGTTGAGTACGGACGTCCCGTCGCTCGCAAACGGACGCTGTTTGGCGGCGATAGTGCCGTAGTGAAGTGGGATGCCATCTGGCATCCTGGTGCTGACTCTGCGACACGAATCTCCTTCAACCACGACGTGCTCATCGACGGGCATCCGTTAGCCGCCGGCGAATATTCCCTGTGGCTGCTGCCGAAGAACGGCACGGCGTGGTCGATTGTCTTCAATCGCACCGCACACACATTCCATACGCCGTATCCTGGCGAGGCGACCGATGCGCTGCGCATCGAACGCCTGCCGGAGAAGGGTTCGCACATGGAATCGCTCATGATCTACTTTCCCGCCGTACAACGCGACTCCGCGCTGATGCACATCCAATGGGGCGAGATGGTGGTGCCAATGCGAATTAAAGCGCCGTTCCGCCCAGCGGATGCGGCACCTTGATGGCAACCGAGATCGCGACACTTGGCGGTGGATGTTTCTGGTGCCTCGACGCGGTCTACCGCGGCCTTCGTGGCGTGACTGATGTACAGAGCGGCTATGCTGGTGGACGACCCGACAACCCGAGCTATGAGCTCGTGTGTACCGGAACCACCGGCCATGCCGAGATCGTACAAGTCACCTTCGACTCCAGCGCGATCTCCTTTCGCGATTTGCTCGACATCTTTTTTGTCGTACACGATCCCACCACGCTCAACCGGCAGGGTGCCGATGTGGGAACGCAATATCGCTCCGTGATTTTCTATCACTCGCCTGAACAAAGGGCCGTCGCGCAGGAAGCAATCGCCGCTGTCGACAACGGAAGCAGCTACGCAAACCCAGTTGTGACCGAACTCTCACCCTCGCCCGAATTTCACGCGGCCGAGGACTACCACCAGGATTACTTCGCGAAGAATCCTGGTAAGGGGTATTGTCAGGCGGTTGTCGCGCCGAAGGTCTCGAAGTCTCGCAAGGAGTTCTTCGAGAAGTATGCGCGCCCGTAGCGCATGATTGCTCTGTTCGCGTTTTCTGCGTGTGGTGGGCCAGGAAAGGCCGACACGCGCGTGCAGAGACTCGTGGACGTCTATGTGCCGGCAATCAAGATCGGCGAGGGAGTCACTCCGGCACTTCGTAGCCAGCGTCATCTCGAAGTGGTGGAGTAAATCAATGTCATCGATACTGCATTCAGCGGTACCGACGGTGTTCGTCGGCTTCTGATGACGCAGGACATGGCGTGATCGGCGGTCACCCTGAGGCGTGGTCGAACTCTGACGAAGCCGACACGCTCTCCACCGCCGAGAACTGGCTCCCGCTCAACTCCGAGCCGCTGCCAATCGGGAAAATGCCGAACCAGCCGTGCACTCCGTAGCGCCCCCACAGAAATGAAAGCAGCGAGACTCAGTCCCGTTGCTTTTCAAAGTATCGAAGTACGTCGCATGGTTCTCCTCGTGACTATCGCGTGTATCTAAGCTTCCTCACGCGCTTGAGAAGCGGAAGGACCACGAGCAATGTCGCGATGGTCCACGCCCCGGTGTAATAGAGGCGTGTCTTGGGTGCGGCGTGCTCGATGCGGGCGAAGTAATAAATGCCGAACGCGACAACGTGAATTCCGACGGCACCGGCGAAGAGCTGCAGCACAGCGCGCCGTATCGCGGCGCGATGTGCTGCCCGAGGATCATTCGGCATCAATCGTCGCCAAACGCCGGAACTGGATGCTCAGCCGTCATGGGTGGCTTGAAGCCGAAGCGTGCGGCCAACCAGTGACGTGTTTCATCCATGACCTCGTACATCGTCGGGATGACGAGGAGCGTCAGCAGCGTGCTGGTCAGCACACCACCGATGATCGCCACGCCGAGCGGTGCACGGAACTGTGCGCCTTCGCCACGACCAAGCGCCACTGGAATCATGCCGGCGATCAGCGCGAACGTCGTCATGAGAATTGGACGAAGACGAATCGCACCGGCTTCGATCAACGCTTCGCGCAACGGCTTGCCGTCTTTCTCACGCGCCCACTTGGCAAAGTCAATGAGCAGAATGGCGTTCTTGGCCACGATACCCATCAACAGGATCACGCCAATGAGCGACATGATGTTGATGGTGTAACCGGTGAGCGCGAGCGCCAACAGCACACCGATCAACGACAGCGGCAGCGACGTCAGAATGGCGAGTGGATCGAGGAACGATCCGAACTGCGCCACCAGGATGAGATACATCAGCATCACAGCCACGCCCAGCGCGAAGAAGATCTGACCGAACACTTCCTTCTGCTGCTGCGCATCGCCGCCGAGCGAGAACGTGACGCCCGGTGGGAACGTGAGCTTCGAAACCTTGGCCATCACGTCGTTCGTGATGTCGCCAGTGGCGCGGCCCCCCGGATTCGCCTGAACGGAGACGACGAGATCGCGATCGAGATGATCAATGATCGCTGGACCAACGCCCTGACGAACAGTCGCGACCTGACCCAGCGGCACCGTGCTCGGTGCGCCGTTCGGGCCGAGTACAACCAATGGCAACTGACGAAGATCTTCTGCGTTGCGGCGTGCCTGCGGCGTGAGCCGTACTTCGACGTTACGCATCTCGCCCGTTGGATCCTGCCAATCACCGGCGTCGATTCCGGCAAATGCCGGACGGAGCGACTGCGCCACCTGACCAACGGTGACACCAAGCGTGCCAGCCACGCCGCGATTGAGATCGATGTTGAGCTCGGGCTTCTGCCCCTTGGTCGACAAGCCAATGTCAACCGCGCCCGGCGTGCTCTTCACGATGGCGAGCACCTGCTCCGCCGCGAGGTTGAGCGCCGCGAGATCATTGCCGCGCAGCTGGTACTGCAACTGCTTGCGTCCACCACCGAAGTCGTTGGTGAACACTGACAGCGTGACGCCGGCAACATTCTTCATCTCGTCACGCAACACTTGCGCGAACTGCTCTGCGCTGACGCTGCGCTCAGTTTTCGGCACCATGCGCACGTAGATCGTGCCTTCGTCCACCGTTCCGGAGGCTCCGCCGCCGAGCGTGGTATAGGTGTAGCGAACTTCCTTGTGAGCACGCGTGATCCTCGCCGCTTCCATCGCCTTGAGACGTGTGTACTCCAGGTTCGATCCCGGCGGCGTTTCAAGTGCAATGGTGAATTCGGCCTTGTCGTCTTCGGGGAAGAAGCCGACACCGACGGTCCGAACGACAGCACCCGATTTGCCAACGATGCCCGGCAGCATCACGAACACCGCAGCGCCAACCAGCGCGATGCCGAGCCTTCCGCTCCAGTGCAGCTTCTTGCGCGTCAACGCGAAGACGATGATGCCAACGCCAACCAGCGCCGCAAGCAATCCGAAGAGGCCGCTGCTGAACAGTGTGAACGAGGCGAGGAAGGTGCCGAGCGCCAACGCGACCATCGCGGCGCGGTGATCGAGCGCCCACGCGATGACGCCCTTGTAGTTCTCAGCCTGATGATTGAACCAGTGATTGAACGTGTCGAGCTTACGGGTGATCCACGGCTTCTTGTCGTCCGGCACGTGCGGATCGGGCCAGTAGGCCGACAGCATTGGATCGAGCGAGAATGAGACGAACAGCGACACGAGCACCGAGCAGGCAATCGTCAACGCGAACGGCTTGAACCACTGCCCACCAACACCGGGCATGAAGCCGATCGGGAAGAACACCGCGAGAATGGAGAATGTCGTCGCCGCGACGGCGAGCCCGATCTCATCG
The DNA here is from genome assembly GCA_038323865.1 of Gemmatimonadales bacterium. Classification (GTDB taxonomy): domain Bacteria; phylum Gemmatimonadota; class Gemmatimonadetes; order Gemmatimonadales; family Gemmatimonadaceae; genus AG11. The sequence goes on from JBBQHJ010000006.1 coordinate 41,277, forward strand.
GTGCCCTCCTTCGACGCGAGGAAATGATCTTTACCCATCTCGACGTGACGCACGATGTTTTCTCGAACCACGATGGCATCGTCGATGAGAATACCGATGGCCAGTGAGAGTCCGAGCAACGACATCGTCTCGAGCTTGAAGCCGAGCACCCACACCGCGATAAAGCTTGCGAGTACGGAGACAGGCAGCGCGAGACCGGTGATGACCGTGGAGCGCCACGAGTTCAGGAACACGAACACCACGAGCACCGTGAGGATGGCGCCTTCAATGAGCGCCTCTTCCACGTTCTTCACGGCGTGATCGACGCGAACACCTGAATCCTTCACGAGCTCGAGCTTCGTGCCCTTGCCGAGCGTGGGCTGGAGCTGCTCGACGCGCGCGCGAATCTTGTCGCTCACTTCCGTGGTGCTGTAGCCCTTTGACTTCTTGATGTCGATGCCGACGGCCTGGCCATCGATGAAGAGCGCCAGCGTGCGCGGCTCTTCAGTGCCGTCGCGAATGTCGGCGACTTCCTGGAGACGCGTGATCACGCCGTTGCGGTCGGCAATGACGAGCATCTTGAACTCGTCCGCGTTCTGGAAGCGGCCCTTGAGACGAATCGACTTCTCGTCCATCGCGCCAATGACGCGACCAACCGGCGCTGCAATGTTCTGCGCCTGAAGTGCCTGCACCACCTGGGCAACACTCACCTGCGCGGCCTGCATGCGGGTGGGATTGAGCTCAACGGTGAGTTCGCGGTCGAGCTTACCGGCGACACTCACCTCGGCGACGCCGCTGATCGAGCGCAACTCGCGGGTGATGGTTGGATCGGCGAGGCGCGTCAGCTCTGCTTGCGACAAAGTCACCGACGTCAGCGCCAACGACACGATCGGGCGATCGGTATCGTTGAACTTCTTGATGATCGGCTCCTTCATTTCGAGCGGCAAGTCGGCACGCTTGGCCGAGATGGCGTCGCGCAGATCCTGTGTGGCTTCGCCGAGATCCTTGGAGAACTCGAATTCCACCATGATCTGGCCGTAGCCGTCGTAGGCCTTGCCATTGATGTGCTTCACGCCAGAGATCGAGGCGATCTGCTCTTCGATGGGATCGAGGATTTCCTTCTCGACGCCATCGGGCGATGCGCCGGGATACGGCACGCCCACCACAACAATCGGTGGCGCGACGTCGGGGAACTCATCGGTCTTGAGCTTGAGCAGCGCGAACAGGCCGAACACGCCCAGCGCCAGCATGACGACGGTGGTGATGAGGGGGCGCTTGATGGCAAAATCTGAGATAAACATTGTCTTGGTCGTAAAGAGTTATCTAAAGCTCGTTCGCTGCGCTCACTGTCAGCCCGTTCGCTGCGCTCACTGTCAGCCCGTTCGCTGCGCTCACTGTCAGCACGTTCGCTGCGCTCACTGTCAGCACGTTCGCTGCGCTCACTGTCA
>JBBQHJ010000007.1:0-41987 GCA_038323865.1 Gemmatimonadales bacterium
TCTCGCGTTGCGTCGCCCCACCCTCGGTGAATTCAGCAACCCGCACGAAGCCCGACGGGACGAGAATTGCATCGGCCGCCGCGCCAGTCAGGTTTTTCAGGTTGAGACGCGCGCGCGCGCGACCAACACGCGCCATGTTGAGAATACTCTGGTCACCGACCGCCGTCGCGCGCGCAATCGCGTCGGTAAAGCGCGCTTCGGCGGCTGCAAATACTTCCGCGCGCGTCATCTTGGGGCCGTTGTCCATCGTCATCTCGCACATCCCTTCGCCGAGCAGCAGGATGGCGTAGCCGGAGTATGCACGCATCTGCGCCATCAACAACGCCCTGCCTGCCACCTGCGCGTCCGTGAACGCCTCCAGACGGTTGAACGTGTCGTCGAGCTGAAAGCGCGCCTGCTGGAGCGGCGTGTAGAAACCCATCGCGGTGGTGCCTCGGCCGTAGTTGCAGTTGCCGGGCGCACCCTTGATCTCCGCGACACCGCGCCATTCCCACGGGTGGTTGTCGACGAAACCGTTGGCGTTCAGATACTCCCCGCTCAGCATCGCGGCCGAGGCGGCGTACTGGATCACACCGCACTGCAGCGTTTGTATCGCCGCAGCAGCGAGTGCCGGTGTCAGCGTGGGGTCCGAGAGCGCTTCGGCCGGTACGCTGCCGGGATTCTCGACATCGAGGATGCTGTTACACGCAGTGAGGGCGACCAACGCGCATGCAACCAGCGTCGACCGACGAGTGATTTTGTATGTCATGATTCTTCTCCTCCCCGGTCAGTGGTTAGTAAGAGAGACGGAAATTGACGATGAAGCTCGCGGTCGGCGGCATGACGGTCTGGAAGCCGTTCGACAGTGAGCCCACGGCGCGCGTTTCTGGATCCCACACATGCTGGTTCGCGACGTCGACGTAGATCTCACCGTCGCGCGACGTGTTCCAGCCCTGTTGCGCTGTCCACAACATCGAGAGGTTGCGACCCGCGACCGTCACCGAACCGCCCGAAGCACCAAACCTCTGCACCAATTGCGGCCGGAACGTGTAGGACGCCGAGAGCTCACGCAGTCTCAGGAAGCCTGCCTGATATGTGCTCGCTGCGTCGGTGTCGATTGTGCGGTAAACCTGAAGGAACTGATCGTTCTGCTCGATCACGGCCTTGGTGGAACCCTGATTGTGCAGTGCACGAATCTCGGTGTCCGACTGATAATGACCGCCATTCCCATCGACGCGAGCGTATAAACGCAGGTTGTCCCACAGCGTGATTTGCGTGTTGTAGCCTTGTTGCCACGTCGGCTGGGTGTGGCCCCAGTACACACGCGGTGCGGCCGTTCCGGTAAATGTGCCAATGGGACACGGCGCATCTGGTCCACCTTGTTCGAGCCCTGACTTCCCGGTGCCGCCATCGCAGATCGCGGACAGCACGGCTCCCGTTGGGCTGAGTACCGCCGAGCGTACCTTATAGAAGAAGAAGTCGGCAATTCCGTAGCCGACGCGGGCCTGTGCCTGCCCGCCTCCGCCGACGGTGAGGAAGTCCTGTCCGCCAAGGTTGTCCACCCGGTTACCGTTGTTGGCGAGCTGCGCGCCGACTTCCCACGCAATACGCCTGCCCTGCAGAATGCGGAACGTCGTGGAAAACTCGTTACCCCATGTCGACAAGTGGCCGATGTTGACCACCTGATTCCCCGGGAAACCGACCGAGGGTGGCACGGGCACGTTCACGATGGCATCGGTTACGGCGCGGCCGAAGTGCGTGTAGCTCACGTCCATGCGCCGGTCCAGAAGTGACGTCTCGAAACCGACCTCAGTCTCCGTGCTGCGCTCCGGCTTGAGCTGCGGGTTTCCAACCGATGACGGTACGAGCCCGCCGACGTTCTGATATCCAACGCTCGACGTATAAAGACGTGCGGCGTCGAACGTCCCGGGCTGCGCGCCCGCCGCGCCGTACGCGGCGCGAAGTCGCAGGTCGCCAAGTGCGCGAGCGAAAACGCCGGCCTTCTCCTTCCAGAACGGCTCCTCGCTCAGGACCCATGATCCGCTGAGCTTGGGATAGTACGCTGCGGAGTATTCCTTGCCAAAGGCGCTGTTGGCATCGCCGCGCAGAGCGGCGGTGAGGAAGAAACGGTTCTGCCACGCCACTCCCTGCTGACCGAACAAGCCAACGGTCGCATTGGCGACGTAGCCTTCCGTCGCGTTCTTGCTCGCCGTGGTACCGGTCAACGTCGTGATGGGCGACGCGGGAAAAGTTGAGCCGCTCGCCACAATGTTGCTGAGCTCTGAACGATTCGCCTGAAAGCCCACCGCGGTTGTGAAGTCGAGCGACCTGAGACTGTACTTGAGGTTTCCTGCATAGTCGATCGAGAGGAAGTTGCGTGCTGCGCGCTCGACGCTCTTGTTTCCGAGTCCGTTGTTCCCGTAAAAGACTGCATTCGCGGCTGTCTCTCTCGGGTACAGCGTCGAGTTGTTTTCCGAGTTGACGTCGAGTCCTACCGTCATGCGATGGGTAAACCAGGTGACTGGTTCGTATCGCGCCGTTACGCTCGTAGTCATGCGATCGACTTCCGCGCGATCTTCGACGTCGTCCCACAGCGCCGCTGGCGCAAAGCCGAATCCGCCTGTCGTCGGGATCAGGCTTCGCCGGCCCCAGACGAGATTGCTGAATGGGTCGGGATTGATCGAGCCGTTCTGGGCCAGCCGGATACGGTCGCGAATGTAGCCGAGGCTTCCCTCGACGCGAAGATTCTTGTTGGCCGCGATGTCCATGTTGGCGCGCCCGGCGAACTTCTTGTCGTAGTTCCATGCAACGACACCCTTGTCGTCGTCCCAGGACGTGGACAGATAGTAGCGCGCGATGTCGTTGCCGCCGTGCAGGCTCGCCGAGTATCCCTGATTTCTACCGTTGTGGAAGACAGCTCCCGAGCCGCTATCAATCGCGAAGCGATAGAGATTGAGCGTCTCGAGAACTCCACTCGCGTTCTTCGACCAGAGCGTCCCCGCGCGGCCTTCGGGATTCGCCAGCCAGTTCGTTCCCTGGCGCGTGCTGAAGTCCCAGCGCGGCGCCCCGTTCGCTCCGCGCTTCGTGATGATCTGCACCACGCCGTTCGAGGCCTCAGTGCCATAAAGCGTCGCTGCGGCGGGGCCCTTGATGATCTCGATGGACTCTATGTCTTCGGGATTGATGTCGTTGAGCCGACTGACACCAGCCCCGCCACGCTGCGTCGGCCCGCGCGATGCGCTCGCATCCATGCGCACGCCATCGATGTACACGATCGGATCCGTGCTGAGCGACAGACTTCCGACCGAGCGCACGCGAATCTGTGCGCCGGTGCCAACCTGACCCGTTGCCGGCAGTACCACGACGCCGGGCGTTCGGCCGCCAATGACCTGTTCCACACTACGCGGTGCGCCGCTCTTGAGGACATCGCTCACGTTGATGCTCTCGATGACGTTGCCGACGGCTCGCCGTTCGACCGCGCCGCCCGTGCCGGTGACGACGACTTGATCGAGTTGCACGGAGCGCTGCGAGAGCGCGAAGTCAGCGATGGCCGATTGCCCGGCTGTAACGGTGACAGTGCGATCCTTCGCCGCGTAGCCGATCATTCGTGCATGCACCTGAATGCTGCCCGCACTTACCGCTCCGAGCGTATATCTGCCCGCATTATCGGTTCGTGCGCCGGTCAGTGTTCGATTGCCGTCGCCCACGACCGTGATGGTCACGCCTTCGAGCGGTCGGCCGCCGACGGTGTCGGTGACTTGCCCGGTGACTCTCCCGGTTTGCGCGTCTGCCGCGCGACCGAGGAAGAATATCGCCAAGACGATTGGCATCCATCGAGCCAACATGCGATGCAGCATCGGTCCCTCCGCTGGGTAACGTTGTCGTGGCGCATCGTCGCGCTGAGATCTTCGGATACGAACATGCAGCAGCGGGGTTCCCGCAGCAATCGCCGCCGCATTCGCGTCGCGTGCATAAGCGTCGTTCGAATAGCTAGACCTGCAATGCGCACGCGTCGTCATCACCGCCTGTGCAAGGGACTTCACACGAACAGGCGTTTACCTTTCCTACGTGACCCTTCTCTCCGTCTCAAACGTCGGCATCTCCTTCGGTGCCACTGAACTCTTCAAGAACATCACCTTCACCGTCGCCGAGGGCGAGCGGTGGGGCATCATCGGCCGCAATGGTGCCGGCAAGACGTCGATCTTCAAGGTCATCACCGGAGATCTTCAGCCCACGGTCGGGAGCGTCGCACGCAAGCCGGGACTTCGGCACGCATTGCTCGACCAACACCGTGCCTTTGAAGGTGCCACCACTGTCTGGGAAGCCGGCGCCGCCGCTTGGCGCGAGGTCATCGCCCTCGAACATCGCATCGCCGAGCAAGCAATCCAACTCGGCGAACTCGGCGAGCGTGTTACCGACGCATTCCTCGAAAAGTTCGGGCACGACCAGGAGCGCTTCGCGGATCTCGGCGGCTACATCTACCACGCTCGAGTCGACGCCGTGCTTCAAGGACTCGGCTTCGACGCCGAGGAATCGAAGACGCGGCTCGTACAAACGCTTTCAGGTGGTGAGCGTGGACGCGTCGGCTTGGCCGCGCAGCTCATCGCACCTGCCGATCTCCTGCTCCTCGACGAACCGACCAATCACCTCGACCTCGACACCACGACGTGGCTGCAGGAGTGGCTGCTAGAGTCCAACGAGACGGTGATCGTTGTCTCGCACGATCGTGCATTCCTCGACGCCATCTGCACCAACATCCTGCACGTCGAAGCGCGCACGAGTGAATCGTACAAGGGCAACTACAGCCAGTTCGTTCCGCAGCGCGCTGAGCGTCGGCTCACGCGCGAGCGCGAGATGGAGAAGCAGCGAGCGTATGTGAAGAAGGAAGAGGAGTACATCAAACGGAACATCGCCGGTGTGAACTCGTTTCAGGCGAAGGGCAAGCGCAAACGACTCGAGCGTCTGCCGAGATTGGCGCCGCCTCCAGGCGATCCAGCAGCAATGTCACTCAATTTCGAAGTCGCTGATCGCGGCGGCGATCAGGTGATCGCGATCGATGAGCTCCGCGTTGAGGTGCCAGGTCGCGTACTCGTTGATGACTTCACCGCAGTGCTCCGTCGCAATGACTTCGTCGCGCTCGTCGGCCCGAATGGCGCCGGCAAGTCGTCGTTCATCTCCACATTGCTCGGCGATCGCGCGCCGGCCAGTGGCGCATCGCGCGTTGGTGGCTCCATCACGCCCGCGTGGTTCCGACAGGATCTTTCCGATCTTCCGTTGCGCATGTCGATGTTCGACGCGATCCAGCAGCAACGGCCGCTCTGGAATCGTGGCCAAGTACAGAATCACCTTGGCGCGTTCGGTTTTACCGGTGAAGAAGTGTTCCGCGAGATCACGTCGCTGAGCGGCGGCGAACGTGCACGTATGGCGCTCGCGCTCATGACGCTGACGCGCGCGAATCTACTCGTGCTCGATGAGCCGACCAACCACCTCGACGTCGAGAACATCGAGGTGCTCGAAGATGCACTCGACGATTATGAAGGCACGGTGCTGCTGGTGAGCCACGACCGCGCGTTCCTGCGCGAAGTCGCGACGCGCGTCTGGGCGTTCGATGGTACGCGCCTTGTCGACTTCGACGGACCGTTTATCGAGTGGGAAGAGGATCGCGCACGTCGCGCATCAGCGCGATAGGAGTTTCTCGAGTTCGTTCTGTGCGGCGGTCCAAGGTGTTCCTGTTCGATTGATGTCGCCGTGCTTAGCGCGGCGGCTCCCACAATTCGACCTTGTTGCCCTCTGGGTCGATGACCCAGCCAAACTTGCCGTACTCCGACTCATCGATCTTGTCGAGCACAGTGCAGCGCTCTTCCTTGAGCGCAGCGATCAGCGCGTGCAGGTCTTCAACGCGATAGTTCACCATGAACGATGCGTTGCTTGGAGCGAACTGCTTGGTGTCTTCCTTCGCAATCAACCATGCGGTCGTTCCACCGGTCGGCTTGCCATCCGCATCGGTCCAGTCGAATGAGGCGCCGCCCCACGATTGGACGTCGATGCCGAGGTGCGTCTTGTACCAGGCTGCCAGCGCGGGTGCGTCTTTCGCCTTGAAGAATATTCCGCCAATGCCGGTGACTCGCTTCATGTGGACCTCTGATGGGGAGTTGTTCTGTTCTGTCATCCTGAGCCAACGGTGAGGGAAAAGGCTCGATGAATGTGTAGGCAATGTTGATGAGCGGATTCTTGTACATCTCCTTGAACTGTTCCATCTCCTGCCGGCGCTTGTCCGCAAAATCCGGTGTGATCTTGTAGTAGATCACCTCCCACGTCGCGACGTAGCAGACGCACGAGATCAGCGTGATGAGCAGCCCGACTTGAAAGGCTTTTCCGAATCGCACCGCGCCGCCACCGACCTTGTCCCGATACGAGCGGATGCCAAAATACACCAACAGGAAAGCAACGAGCATCGAGGTATAGCCGATGACCTCGCCGTTGATATCGCCGTCGAGGAACGGCAGGGTCGCCAGCATGGTCCCGGACATGATGGCGCCCGAGATGAAGCCGAACGTCAAGACGATCTTGCGCATTCCGCTCCTCTATAGAAGAGATGTGACAGCAATAATGCGGTGCGAGGCCTTGGTTCGCGTCCCCCGTTCGCATGATTTTCGACGATTTGCCGATTCAGGCGCCCAACCGGGCGATGCGCGCATTGCGTTGCGTCGTCATACTGCAGGTCCTCAACACAGCAGGCGAAATTGCCAATCAAGGCTGCTCCTACGAAGCTTCTTCTCTCGGCGCGCGTCGGCCTCGGCGTCGTGCTCATATGCGTGACCGCTTGCGACCGCTCCATGACGCGGGACGTTCAAGACGACGCCAAGCTCACGTCGCGAGCACAGGAGATCGTCCGGCCAGGCAGCGATTCCGCGGCGGCGCGCCGAGTGCTGGAGGTCCAGGGATTTGCGTGTGGAACGCGAACGGGCAGCCAGGTAGACACACTCGAGAAAACGCTCGAGCCACGCGTCTCCTGCCAGAAGGCGATCAAGCCGAAGTCGCCAATCGGCGCACCAAGCCGGCACTTTCTGGTGGATGTCCTCCTGGAAGGAGCGAACGTCCGAGGGATTGAAGCGCGCACGTGGATAGACTCCGTTCCATAGAAGCGTCCGCATGGTAACCGTGCTCTCGGAGAATACCTTTCGCTGAGCGCCAATTCGGCGACTCAACTTTGTGGAGACCGAAGTGGTGAATCCAGCAAAGAACACGATTTGTCTGTGGTACGATGACGACGCCGAAGGCGCCGCGAACTTCTACGCCGAGACACTTTCTGATTCGTCCGTCAGCGCCGTCCACTACACTCCCGGCGATTATCCCTCCGGAAAGAAAGGCGATGTATTTTGGTTGGGATTGTCCTGGCAGATCACTCCGATTGCCCTGACGCAGGCGATCACCAATCGGGATCCTGCTGCGGCCAACCGCGCGTTCCAGGCGATGATGGAATGAGGAAGATCGACATCGCGACGATCGAGGCGGCAGTGCGCGGTTGATACGCTGTTCGTGGTTTCGTCATCAAGCTATCCTGAGCGCTATGGCGCTGGCGTTAACTTCCCACGTCGCACCGGGGCAGCGTCACGACCGCACCTTCACCATTCTCCACACAAACGATATTCACGGCGACATCCGTGAATTCGTCGTTGACACCGGCAACGCGACGTCGCAAACGGGCGACCCTGGCCGCTCGTTCCAGCAATACCCACGCGCCGGTACGGTTGGCGGGTTTGCGCGACTCGCGACGGCCGTTCGCGAGATACGAGCGTCGCGCGGAGCGGACAATGTGCTGCTCGTCGACGCAGGCGACACCTTCGGCGATCAGTTGCTGGCCAATATCACGCGCGGCGAGGCAACCATGCGGCTCCTCGACGCACTCGGCTACGACTTCATGGCGCTGGGGAATCACGACTACGAGTATTCCTCGGCGAATACGCTGCGACTTCAATCGCTCGTGCATTTTCCCATGCGCGCCGCCAACGCCATCGTGCGCGCGACCGGCGCGCCTTTTCTCGGCGACCCAACACTCGTTGTCACGGCGGGTGGTGTACGCGTTGGACTGCTGGCACTCACATATCACAACACGGACCAGACGGCCAACAAGGACAACACGCGCGATCTCGAGTTCCGGAGCGGAATAGAGGCCGCACGCTTGTATGTGCCCGAACTGCGACGTCGCGCTGATGTCGTTGTCGTCGTATCGCATCAGGGCACAGTCATCGACAGTGTGCTCGCGGCGCAGGTGCCGGGCATCGATGTCATTGTCAGCGGGCACTCGCACGATCGCATCGCGCCACCGCGTCGCGTCGGCAACACCTGGATTGCTCAAGCACTTTCGGATGGATCGGCACTCGGTGACCTCACGGTGACGATTGCCGATGGACGCGTCTCGAATGTGAATGGAGTGGTGCACGAGTTGTACGCTGACCGATATCAACCCGACGTACGCATTGCGGCAATGATCGACAGTCTTCGAGCGCCGTTTCGCGATACCCTCGACGCCATTGTTGCGACTGCGGCAGACGGAATCGGACGGCAATACAAATCCGAGAGCCCAGTCGATGTGTTGGCTGCCGACTTGCTGCGCGAGTATGGACACGCCGAGGTCGCGTTCCTGCCCGGATTGGGATTCGGCGTCACGATTCAGCCTGGTCCCGTTACGCGCGAAATGGTGTTCGACATGTTCCCGCATCCCACGAGCGTCGTACACATGACGCTCACGGGCGCACAGATCCTGGCTGTGCTTGAGCAGAGCGCCGCAAACCTGCGCCCTGTTGACGACCTGGATCGGGTTGGAGGGCTCGTGCAGACGGCCGGAATGCGGTGGACGGTCGATCTCACAAAGCCGATTCGGCATCGCATTCGAGACGTGTCAATCGGCAACGAGCCGCTCGACACCGCACGGAGCTACACGGTGATGACGAATGGTGGATTCCTTCAGGGCACGCATCGGCAATCGGTGTTTGCGCAGGGAGCCAACATCGTCCACGACGGGAAATCATTCGCCGCGGTCCTCGAAGGCGCGCTGCGTGCACGAGGTATCGTGCGCGCGCCCAGCCTGGGAGCGGTTACGCTCGTACGGTGAAGCGGGACGCCCTCTCGTCGGGTATATTCGCGAAGCAATTTTTTCTCACGGAGAGGCGTTGATGGCAAACAGACCGCAGGGCGTTGCACGTCGCGGATTCATTGGCCGGCTGGTCGCAGGCACCGCCGGCCTCTTCGCCGTTGGACCGGCGACCCAGGCACTTGGTGCGCGAACCGCCATGCAGGGCGAAGACTGGATGAAGGCGCTCACCGCGCCGCATCGCACCGTGTTCGACACCGCGGCGCACAAGAACGGAAAGCCGCTCACGCAACTCAAGAATCACCTCGATGCGTGGCGCGATGCGTTCAAGACGCCGGAACGCGACGTGAATATCGTCGTCGGCATTCATGGCGATGCGCCATCGTTCCTTCTCACCGATGCATTGTGGGAGCGCTTCAAGATCGGCAAGCAGTACGATATCACAGATGGCGCTACGAAGGCTTATGCGGTGCGCAACGTCTTCACTGCGGCGCATGCGGCGACGGGTGGCCTCGTCAACAACGAGCAGACAATCGAAGCGCTTCAGCAGCGCGGCGTGCGCTTCACTATCTGCATGAACACCATCGCCGGCATGACGAAGCTGCTCGTCGCCAATGAAATGGGAGCGAGCGACGAGATTCGCACCGCGATCATGAATGGGCTGTTGCCCGGTGTGAGAATCGTTCCGGCAATGAACGTGATGCTGACGCAGTTGCAGGAGCTTGGCGTGAAGTATCAGAAGCTCGCGTGATTGCACGATGACGACGCTCACCGCCTATAGCTCCGAGTCCGGTCGAACCTACAAGCTCGATCGTCTCGTCGGCAAAGGCGGTTACGGCGAAGTGTACCTCGCCACCACTGACGACCCCGCCGTCACCGGACAGGTGTGCGTGAAGATCAGCGACCGACTCTCCGGTTGGTTGCGCGAAGCCTATTTCGCCGAGTTGCTCGCGCGAGAAGATCGCGCGTTGCGCGTCTTTGATCGATTCGCCGAACCCAGAGGCAGCGACATGCGGTATTGCCTCGCGATGGAGTACGCGGAGCGCAGCGACCTCGGTGCGTGGCTCGCGAAGCAAGGCGCACAACACGAGAAATACGTACGACGTGAGCTCGCCGGCATACTCGGCGCACTCGAGGTGTGGCATCACGGACAGGCTCTTCACCGCGATCTCACGCCGTTCAATGTGTTCGTCTGTGGCGGAGAGCGACTCAAGTGCGTCGCTGGCAGAAGCGCGACGACATCTATTAGATCGGATTGCTCGCGACGATGCTGCTGCGAGGCGACGTCACGAGTTTGATTCGCAGCAAGGATGTACGGACGCTTCCCTGCAGCGATCACCTCAAGGAAGTAATTCACGGCTGCCTTGGCTCGCGCGGCAAGCGCTACGAAGCAGCGAGCGAGCTAATGAAGGCGCTACGTCACCGGCCGAAGGAGCCGAGGCTCGGTCGCATAGTATCGCTCAAGGGCAAGACGGTTTCGTTTACGGGTTTTCTCGAACGGCCGCGGAGTGAGGCGATCAAGGCCGCGCGACGCGCGGGAGCAAAGGTCGCATCGAGGCCCGGGAAGTCGACGAATGTGCTCGTGCGCGGAAAGCCGAACAAGCTTTAGATCGCCGGCAAGGATGCGGGCTCCAAGTTGATAGAAGTGCGACGCCTCGCAGCGCAGGGCCTTCGCGTGACGATCATCGGAGAGAAGCAGTTCTGGCGATTGGTGAAGCGCTGAGATTCGTATAGATCGTCGTGGCGGTTTTCTCTCTGCGGAGTTCCTGCGCTTGCGACCCGCCGATGAAGTGTATTATTCCATTCTGTCGATCCTGATCGGTGATGGTGTCCGCTTCTTCGAGACGCTTGATCAGGACGTCGCGCTCCATCTGGCCGAGCGTCAAGGCATATAGGAACGGCATGGTCGAACTTCGATACGAGGTGAGGAGATAGTGCGGAGCTCATTTAAGATTGCGACGCTGGCGGGTGTAGCGATGCTCGCACAGCTCACCCCACTTCACGCGCAACGTCAGGTGGCTGCGCCCGTCGACACAAGCGACCCAAAGTACATCACCGCGCAGACGCGCAAGCAGGGCGGTGTCATGCCCGCCGAGCAGCTCGCGCTGATCTTCGATCATCTCGATCACTCGCTGAAGGTTTATCCCGCCGAGAAGCGCATCGAAGGCGTGACGACGCTGAGCTTCACCACCAAGGCGCCGATTAGCACGTTGATTCTCGACCTTTACCCTCGATACAGGATTTCGTCGATCTCTATCGATGGAAAAGTTGTTCCATCGTCGAGCTACTCGAATCCGGAAGGGCAGTTACGCATCGCGCTCGCGACACCATTTGCGGCGGGCGCAAAGTTCTCGGCGACAGTCGTCTACTCCGGCACGCCGCCTCTGGCGAAGCGTCCACCGTGGGAAGGTGGCACCACGTGGACGACAACGCCCGACGGCCAGCCGTGGATCGACACGTCGCTGTGGGGTGGAGGTTGTGACTTGCTCTATCCCTGCCTCGATCATCCGACGCTCAAGCCAGCGATATCCGACCTTCATTATACGGTGCCGACTGGCCTGATGGCGCCGGGCAATGGCGCGTTCGTCAGCAAGGTCGATAAGGATGGATGGACGACGTGGAACTGGCACGCGCGCAGCATTCACACGTATGGCTCGGTGCTCAACGTCGGGCCGTACAAGGTGTACGAGGGTGACTACAAGAGTCGCTTCGGCAATACGATTCCGATGCGGCTCTATTATCTCCCCGGCGAAGAAGCAGACATGGCGGAGATGTTCAAGGAATTTCCGCAGTCGCTGGAGTTCTGGGAGAGTGTGATCGGGCCGTATCCGTGGGCCGACCAGAAAATGGGTGTGATTCGTGTGCCATTCTCCGGACTCGAGAATCAGACGCTGATCGGCAACAACGGCAAGTACGAGAAGACGCCGTTTGGTTGGACGTTCCTCCTGAATCACGAGTTCGCGCACGAGTGGTTTGCGAACCAGATGTCCAACGCCAACTACGACGACCTCTGGCTCCACGAGGGACTCGGCTCTTACGCGCAGCCGCTCCTCGCCGAGTATCTCGGTGGCGAGCTCGATTACATGGCGCAGCTCCGGACACAGCGAAACACCATTCGCAATGAGCAGCCGCTGGTGTCGGGCCGAGAGCGTTCGGAGAAGGAAGTGTATGCCGACAGCGGCGGACCGCGCGGCGACATCTATCCCAAGGGCAGCTGGGTCGCGCACACGTTGCGAAAGCTGATTGGTGACGATGCGTTCTTCACGTCGATTCGCACCTTGGTGTATGGCCGTCCCGATCCGAAGCCTGGCAACTTCACCCCGCAGTTTGGCACGACGCAGGGCTTTCTCAAGATCGTGAACAAGGTCACGGGTAAGGATTACAAGTGGTTCTTTGACGTGTACTTCTATCAGGCCGCCTTGCCGAAGGTGGTTGCGACGCGTGAGAACGGAATGCTCAAGGTGCGTTGGGACGTGCCGGGCAATGTGCCGTTCCCGATGCCGCTCGACGTGCGCGTTGATGGCAAGACGGTGACGTTGCCGATGACGAACGGAGTGGGACGGACTCCCGCTGGCGCGAGGGCGGGAGTGACGATCGATCCGTCATCGAAGATCCTGCGCCAGCTGGATGCGGTTGATGATTTCCAGGCGTGGCAGGCGAAGCAGCGCCGTTAATTGGGGGACAGTCAACGCTTCGACCTTATTTCGTTGGTGCCGGCGGCTGAAGCAACGATTTGAGCTTCGGTGATGCGACAAAAAGAAACATTCGACCTCGTTGCCGCCGCTCGAGCAGACCACGCTTCGCTAACTCCAACAGGTCGCTCCGCGCAGTTGCATACGCCACATCATGTGCGCGCTTGTGCGACTCGATCGTGTACTCGCCGGTGGCATACTTGCGCGTATGCGTGAGCAGATCGAGCTGTCGACTGTTCAGCTCCGCTCGTAGCGCACGATTGTGCCGGAGCATGTCGTCCACTTCGCGCATCTCAGCAACCTTGCGCTGAAGGTATACATGAAGGTCCGCTATGGCTCGCGTCAGGACGTTGAGTTGGTACACAACGAAGTACGTTGCGTCGTTGTCATCCGTCTCGGTGTAGAGGAACGATTCAGCGTATTGCGCGGGTGCCTTCTTCAGGATTCGTGAAATGGAGATGTATTCGCAGAGCCAATATCCTTCACGCGCCATCACCCAGTAGAAAAGTGCGCGCGCGGTGCGTCCGTTTCCATCGACGAATGGGTGATCGTATGCAAGTCCGTAGTGCACCAGGATCGCGCGGATCACGGGCGGCATGAATTCTTTCGTGTGCTCGCCGTTCGCGAATTCGCAGAGTGTCTTGAGACGACGAGGTAATTCTCGTTCGACGGGTGGGTGGTGGAGAATCGTCCCCGTTTCGTCCTCCACGACGATGTGTTCATCGTCTCTTCGCAACCGCCCTGCGCCGTCCGCGATGTCGAGCGTGCCATCGACGAGGATTGACTGCAGCGCTAAAACGTGCGCTTCTGTAATCGGCTCGGTGCGGTGCTCGCGCACGTATTGCAGCGCCGTGTAGTTGTTCGCGATCATGCGCTCGCTTCGGTCGCGCGGCTCGCGTCCCGACAGCAGCATGTCCTTCGCGACGCGGCGCGTCGTTGATGCGCCTTCGAGCTGACTGGAGGTAATCGCTTCCTCGACGAGCGATTTGAGGAGGTATGTCGCCTTGGTCTGCGGATTCGTCACCTGCTCAGGTGCGCCGATTACACCCCCAGCGTCTCGATCCACGCGATGGAGAAGCTCGAGTACGAGTGGCGGCAACGCATACGCGACTGGCTTGCCGTTGGTATCGGTGAGAGGCGTTGTTGTCAGCAGTTGTGCGCGTGCCAGCTTGACGGCGGCCCATGTTTGCTCGGACGTCAATCCGTTCGCTGGCTGGAGATGTCTCAGGATGTCCCAGTGCGAATACTTGCCATGCGGAGTTGGGCCGACGCCGCCATTGTACACGCGCTGCACTAACGCCTGACTGTTGGGGCCGGTCATGACACCTTGAAGGATGCTGATGAGATCTGGTGGAGCGACCGGGATCTTCATTCTGAGCAAGCTACTATCAGCTTATTATCAATTCAAGATAAATTGATAATTGCCTGAGGCGTTGCTTCTCCACTACTATCAAACCATTCCGGATTGATAGTTCATTGATAGTACGCTGGCTGCACCCGAACATACGCCGATCAGCGCCGACGAACAACGTTGAACCCCCGAATGTGACTGGCACTGACAAGCACAGGTAATACGTAATGAGATCGTCTGACCCCGAGCTTCTATAGATGCGTATTCCGCACAGTCTCCTGCTTCTTGCCCTCGGCGCGCCAATCGCCGGGGCACAATCGCCAGTCCATCTGAGCGGTGCCGTGGACGTGGGCCTGCAGCGCATGGGCACCGAGGATCCGACCGGTCCCGTGCGCGCCATGCTGCAGCTCGATCATCGGTGGCTCTCGCTCTCGGGAGTCATGTCCGCAGATCAGCTTGCGGCGAAGGCGTTGCTCGCTCCTCCTCCGATTGGGCCGTTTCGATTTCTCACGTCGGCAACTACGCGAGACATGTCAGAGGGCACGCGCGCTTCGTGGGTTTCATCGAGCGCGAGCGTCTCCAACGGAGTGGCGGGAGTGTGGGTTGCACCGACGGTGGCGTACGATGCCGGCACCACCCGTCCGATGAATTCACTCCTGACCGGCGCGTGGCATCAATTCGGGCGGTCGATGTGGAGTATCACGGCGGCAACGCATGCGTATCGAACTCCGACGCGACAGACCACCACGCACATCGTCGGCGTTCCAGATAGCATCTTCAATGATACTGCCCACCGTTTCATTCCGATCACGCGCTCACTGACCCGGGTCGACACCACGTCGACGGACCATCTCACGATCTGGTCCGATGTTCAGGCGCGCACGCGCTATTCCACTGGCGTTTTTCACTTCGACGTGACAGCCGGATTGCGTTCCTCGACAAGTAGTGCACCGCATTCGCTCTGGACCACTGTCGGGGCGAGTTGGGACGCCACGCCGATGCTGTCTCTGCGCGGTTCAATCGGCAACGAACCCACGCGCGCGATACTCGGCCTCACTCCGTCGCGCGTGGCAACATTCGGCATCAGGCTCTCCCGCGTGTTTGGCGGATCTCCCGAGCTGATTCCAGTTCGCGCTGGCGTTGCAACGTTCATGACGCGCCCGCTCGGCGATTCGCTCTACGCCATTTCGGTCTATGCGCCGGATGCGCGCACCGTCGAAATCGCGGGTGACTTTGATCGCTGGAACCCCGTTCCACTGGGTCCAAGCCGACCGGGAGTGTGGGAGACCACGCTGCGGCTCGCACCAGGTACCTATCGAATCAACCTGCGCGTCAACGGCGACGCGTGGCGTGCACCGCCCGGCCTGTCGACAACGGAAGACGAGTTCAACGGCATGGTAGGGCTCCTCATCATTCGATGATGTAGTGCCATTGTGACGGTGCCTCGCGATTCGAAGGTATCACTCACACGACGATGACAGATGCCACGCTGGTGCTCGCGGCTCTCGACGGTGACCGCGCGGCATTCGCAACGCTGGTGGATCGTCATGCACCCCCATGTTTGCGATTTGCAACGCGCATGCTCGGAAACATTCACGATGCGGAGGAGGTCACGCAGGACACCATGATGCGTGTACACCGATGGCTCTCCCGTTATGACACGACGCAGAGCTTCCGTACCTGGGTGATGAGCATTCACGTCAACCGGTGCCGGACGGCACTTCTGCAGCGCGGACGTCGCACGCGTCGCATTGTGCTCGACGAACCTGTCGTGCTGCTCGCGAGTGTTCCCTCCACGTCGGCCAACACTGATTTGCGTGACGCCATCGAACGCGCACTCGCGCAGATCGAGCCGATGCAGCGTGAAGCATTTCTTCTTCGTCACGTCGAACAACTCACGTACGATGAGATGGCTTCGGCGACAACCGCCGGCGTCTCAGCGCTCAAGATGCGTGTGCAACGTGCATGCGAACGACTCCAGGTGATTCTCGCTGAGGACCGTCATGCTTGACGACGAACGCCTCCCCTCATCGCTCGAGCAAGCGGTGGATCTTCTCCGCGACGGACCTCCCATTCGCGATGAATGGCGTTCCGCGCTCGATGTGCAGCTTTCGCAACAGGTCACGCGTCGTGTATGGCATGTGCGTCCGATGCATGCGATTGCGGCTTGCGCGATGTTCGTGCTGTTCGGCGGCGCCGTCACTGCGACATTCCTGCTGTCGCGCGACAACGCCCGCGTCGCGTCTACCGCGCCGCAGTCGATGGTACGCTTCGATCTCGTTGCGCCGTCCGCCGTGCGAGTCAGCATTGTCGGCGACTTCAACGGATGGAATGCCGAAGCGCTACCGATGCGCCGGTCTGGTGACGGGCGCACGTGGCAGCTCGATGTGAAGCTCCCGCCTGGGCGCTACACCTACGGATTCGTAGTCGACGGCAGGTTGGTGCGCGACCCCTCGGCGCCGGAATCCGGGAGCGACGACTTTGGTGTGCCGAGTTCCGTGGTGCTGGTGTCGCATCGTGGAGGGAGCACATGATGCGCCGCGTTCTCCTGCTGATGACGTTGGCTGCGGGCCCGCTTTCAGCTCAACTCCCCGCGCGACTTGGCGCGGACGCGAAGGCGTCGATCGAGCGTGTGGTTGATTCGGCGCGCGCGCGCGGGCTGCCGACCGAAGTGATCATCGACAAGGCAAGAGAAGGTGTGTTGAAGGGCGCCGATGATTTGCGCATTGTTGCCGCAGTACAGTCGCTTGCGCGCGAGTTGGGCGACGCACGCGTGTTGCTCGGGCCATCGTCATCAACGGCTTTGCTCACGGCGACGGCCAGCGCGCTGCATGCGCGCATTCCCGCTGCGGAGTTGCGCCACATCATTCGCGCACAGGATGGACGCGCGTACGACGAAGGCCGAGTGTCGAGTGCGCTCGTTGTGCTGGTGGATGTAGTAGCCAAGCGCGTGCCGATTCCCGCAGCAACATTTGCAATGGCGCAGCTCATGGAGCGCGGTACACCGGAGCAACAGATCCAAGGTCTTCGTGCTGAAGTGGAGCAAGACATCGCCGGCGGTATGTCACCGGAGACCTCGATGCGCGCGCGCGCGAGTGCACGTCTTCGGCTCCTCGATGTTGACGGTCAGCGCGGAGCGCTCATTCCACTGCGATCACCGCCGTTGCCCGATTCTCCTGTGTGACGCAACCGTCGTCACGCGATCGGCTCGGGCTCCAGCACGCGCTCATCGATCTGGCCAGCCACCATGCTTACGTAGTAGCACTTGGCACCGGCGCGTGCGGAGACGATGCGCTTGACCGTGTTGTCTTCGAAATAGATTCCCGCGTCATTGTCGCACGCGTAGCCTGGCTTCATCTGACCTGAGCTGATGAGCTTCTGATACAGCGGCCTGCGCTTCGGTTCATGATCATAGTGCGGACTATGGCTGCCATTGAGAAAGCCGAGACAGTGCACCGTCGTCAGTTCCTTGGGCCGAGAGTCGGTAGTGCCCTCCTCGAACCAGCAGAGTGAGCCAGCACTCGCGCCGCCGAGTACGATGCCTCGGTCCCATGCTTCCTTGAGAACGACGTCGATGCCCTGTGCTTTCCAGATCGCTTGTTGATTGAGAGTGTTGCCCCCGGAGCAGACGATGCCATCCATGGAGAGCAGCAACTCGTCCCAACCTTTGGTCATCTGGTCGCTGGCAATAAAACTTTCCTGCGCGAACGGCATGACTTCGAGCGGAGCGCAGGCGCGAAACCATGCAAGGATTCCGGCAGGACTATCCGCGGACGCCGTGGGTAGATAGCAGAGTTTCGGTCGCGTCTTTCCAGTGAGCTCCGCCATGTAGCGGATGAACGGCGTGACGTAGTTCCCGCCGGCAATCAGGATCTTGCGCGTGCCGGCTCTTTGCGGTGCGCCCAGTGCGAAACCATCAGTCAACGGCTGTGCCCCCGCCGATGGCGCTACACCCGCGATTGCTCCAACGGTGGCAAGTCCGGACGAGATGACGAAATCACGTCTCTGCATGGCGAGCGCTCTGCGTGAATGTTTGCCTTCATGTTTCACCGGTTCCATCATACACGTGACGCCGACCGCGCGATTTCCAGAAACGCGGGGATGATGGGACTCCGATTGTCAGCGCGCCACGCCGCATCAATGCGCGTGGCCGCTGACGGCGAGCGAATCGGATAGTACCGGACGCCGCGCCAACCCATCTTTCGTACCGACGCCGGAATGATCGTAACACCCATGCCGGCTTCGACGAGACTCACTGTCGTGTAGAGCTCCCGACTCGTCTGCACAATGCGTGGATGCACACCCGCCTCGGCGCACACCGCCAGGACGTGCGCGTGCAGACCGGGCGCGAGATCGCGCGGAAAGAGCACAAAGTCCTCGTCCGCCACATCGAGCAAGCCCAAACGCTTTCTCGTCGCGAGCTCGTGACGCTTGCTCAGCGCGAGCAACAGGCCCTCCTTCATCAGCGTCTCGGTGCAAAGCTCGTCATCTTCGGGAGGCTCGCGCAGAAAGCCAATGTCCAACTCTCCGGCGCGTAACGCGGTGATCTGCGGACCGGTCGGCAGTTCGCGGAGTTCGAGGCGTACGTCCGGAAATCTCTCGCGAAATCGGCGGATGATGCGCGGCAGCGCGAGGAACATGACCGAGGCAGCGAATGCCACGGTCAGTGATCCCGTTTCGCCGTTCGCTGCGCGTTGCGCCGTGCTAACGGCGTTGTTGAAACGCACGATCACTTGTCGCGCCTCTTCGAGCAGTGCACTCCCGGCAGGCGTCAACTGCACTCGTCGATTCGTGCGCTCGAACAACGACACGCCCAGCCCTGCTTCCAGCCGTTGGATCTGTAGGCTGAGTGGCGGCTGCGTGATGCCGAGTCGGCGCGCCGCGCGGCCGAAGTGAAGCTCTTCGGCAACGGCGATGAAGTAGCGGAGGTGGCGGAGTTCGAGTTGGTCGGCCATATCCCAACGGTATCAATTGTCCGCCGCCAATATACGGGACAATCGTCTCGCCGCGAGCCTCTTGTGTGATACCGACGGAGTATCACCGCACACGTGCGAGCTATTGGACAGGTCTACGGCGACACCATCCACTCGCTCGTGGAACGGAAGGATTATCGCGGGCTATTCATGCCGGGATTCCGCGCAGTTCGTCGCTCATGCCCAAGATCATGGCGAACAGCAACGATCGAATCAAGTTCCCGATCAACGAGCCCGCACCCGGCAAACGTAAGTCGCAGATCGACGGGTACATGGACTTCTATCAGGGACCAAGGTGTGCAACAGCGCAAAGGCGCAAAAAGCTTCGGCGCCGGCAACTTCAAGGCGCTGTTCGAGGCGATCGAGCGGGAGCAGAGCCTGCGCGGCAATCTCTGACTCCTGAGTTACGGCGTGATCGCTAACACGCGTAACGGGCTGCCACTGCCATCGACGATCTTCAACGGCGCCGCAATCACCACGGCGCCTGTTGCCGGTAGCTGATCGAGATTGCACAGGCTCGCGAGTCCGAACTTCCCGTGACCGTGCATCGTGGTGTGGTTCGGAAATGGCGGATCGAACGTGCCCGCCTGTCCCGCATCCGTGCCCACCGTTTCCACGCCGACTCCGAGGACATCGCGATCTTTCGCCAGCAACGCCGAGGTGGTCGCGTGAAAGCCAGGACTGTGAGGTCCATCGTCCTTCACGTTGAGGAATGACGCCGCGTCGGCGCGCTTGCTCCAACCGGTGCGCAACAGCACCCATGCGCCACGCGGAATCATGCCGTGCTCCTTCTCCCACGCGATGACGTGATCGGGCATCAGAAGAAAATCCTCATTCGTCGCAACGTCGGCCGTTACGTCGAACACGCACGCCGGGCCAATAAAGCGACGCGGCACAATTGTGTCGCAGCGATTGTCCTTGCAATCCTTGCCGGTGATCCAGTGCACCGGGGCGTCGAAATGCGTTCCGGTGTGCTCACCCATGCTGATGGTGTTCCAGTACCAGCCCGGTCCCTTCTCGTCGTAGCGCGAAATCGTTTTCATCGAAACACCCGGTGATGACGCAAAGATCGGTGGGAGGCCGATCACAGGTGTGTCGGGTCCAAGTGGCTGCGTGAGATCAACGACTTTGAGGGCGCCCGAGTCGAGGGCAATGAGAAGATCAGCGAGAAGTGGCATCGAGGTACACGACAGGGAGGAAAGTGGCTGCTACTCAGAACAAACGCGTGCGACGGACGACCTCTGACGGCGTGCTCTGACGGCGTGCTCTGACGGCGTGCTCTGACGGCGTGCTCTGACGGCGTGCTCTGACGGCGTGCTCTGACGGCGTGCTCTGACGGCGTGCTCTGACGGCGCTGTTCGAGCACGCCCTTCGAGCACGCCCTTCGAGCACGCCCTTCGAGCACGCCCTTCGAGCACGCCCTTCGAGCACGCCCTTCGAGCACGCCCTTCGAGCACGCCCTTCGAGCACGCCCTTCGACCTTACACACCCGCCATGGTGCGAAATACCTGCGTCAACAGCCAGTACACACCAACGCCGAGAATAACGATCGGTATGCCGAAGCGAATCCAGTAGAACACCCACATCGGCACCGGCTGCTCACCGGCGCCGAACAATTCCTTCAGCGCCGCGCCACGATGCATGCACCAGCCGATCGTCACCACTGCGAACAACGAGCCGAGTGTCTGCATCCCCGACCCGAAGGTCAGATCCCACGGAACAAAGATGGCATTGTTCACACTCGGCGGAATTGCCAGGATGAAACACGCGGCCGACGTCAGCCACACCGCGCGTGTGCGGGTGATTGACGTGTTATCCGTCAGTCCGGCGACGAGAACTTCGACGGCACCGATGTCCGACAGATAGCCGCCAGCGAAAAGGCTGATGAAGAACAGGGAGCCAAACAGCCAACCAGCCGGCATCGCTTCGAATACGCGTGGAAGCGTATTGAAGATCAGTCCCGGCCCCGACGCGGGCTCGAGATGGAACGCGAACACGGCAGGAATGACCGCGAGGCCGGCAATGAGCGACGACCCGGTATCACCGATCACCGTCCACCACGCCGGACGAGAGAGTTTTTCGTCATCGCGCAGGTACGAGCCGTACACCACCATGAAAGTGCCGCCGAGCGACAGCGCGAACATCGCGTGTCCAATCGCTGCGGCCATCACGTTCGCGGTCAGATCGGCAAAGCGAAACTCGAGCAAATAGAAGCGCACACCTGCGAGAGCGCCGGGTAGTGTCAGCGAGCGGATCATCACCAGGATCGTGACGATTGTCATCGCGGGCAACACAACCATGCTCACCTTCTCGATACCCTTGCGCACGCCCTTGATGAGTACAATTGCACACGCGAGAATCACAATGGCAGTGAAAACAAGCTGGAGTAGAAAGGACTTCAGCACAAAGCCGTGATCAGGTGGTAGAATTGCCGCCGCGTCGAACGGCACGTGTGCGAGCATCGCCACTTGGCCGATCGTGTAGTACAACACCCAGCCAATGACGGCCGAGTAGTAGCCGGTGGCGGCGGTGACGACGAAGAAAAAGAACCATCCGACGTATCGGCCGAACGGCAGGCCACCGCGCGCGAACGCGCCAACCGGCCCACGCCGCGCGTGGCGCCCCAACGCAAACTCGGCCATGAGCGCCGGAACGCCGATGACGATCGACACGAGCGTGTAGAAGAGCACGAACGCAGCGCCGCCGAACTTTCCTACCATATAAGGAAAGCGCCACACGTGTCCAAGGCCGATGGACACCCCGACGATTGTCATCAACCCGCCAAGGCGAGATGAGAATTGCTCGCGCAGTTCGCTCATCCGGCGTTCACGGTATCGGCGAGTACGTCGAGCGCGATATCCACGTCCTCGATGGACGAATAGAAGTGTGGCGCAAGCCGAAGCACCGGACCGCGTGCCGACGCGATGATACCACGTTCACGCATGGCTCCTTCAACCGCGTGGGAGTTCTCGACGATGAACGCCGTCGTGGCCGTCTTCTGGCACATGTCGGCCGAGCCGTGCAGCGTGAGTCCGCGCGAACGCCCGCCCTCGATCAAACGCCGGTCAAGCACTTCGTGCCATGCGCGAATCCTCCCGGTGCCCACGGCGTTGATGATTTCCATTCCTGCTCGCGCGATGTAAGCGTTGATCACCGGAGGCGTACCCGTGTCGAAGCGACTTGCTGTCGGCGACCAGTCGAGCTGGCGAGCCTCGAACGCGAACGGATTGGCGCGACCAAACCATCCTGTAACTGTCGGATGAAGCAGTCCTACTATTTCGGGGCTGACATACAGAAACGCAATTCCCGGAATGCCCATGAGAAATTTAAGATTTCCCGATGCCAGGAAATCCACACCAAGCGCGCGCACGTCCACTGGAATGGTGCCGAGTGTCTGATAGGCGTCCACGAAGGAGAGTGCGCCGGCATCGCGAGCCAGCGCCGCGATACGCGCTGTATCCTGCATGAAGCCGTTCATGTAGTAACCATGACACGCCGACACGAGCACAGTGCGCTCATCGATGAGCGAGTCGTACTCGCCTGCCCACGACACGCGCGCGCCGCGCCGCTCCTGCGCGAGCCAGACGTGCGCGACCGTGGGAAACTCCATGTCGCTCACCACGATGCCGCTGCGTTTGCCACCGAGATCGAGTGCGCTCGCCACGGCACTCGCGGCCTCTGACACGCAGCTGAACACTGCGATGTCATCCGGCGTGGCGCCGATCAGCTTCGCGAACTCCGCTTTCGCTAACGCGACTTCGCTCATCCACGCATCCCAATCCATACCGCTCGTATTCCAGGACTCTAAATACCGCTCGGCCGCTGCACGTGTGGCGTCGGTCTGCGGCGCCTGCGAGCAATTGTTCATGGGGATGTGCGACTGGAGCAGCGGAATGCTGCGGCGCCAGGCATCGAGATCGTAGGCGGGGCGTTCGCTGGTCACGACGTGTGCTGGCGATCGAGAATCCAGCGTCTGAAGCGGAATGCGTTCTCGGGAAGCTGGAGATCCATGCCGTAGTGATCTGGTCCAACAGCAGACACGCGAGCAACGATCACGCTCAGGTCTTCGCGCTCGAGCGCTGCGATGAATGCCTCACCGAATTCTATTTCGGTATCTACCGCGGCAACGTGCTCGATCCCTGCACCGCGTGCAATCGCCGCGAGATCCGTTATCCCCGACGTAGTATGCGACGCGAAGCCACCCGTGGAGAGTAAGCTTCCATTGTCGAACACAACGTGAATCATGTTTTTCGGCCGATAGCGCGCGAGCGTCGCGAATGTGCCGAGGTTCATCAGCACCGAGCCGTCTCCGTCGAGCACGATGACGCGTTCTTGCGGGAGGTGCAGTGCCAGCCCCAGCCCGATGGACGATGCGAGTCCCATTGCATGCTGGAGATAGAAATAGTTGTCACGGTGGCCAAAGTTGTAGAGCTCCTGGGCGCACGCGCCCATGATGGTGACGACGAGCTTGTCTTCCAGCTCGGGGTACATCATCCCAATGCAACCGTTGCGTTCCATCAGTCTTCCATCAGGTCACGCGTGAGCAGCAGTGCAACGGGAGAGAGGGAGCTCTGCGAAAACGTCCACGTCTCGCGGATTTGTTTTCCAACCTTCTGTGGATCGCGCGCATACTCGAACGGGATGCCGAGTGCGCGCAACACGCCCTCGGTGACGATGCCACCGCGCGTGTGCCACGGGTATGGCTCACCCCAATGACCGCGCAGCGCCACGAGCATGCACAGCGGAACGTGGTAGAGCTGTGCGAGAGAGACGATGCCGTTGATGGCAGCGAGGAATCCGTGGTTCTGCATGAGCAGCACGTGCGGCGTGCCGGCGAAATACGCGCCGGCCGCGACCCCGATTGCTTCCTCCTCCTTCGCCACCTGGACGAGCTTGATGTCCGCGTCGTCTTCAGCGCGCTGCAGGAGGAGTCCGAGCCAGGTTTCTGGAAGCGCGGAGATGGACTTGATCCCCGCGGACATGATGCCGTCGAAGATGATCCTGCTGTTCTCGTACGAGACTGTCACGGCACCACCTTGTTCGGATACGCCGGCCGCTTCGGCGTGACCGGCGGGTTCCTCTTCAAATCCGCCATCAACACCTCAACGGCCTTCTCGAGCTGCGGATCATGCCCGGCGATGACCGCCGCCGGTGACATCTCCACTTCGATGTCCGGCGCGACACCGACGTTCTCAACCACCCACCCGTCCTCCGGCGTCCAAATCGCAAAGTTTGGCGCGGTGATTGTTCCGCCGTCCATCAATACCGGGAAGCCAAGAATTCCAACGAGTCCACCCCACGTCCGTTTTCCGATGAGTGGACCGATCTTGAGATTGTGGAACATCCACGGCAGCATGTCGCCGCCAGAACTGGCCGTCTCGTCAATCAACATCGCCTTTGGGCCCTGTATCGATGCGGTCGGTGACTTCATGTCGTCGCCATACCGCATTGCCCAGTAGCTGATCAGAGGACGACGCAGGATGTCGATGTAGTAATCGGCAAACTGACCGCCGCCGTTGAAGCGTTCGTCGACGATGACCGCATCCTTCTGCGCCTGCGGATAGAAGTAGCGCTTGAAGTAGTCGTGACCCTGATTCCCGGTGTCGGGCACATACACATACGCGATGCGGCCGCCGCTCAAGGAATCGACGGTCTTCAAGTTGCCCTCCACCCACGCGCGATTCCTGAGCGCGGATTCATTCGCGATCGGTACGACCTGCACGGTGCGCGCGCCCGCCCCATCGGGGTTCGACGCGAGCGTGAGATCGACGATCTTGCCTGCCGTGTTCTCGAACGACCCGTAGATGTTCATCGGCGCGCGAACCTGCACGCCATTCACCGCGATGATGTACTCACCGGCCTTCGCGCTGACGCCCGGCTCCGTGAGTGGCGAGCGAAGATTCGGCGTCCAGTTGAGCCCACCGTACACTTTCGAGATGCGATAGCGATCGTGCTCCACTGTGTAATCGGCGCCGAGTAGTCCGCCGGGAATCGTGGTGGCCGGCGAGAGCCGATCGCCGCCGCCGCCGCGATGGTGACCGACACTCAGCTCGCTCATCGTCCATTGAATGATGCGATTGACGTCGCCTTTGGTGACGGCATCTGGGAGAAACTGCGCGTACTTCTTCCGATTCGCCTCCCAATTCACGCCGTGCATGTTCGGCGCGTAGAAATAATCGCGATTGATCCGCCACGCTTCATTGAAGATCTCGGTCCACTCCGCTCGTGGATCGATCTTTACCTCGACGTCGCCAATCGCGAGACGTCCCTCTCCAACATTCACCTTGGCAATCGGTGAGACAAAGTAGTTGTTGCCGTTGTTGTAGAGGATCTTCTTCGAATCCGACGAAACCAGGAAGCTGTTCATCAGCGGAATGAGCACTTCATCCTTGCGCTTCGAGAGGTCGTAGTGTTGCAGTGTACCCCGACCATCCGTGCGTCGCACATAGTAGATCTGCCCCGCGTCACCAGTGGAAAGCTGCGAGAGGTCACCAGAGGCAATCGGCATGGAGAGAATGCGACTCTCGATCCCATCGAGATCGATTCTTACCGGGCCGGCACCACGCGGAGCCGCTGGTGTAAGCCGAACGGTGTTCGCTCTCGCTGAATCGCCAGGCGTGGAGTCCGTCCGCGCTACGACAACTTTCTCCTCGTCGCTCTCCCTGGCGAGTGGATTCGTAGCGTCGTTGCGTAGCACGATCGCGTAAATATTCCTCGTCCGACGGTAGTCTGCGGTGGCGAGCGAAAACCAATCCTGAAGCGGACCAGCATCCGTTGACGCGAAGAGGTACAGGTACTTTCCACTCTTGTCGAACGCGGGCGTACTCACCTCGCTCAATCCGTCCGTCACGCGGTACGATTTGTCCTCCGCCACGTTGTAGACCGAGAGCGCCGTGACGAGCGACTTGATGTTCGCCGTGTAGGCAATCCATTTGGAGTCGGGCGACCACGCGAATGTCATCTCCGACTGGCCCGCTGGTCCGTAGAGCTTGTTGCTCCCCACTAGCTTCGCTACGCCCGTCTTCACATCGATGACATAGGTGCTCATCGAGTTGTCGGCATACGCGATGTGCGTTCCGTCCGGTGACCACTCGAGGTTCGAATAGAAACCGTGTCCCGTGAACTTCCACGTCTTCACCGCGCCGCGGCCGTCCTGCTGCGCGATCTTGAGCTCGTATTCGCCGCTCGCATCAGAGACGTACGCGATCTGCGAACCGTCTGGCGACCAGGCGGGTGACCGGTCGTTCGCAGCGACGGAATTGGTGAGATTGCGCGCGTCGCCCTTCTCGACGGGCACCGTCACGATCTCCCCGCGATACTCGAACGCTGCCCGCACACCACTCGGCGACAGTGCCACATTGCGCACGTATCGGTCGCCTTTCACAAAGCGCGGGCGCGTCTCCCGAAGATCAGCCGCGACACCGATCGCGAGCTTGCGACCGTTTCCTGCCGTCGCCGGATCGAGAATGTGCAGATAGCCGGACTGCTCATAGATCAGCTTCCCCGCGCCTGCGCTGAGATTCAGAACGGGGAAATCAGTGTGCGTGGTGAGACGCTTCACCTTCTTCGTGCCGCCATCGTACGCATAGACGTTGAACTCGCCGTCGCGATCGGATCGGAAGTAGACCGTGTTGCCGATCCACTGCGCATCTACATCGTTGTAGCGCCCTTCAGGTTGCGGAATCTTTTCGACTGCGTGCGTGGCCACGTCGTAGAGCCAGATGACCGACGCCGTACCGCCCCGATAGTGCTTCCATTCATCGAAGCGCCCCGCGATGGGATTGTAGGCAATGCGCTTCCCGTCGGGCGAGTACGACGCGCGCGCCGCATTCGGAATCGGGAGCTTCGTTTCGGGCCCCCCTTCTATGGAGACGGTGAAGAGCTGGGTGTAGCGGTTCGTATGGCTCGACCGCCCACTCGTGAACAGGACGCTCTTTCCGTCGGGGGTGAAGCCCTGCACGATGTCGGCGTCCGGATGATATGTCAGGCGCCTCGGCGTGCCGCCCAATGACGGCATCACATACACGTCAATGTTGCCGTCGTAATTCCCGCTGAAGGCGATCATCTTCCCGTCGGGTGAGAACACGGGGCTCAATTCATCACCGTCGGCGGTCGTGAGCCGTCGCACTTCCATTCCTTCCGATCGCGAGATCCACAGGTCGCCCGCATACGTAAAAGCGACATGCGTGGAACTGATCGCAGGCTGGCTTAGGAGCCGAGTGTCAGTGATGCTCGGCTGGGCATAGAGCGTCGTGGCCCTTGCGGCCACGAGTACAGAGACGAGGAGTAAGCGCATGCTAGAGATTACGGCTTCCCGTCCCGGTCGGCTAGCACTCGGCACGCTTGCCGTACCCACATTCCAACCGCTCACTATCAAAGAAAGCGATCTTTCCACACGCAAGTTCGATCGCGCAGTTGCAGACGCCTACTGGTACCACGACGCAATAGCCATGAGATTACTCCGTCGCACGATTGCTGTTTTCGTTGGCTACATGATCTTCGCGGTGTCGGCAGGGCTGTTGTTCAAGCTCAGCGGACACAATCCACACGCGACGGCCTCGCTCATGTTCATGATCATCAGCACTGTCTATGGTATGGTATTCGCCGCCTTGGGAGGCTTTGTGGCAACGAAGCTCTCGGGCTCGGCGCAAGCCGTGGGCGCCCTGATTGCGCTCGGCGCAGCGGCATCGCTCGTGATGTCACCGTCGACCGATGCGAAGTGGTCGCAGCTCTCAGCGATCCTGTTCATGGCGCCGAGTGCGGTATTTGGTGGTGCCCTCCTCGTGCGAAAGTTTGCGAAATGAGAAAGCCAGCGCTTGTGATGGTACCGTTGCTTGCCGCGTGTGCGACGCATACTCCCGAGCCGGAGCCGACTCCGGCGTTCAGGGACGCCATCTATCAGTTCAGCGAGCAACTACCCGGCACTGATCGTATGGTCGCTGGAACTGTGCGTCTTCTCGGCAACATGGCCATCATCGATGCGCAGCCCGGACCGTGTCGCAACCTTCCCGCGCGGAACGAGCGCAGCAGCGCCTATCAGTGTGATGATGTGCTCCTGGTGGCTGACATGACGACGCCCACGCTCAAGGTCACGTACCAGACGACGAAAACCGTTCGCGAGACCAAGTCGACGTGCGTGCGTTACGAGACGAATGCATCGGGGCTGCGCGTGTGCCTTGAATCGAAGTCCGAGTACGTGGAGCGGCAGGTTCCGATTTCGGGAACTCTGCGCCTGAGGGCCGACTCACACTGAGTCAGCTTTTTTGACGGCGCGTATATGCCTTGACAAGTATATACCGCTTGTGGTATATACCTGCCGTGCAATCCGTCTTCGAAATCATCGCCGAACCGAACCGCCGCGCCATTCTCGGCCTTCTGGTGTCGTCCCAGCAGACCGTGGGAGACATCGAGCGCCAGTTGCGCATGTCGCAGCCCACGGTGTCCAAGCACCTGCGCGTGTTGCGTGACGCCGGATTCGTGGAGTCCACGGTGGACGCACAACGGCGCCTCTACCGCCTGAAGGCCGAGCCACTGCAGGAGCTGGATGAGTGGCTCGCTCCCTTCCGTGCGTTCTGGACCGCTCACGTCGATGCGCTCGAGCGTCACCTCGATCGCATGCATCCCAAGAAGAAGAGGAAATCAAAATGACCACTCGCGAGCAGTACGTTCCAGGTCCCGCGCGCGGTGCGACCGTGCGCAAGGACGGCGGAGAGAAGTGGACGCTCGTTCTCGTCAGAGAACTCAGGCACTCTCCGGACAAAGTCTGGCAGGCGATCACCGATCCCGCCCAGCTACGCGAGTGGGCTCCATTCGATGCGGACAAGAATCTCGGAACGGTTGGCGCCACGGTGAAGCTCACCACAGCAGGCGCACCGCACGTGCCCGCGAGTGAGGCGAAAGTCACGCGCGCCGACCCGCCGAAATTGCTCGAACACAATTGGGGCGACCAGAACATGCGCTGGGAGCTCGAACCAGTCGGCAGCGGTACACGCTTGACGCTGTGGGCAAGCATCGATCGCCGGTACATCGCGATGGGCGCGGCAGGCTGGCACCTCTGTCTCGACGTGCTCGATCACCTGCTTGCTGATGATCCTATCGGTCGCACTGTCGGTCCCGATGCGATGAAGTTCGGCGGGTGGCAGCGTCTGCACGCGGAGTACGCCGAACAGTTCGGGAGGGAGTGATGAGCAGGAACAGCTGGATCCGACAGTTTCACCGCTGGATGTCTGTCCTCTTCACGGTGACAGTCAT
This sequence comes from Gemmatimonadales bacterium, assembly GCA_038323865.1. Lineage (GTDB taxonomy): Bacteria > Gemmatimonadota > Gemmatimonadetes > Gemmatimonadales > Gemmatimonadaceae > AG11. The sequence goes on from JBBQHJ010000007.1 coordinate 29,341, forward strand.
TGCCAACCTCGTGCAGATAGGAATGGGGCGAGGAAATCCTCCGAACCTCGTGACTTATTCGCCCCTGCTTCCGCTCGCGGTGATGTTCTTTACGGGCGCCTACATGTTCCTGCTGCCCTACGTCGGAACGCGGAACAAGACTACTTCGGCGTAACCCTGAACACTCCGCCCGGATTGGCGTCTTCGATCATCCATACGGCGCCATCCGGAGCGACGGCCACATCACGAATGCGGTGACCAACCATCCAGCGCTCTGCTGATGACGCACCGCCCTTTCCGTCGAACGTGATTCGATTGAGCGTGAGCGTTGCCATGCCGCCTATCAGCGCCGATCCCTTCCACGCAGGAAACATCGAGGCGTTGTAGAACGTGAGACTTCCCGGCGCGATGATCGGCGTCCAGTAGATCACGGGCTTGGTGAGATCGGGCCGAGTATCGGGACTCGGAATCGACGTGCCGTCGTAGTTCACGGAATACGATACGAGTGGCCAACCGTAATTCTTGCCGGCTTCGATGAGATTCAGTTCGTCGCCGCCACGTGGGCCATGTTCTGCTTCCCACAACCGTCCATCGGGTCCGAACGCCAAGCCATACGGCGTGCGATGACCGGTGCTCCACGTTTCAGCGGGCGTGAGATTCGGCCCCGCGAAATTGTACGTGTTGACGACTGGCGCGGTCTTGGCGGTTTCGGTGTTGCGAGGCGGATTGATGATCTCGAGGCTCGCTGCGCCCGTCTTGCCTGCTTCTGGATTTCCCGGTGCTGGTTTGCCGTCGAGCGTTAGGCGAAGAATCTTGCCGAGTGGCGAATTTGGATCCTGCGCAGGCGTCATGCGCTGGCGATCGCCGACGGTCAAGAAGAGAAATCGCTTGTCAGGAGAGAACGCGACGGCCGCTCCGAACTGACCACCGCGTCCGCGTTCAGCGTCGCGCCATATGACCTGAAGTCCAACGAGGCTCGCAGTGTTGTCACCGAGCGTGAGCTTGGCGCGTGCGAGTGCGAGACTGGATCCGCCGTCGCCCGGTTCGGAATAGGTGAGATAGACGTTGTGATCGGTGGCGTAGTTCGGCGAGGTATAGACGCCGAGCATTCCGCCCTGCCCGCCGTACAAAACGGCCGGAACATTTGCGACTGGTGTCTTCGCGCCTTGTTGCGTGACGAGCCAGAGCGGGCCGACTTTCTCAGTAATGAGCATGCGTCCGTCTGGCAGGAACGCGATGCGCCACGGAAGGTTGAGCGTCGTCACCTGTGTGACGGTGAACGGCAGGCTCGCCGTGGACGCTTGTGCTCCGGCGTTCACCTGCGCCCGAGTTGCGGTGGATGCAAAAGCCAGAAACAGGGTAGCGCTCGCGAACAACTTCATTCGGTGTCCTTCCGTGTGGGCTCGACTCTGAGAATATATTGGTAGTAGACCCTCTTCACATCCATTTGTCATGACTGTTCCCCGCCGCTCATTTCTTGGCCGTCTCGCCGCGATTGGTACTGCGCTCGCGATTCCCTCGGTTGCGTCTGCGTCTGCGCCCAACACGCACCCCGCCGATGCATGGCTCGACGACTTCAAGGGCCAGCACAAGAACATCTATGATTGTACCAGTACGGAGAACGGCGGCATGGGTTGGGCGTTTGCGCGCAACTTTCTCGCAGCGAACACCGGACCCGTCTATCAGTTGAAGGATTCCGACATCAATGTGATCGTATGCGTGCGGCATGCTGCGGCGGTGTTTGGATTCAATGATGCGATGTGGGCCAAATACAAGATTGGTGAGTCGCAGAAGGTGATGGATGGAGGCGTGGTGGCAACGAAGAATGCGAATGTGAAGGCGGCGAATGATCTCGCGGCGCGTGGTGTGATCGTCGCGGTGTGTGGCTTGTCGACGGCGCGCATTGCTCGCACGGCGGCGAGCGAGGGCGGACTGAACGCAGCGGATGTTGAGGCGGACCTTCGCGCCAATCTGGTGACACCCACGGCGCGTGTGGTCGCGGCCGGTGTGATCGTGACGAACCGCGCACAGGAGAAAGGGTTCGCGTACACCTACGTCGGCTAGGTGTTTGCGCTTTCTGCTCTGCGCGCGCGCTTCCGGGACGATCGCGCCGGCGGTGGGGCGGTTCCGGAACTCGATGCCGCGCTCGTGGCAATTGGATGGGGTGCCGTCGGCGATGCACAGCCAGTCGCGGAGTACATCGCGGAGCTGATCGACGCGTGCGTCACCGATCACCACGATGTCAGTCGCCTTCTATATGATGTCGCGCGACTGCTCCGCGACTGCGGTCCGCTGCTCGATGGCGGGCTTCCTCCGGTGGAAGCGTACGAGCCCGCGGCGGAGGAAGTGCTCGAACGATTTGTTCGCTCCGCGGACTAGATCTCGATTCCGGCAGTGAGCGAGTGAATGCGTGCGTCGGCGCGAAAGTAGATGTCGTCGAATACGCGATGCCTGAAGACAAGACCAATGTCGCCGCGAAATATGGCGGCGCTGCGTGATGTCGTGGTGACGAGCGGATGAGAGAAGTCCGGCCCGGTACCGTTGCGCCAGTCTCTCGTGGTAGTTGTTTCGGTTGTCGATCGGCGCATCACTGAGCCGATTGCCCAAAAATCGCCAACGAGTTGCTGTTCGACGACGACGCCGCCCTGCCGTCCGGCGCGGATTGTTTCAGCAGTGACCCGCGAGCGTGGGTCGCTGGGATCGCCGACTGCATATGATGTGAAGCCTTGACCGAGATCGAGGCGTGCGCCTTCCAAGCCAATTCGCGTTTTGCCGAGCGTGAACTGCGCGCCGGCTTGTGTCGTCGACGTGCCTTGTGTGATGTAGACGTGAACCGGTGATTTGGCGAGCCGGCTTTCGGCGACGACGGGGGTGCTTCCCCGCTCCTCACTCCATTTTTGGAATACCGATCCGATGATCGCCCCGGCGCCGGCGCCGAGTACGGTTCCAATGCCGGCACCTACGAGGAGACCGTTGGTGGCCGCGGAGCCGCAGTCCGATTCGCAAAGGCCGGAAAAGGCGACTCCGAGCAGGCCGACCGAAATGGCACCCGTGATCGATCCGATCTTGGCGCCTGTGGCGACATGTGTCCCCTGCCAGCGCCAGTCTCGGATCGCTGCAATCGGAATGGAGTCGAGCCCGTGATCGGTGCGCAGCACTATTAATGAAGGAGATGACGAGACGGCGTCGCCGCGGATGCCGTTCACTTCGACGACGGTGCCTGGCCGGAAGGTGCTTGTCTGTGCCTGAAGGTCTGCGGCGGCGAGCACGAGCAGGACAGCGAATTTGAAAGAGGTTCTCATTCCCGAAACGCGGATTGTTTCCCGTATTCGGCTCACCTATCCGAGGGTCAATTTTTTGACACTCTAATTAACAATATGATCCGTCGCGGACTGGCTCTCTGCGTTTTCGCGTGACGGTGCCTGCATGCGGTGGCGACGCTGGTACCACAGGCCGTGCTCGACTGGGCGCGCCAGCATCCATCACTTGCCTCGGCGACTGCCGGACCGATTGTCGACACGAACGACTAGGCGTCATTCCGAGCGTAGTGCGGTGTCATTCCGAGCGTAGTGCGGTGTCATTCCGAGCGAAGTCGAGGAATCTGCACCTCACGCTTCTACCGCCGCGCATTTGCGCCTTCGGCGCTGGACGCGCATGGCGCAGATTTTCACAGATGGGCTCGGATCGCTCCTCTGCAGTTAAGCAGTTCCGCTCGTATCAAAAGCCAGCGAGATGTCTTTGATGTTTTCTGGATAGAGGCGGTGCACCAATGCCCCGCTGTATCTGTGAAATCTGTGTTCAATCTGCGTCATCTGTGCGCCAGCGCCGGAGGCGCAACCGCTCTTCGGTTACGGAACATCCATCGCTCTCAGCTTCCGAATTGTCAGAAATAGAAATCCACCAATCACCACACTCGACAAAACAATAGCCGCGGCAGTTCCCGGCTGATCCGCCAACGCAAACCGCCGCGCATCCATCGCGTGCATCAATGCGATTGAGTAGTGACGGATACTCAATAGTCTCACGCCCGACACGAACCCCGAGAAGAATCCCTCCCAGAGCACGATATACAGCAAGCCGATTCCAATCGCCTGCGTGCTCACGAGACCCAGCCACACGAACGCCGACGCGTACATCGCCACCGCGACAACGGCCGACACGGTTACCGCGATCGCCGCGCGCGGATCGCCGAGGAATGCGACATAGGCCGTGACGAACGCGCTGATGGCGATGAACGGGCCCGCCACGGTGATCGTTGCCAACAGCTTGGGGAGCGCAATCTGCCAACGCGGCACCGGCGACAAGGTGAGGTTGGCGAGGGTGCGATCCTCTACTTCATTGCCGAACGCCGCCGCTGCAATGGCGAGCACCACGAGCGGAGCAATCGATCCTGAGAGCATCGCGCTTAAGACAGCCGTCTCGAACTGCGCAACCGACGGTGCTGTCCCATTGCCCAGCATGAGGATCGCAATCACCACAGGCATGGCAGCAAGGACTGTCATGATGGAGAGACGCCAGCGGCCTGCGAGCTGGCGAAGCGACAAGAGATACACGGAGCCCATGCGCTAGTTCTCCACCAGGTAGCCGAACACACTCTCCAACGAATCATCAAGCGGCTCAACTCGCCGCAGGCTCACCGATTCCTTCTGTGCGAGACGGGGGAGCTCCACCTGAAGGTCGAGCACGTTGCGACTCAGCACGATGATCCCGCCGTCGGGATCGACATGCACGGCGTCAACAGACGGAAGGTTCACCACTGCTCCTGCCAGTTTTCGCGGCGCATCACAGATCACGCGCACGTGATACGGACGCTGGTTCAGCGCAGCGCGAATGGCGCGGAAGCCGCCCGACGCCGCAAGCTTGCCGTTCACGATGAGCAACACGTTGTCGGCCAGCTCTTCCACCTCTTCGAGGATGTGTGACGAGATCACGATCGTCCGGCCCTCAGCTGCGAGCTGCAGCAACAGGTGCTTGAAGTGCAAGCGTTGCCGAGGGTCGGCGCCGTTGAGCGGTTCGTCGAGGATGAGCACTTCGGGGTCGTGCACGAGCGTGCCGGCGAGACGCATGCGCTGGCGCATCCCGCGCGAGTACGTCTGCATGGAGCGATGCTGCGCGTCCGCGAGATCGACGAGCGCGATTGCCTTGTCGACAGCAGCGTCAAGATTCTCCACGCCGCGCAGCTTGCCCATCATCCGCACAAACTCGCGTCCTTTCATGAACCCGTAGACCGTCTCGTGCTCGGACATCACGCCAATGCGCTTGTAGAGCGGTGTGTTGTCACGCACCGACTCTCCAAACACAGTCACAGTTCCGGCGGACGTCGCTGCAAGGCCCGTCATCATGCGGAGCAGCGTCGTCTTGCCTGCACCGTTGGGACCGAGCAGACCCGTGATTCCTGGCATGACATCAAACGACACGTCGCTCACCGCGACAACGCTCCCGAACCAACGCGAAACAGCATCGACTCGAATGACTGGCACGGCGCTCATGGTGCGAGCCTCCGGTAGCGAGCCCAGAGTATCGTTGCAGGAATGATCGTCCACGCAGCGCACCAACTCGCAAGAATCCACGAGGCGAGCTTCCGTGCAGGAGCTTCACTCGTGATCTCACTGATTTCACCGAAGATGATGTCGTTCACATGCACGGGAATGTTCGTGAGATTGAACATCGACATCCATTCGCCGGCCGATCCCTTCATTTCCTGCGCCAGCCCAGCGGTGAACGGCGTCGTGATCACGAAGAGACCGACAAGAAACACTGACGCATACGCGCGCCGGCTCGTGAACGAGGCCGTCAGCAGCGCGATAGTCGTCGCATAGAGTGACATCACGAGCCCCGCCGTCAAAAATCTCGGAACATCCCACCAATGCGCCTTGAGATATTCCATGGGCAAGGGATCGCCGCCGGATAAGCCAAGGAACAGGATGATCTGCGGCAGCCACGCCGCGAGAACCATTACCGTGAGAAGCGCGAGCCAGCGGCCGAGTATGTAGTCGGCCCCCGTGAGCGGGCGGACGAGATACAGGTTGATCACGCCATCACGCTTGTCGCGGCAGAGCAACTCAGGTCCTACCACCGCCGCAAATACGAACAAGATGATCGATGCAATTCCGTAGAAATCGGAATGTGTCGGAATATGCGCTCTCTCCGCCGATCCGGGCCCGCCAAGCCGCTCGGCAGCACCAGCAACGAGCGCCATCACCAGTCCAATTGCGGATAGCACGCCGATGAAAAACCACGGCAGAATTTTCGCGCGACCACCACGACCGAGTCCGAGTGCGGCACGGAGCCCGTCCTTGTACACCGCGAGCCGTCCACGACTGCGTCCTTCCCGGACGCCGTGATAGTTTTGGTAGCCGATGTCGAATACGGTGCCGCTCGTCATTTCTCACCTCGCTCGAACAACTCGGTCAACGCGCGTCGACGCGGCGCCATGCGACGCAGCGGTGCCTGGGTTTGCACCAGCGCGTCACGTACGTGGTCGTACACGGAGACATCAGGACCTTCGATCGTCAGTCCACCACCATCGGGAGTGACGACAACGCCGCGCTCACGGAGCGCCGTCACCAACTCTTCTCGGTTCGCATCGACTTCGATGAACACCGTCTCCGTATCCTTGGTGAACTGCGACACTTCGCCGGAGTGCACGAGATGTCCGCCCTGAATCACGATGATGCGATCACAGGTGCGCTCGACGTCGGCCATGAGGTGCGAGGAGAACAACACGCTGATGCCGAACTCGCGGTGCGTCTTGCGAATGAGTGCGAGCATCTCTTCGCGTCCCGCTGGATCGAGTCCGGCCGTTGGCTCGTCGAGAAAGACGAACGCTGGATCATGCACAAGCGCCTGGCAGAGCTTCACGCGCTGCTTCATGCCCGTGGAGTATCCACCGATCGCGCGATAGCGCTCCTCGAACAACCCGGCATGACGGAGCGTGTCGGCGGCCCGCGTGCGCGCCATCGACGGCGGCAGTCCACTCACCTCCGCCATGTGCGTCAGGAATTCCGCAGCGCTGATGAGGCTCGGTAGGCAATCATGCTCGGGCATGTAGCCCACACGAGCACGCGTCTCGACGCTGCTCGATGCGTCATGCCCGAGAATTGTTGCGGTACCGGACGTCGGCTGGAGGAGTCCGAGCAGGATCTTGATCGCGGTGCTCTTCCCTGCTCCGTTCTCGCCAAGGATGGCGGTGATTCCGTCGGTGATGCTGAAGCTGACGTCATCGAGGGCAGTGACGTCGCCGTACTTCTTGGTCAGGTGATCGACGCTGAGCAAGACACGCTGTTCTGTTGCGGTCACGCGGACCCCCGTACTTGCTTCGAGCACGACTCCGCATGGCCATAGTCACAGGCCTGACGCCGCAATTGAGCCGCTCGCTGCGGATCACGCCATGTACCAGCGCCCTTCTCGACGAGATCAGCGAAACGCGCGCAAGCCTCGCCGTATTTCTGGTCGCACGCTTGGCGATAGAGCTGCGCGGCGCGGGTGAAGTTCTGCGAAACCCCGCGTCCCAATTCGTTCGCCATGCCCAGCTCGAAGCAGCCGGACGACTCTTGGCCATTGCATGCTCTCTTGAAGAGCTTCACGCCGAGTGAATCATCTTTCGCCACGCCTGCGCCGGCCTGATGGAGCCGGCCAAGACCCACACATCCCACCACGACGGTGCTGTCGGCGCATGTGCGCGTGAACAACGTCGCGGCGCGAGCATAGTCCTGGCTCACGCCTTCGCCCACCGCGTAGAGAGCTCCGAGATGCGCGCAGCCGGCGATGTTGCTTCCGTCGCAAGCCTGCTGAAACAGCGTGGCAGCACGTGCATCGTCGCGCGGAACCACCGCGCCCCTTCTATAGAGTACGCCGAGGCGCATGCAGCCCTCGAGGGACTTCATGTCGCAGCCTCGCGTGAGGAGCGTGACTGCGCGCGTGGTGTCTTTCTTTACACCCGCGCCGCGCTGCAGCAGGCCGGCGAAGCTGGTGCATCCGTCGCCTACCTTGGCGTCACAGGCGCGCTCGAACAGCAAGGCCGCCTGGACCTCGTCGCGGAGGACGTATTCGCCTTTCTCGAGCTTCACCGCAAACTGATTGCAGGCCGTGGCGTCGCCTGCATCGCAGGACTCGCGGAGGCGCTTGGCTTCCCGGTTTCCCGCGTTGCAGGCGACGAGTGCTGCGCTGGCGACGGCGAGGATCGCGAGCCGTATTGTTGTTGCTGGCATCCACGCTCCAGTGGTGGATCAGGTGGGGTAGCGGGTCAGGAGCCGCTTCGGGAGTTACGACGAGCGGAAATCGAAAGTTTCGGGCGTGCCCGATATTGGGCCTAACTGATGCAGAGTGCGCAAACTATGACACCTTTCACCGTTGGCTATTTCGTCGGCAGCCTCTCCAGCAAATCAATCAACCGTTTGCTCGCAAAGGCGCTGGTCCGCCTCGCTCCGCCTCAGCTGGAGATGCACGAGATCTCCTTCCGCGATTTGCCGCTGTACAGCTCTGACTACGACGCGGACTATCCGCCCGTTGGCAAGGCGCTGAAGGAAGCCATCGCGCGATCGGACGCCGTGCTCTTCGTGACGCCCGAGTACAATCGTTCCATTCCCGGTGGATTGAAGAATGCCATCGATTGGGCGAGCCGCCCATGGGGCACAAACTCCTTCGCCCGAAAGCCCTCGGCGACGATCGGCGCGTCGCCCGGAAAGATCGGCACGGCTGTGGCGCAGCAACACCTTCGCAGCCTGCTCAGCTTCTGCAATTCACCGCAGATGAATGCCATCGAGGCGTACATCCAGTTCACGCCCGGTCTCGTGGACGAAGACGGAAATGTTTCGGATCCGGCCGTTGAAGAATTCCTGCGGAATTACATGCAGGAGTTCTCCGCATTCATCACACGCGTGTACGCAGCCATTCCGCGTACTACGCAGGAGACGAAGCAGCAAGCGTGATGAGATGCACCTCTGCGTCGCAACAAACGCGGACGGGGATGGTGCTGCAACCCACGCCACGCGTCACAAGCAGTGTGCGGTTCTTTACTGGCCCAAGGTGATAAACGCCAACGGGATACGTTCGCGATAGCTCGCCATGCGGGAGGTACGGTGCCGTGCCTCCCGGCATCGCGATCTGGCCGCCATGCGTGTGGCCGCACAGTGCAAGATCAAAGTGCCGGTCGCCTGCGGAGAGCATTCCATCGGGTGCGTGCATCAGCAGCACGCGCACACCAGTCGTCACGTCATCCAACAACTCACCACTCGGTGCACCGATGATCGGGTCATCCAATCCGATGATCGTCACGTCGTCATGTGGTGGCGGCAGCGTCACCGTCTCGTTCACGAGGAGTTGAACTCCGGCGTTTCGTAACGCGTCGGCAATGACGGGAACATTGCCGCGAATGTCATGATTGCCAAACACACCAAACACACCGAGCGGCGCGCGTAAATCGGCGAGCAGCAGTGCGAGTTCATGAATGTCGTTGGCGCGAACACTCACGAAATCGCCACCGAGGAGCACGACGTCTGGCTCGAGCGCATTGATGGCCTCGCACGCCGCGCGCAGTACGCGCCCATCGGTGGTTGCTCCTGCATGAAAGTCCGACGCGAATGCGATCCGGAGCGGCGGGCGATTGGGGCGCGACACCCGCACCTCCTTCCGATCCACCGCGATTGGCCGCCCGCTTTGCAAATGCAATGCATACGACGTACGTGCCGCCCATCGTGCCGGACGGAACCAGCGATCGAGAATCATCTCGATCCTGAAGCGCTTCGCGTCGTCGCGTCGTTCTGCGCCAGGATCCCGCATGGTCCGACGTCGGCTCACGGCATTATTGTTGAGAATGATCGTTCCGTACCAGCCTTCACTTGCCGGCGACTTCGCGCGCCTGAATCGCCGCTGGCTCGAAGAATACTTCACAGTCGAGCCGCTCGACGAAGCATATCTCGGCGATCCTGAAGGTCACATCATCCAGCCAGGCGGTGAGATCTTCTTCGCGCTCGAGGGCGATCGCGTTATCGGGTGCTGCGCCGCAAAGCTGCAGGACAACGGTGATTTCGAGCTCGCCAAGCTCGCGGTAGATCCATCAGCACAGGGCCGAGGCCTCGGGCGCATTCTCGCACGCGAGGTAATCGAATTTGCCCTTGGGCGTGGCGCCCAGAAGGTAGTTCTCGTCTCGAATTCGCGGCTCGTGCCGGCGATCAAACTCTACGAATCACTCGGCTTTGAGCACAAGCCGTTTCCAATGCCGCGCCCGTACATCGATGCGGACGTCTACATGGAATTGTCGCTATCGTCGCTCAAGAATCGGAATGAACGGACTGCCGCCGGGTGATTGGCGCGCTAGAGAAACCGAAGCTACTCACGATAGGGTGACGTTTTCAGATAGCGGACGGAAGCAGACGATGGCAGTGGTGTGTTTCCGACACTTGACGACGACGCGGCCGATGCATCCAATGAGGCAATCGCTGAACGCGTGAACGCGGCCGGCTCAGCGTACATCACTCATACAGTGCTGAAGGGACGCGTCCGTCTGCGGATCGGCTTGGGGAACATGCGCACGACTGACGAGCATGTGGGCCACGTGTGGTCACAGGTCCTGCTCGCGAGTCGGCATGTCGCGAAGGATTACACCGTTCGCGATGACGGTGTGGACGCGACGAAGGTTACGAATGTCCAGGAGTGGATTCGCGGAGAGCAGCACGATGTCGGCGAGCTTCCCCCGTTCGAGCGTGCCGAGTGAGTCCTGCATCGAGAACAACTTCGCCGGTGCGATCGTCGCACTCTGAATCGCCTGAAGTGGCGTCATGCCAATACTGCTGACGAACATCTCGAGCTCACGGTTGAGCGCAATGTGCGGACAGGCAAAGCCTGGCACATCGGTACCCGGCAGTATTGGAATACCCGCCGCATACAGCGTTGCCAGGTCGCGAAAGTGGCGATCGAGCACCGTGTTCCAGATGCCCATCAACTCCTTCGACTCGCGGCTCGTGCCTCGCTCGAACGAGTAGGTGGCCCATCGCTTGGTCACGTTCGCGAGTACGTCGCGCGGCATTGGGCCGCAGCTTGTTTCCGGACGCAGCGTGGCCGCGGAGTCCGCAGGTATGCGATGGGCTTCCCACGTGATGAGCGTGGGCACGAGCACTGTTCCATTTCGTCGATAGGCGCTGGTGACTCGCGCCAGCGACGCACTCGACAGCGTATCCACGCGATCCGGATAGAACCCGTGCTCTAAGGTTCGTTGACCTGAGTCCGAGACGACGTCCGCCGTAGTCGGGAGTCCGTATGGCGGGTGACCAACGAACATGATTCCCCGCCGCCGCGCCGCAGCAGCGATTGCGAAATAGGTTTCAACATCCGCATACGTGCGCGCCTTGAGAAAATCGGCACCGAGGTCGGCTACGGAGTCTACGGCGTGCTGCGCTTCGTTGGGCGAAGGGACACTGATTCGCCACGCGACGTCTGCGCCGTCTCCGTGCTTCACTTGCGCAGCACTCATGGCCTCGATCGACTTTGGGCTTTCGAGAACCGGGCCTGACGTTTTGATGCGCGGACCGTCGAGTAGCCCGGCGGCGATCGAGTCGCGCCACGGTTTGACGAGTGTGATCACGCTCCCCATGTCGCGTACGGATGTGATTCCGCGCGAAAGAAGAAACGCGAGCTCGCCTCGCGTCGTGAGGTGCGCGTGCATGTCCCAAAGCCCAGCCACAGCAAACAAGCCACGCCCATCGACGCGAATCGCCCGCGCCGGTATCGGGACGCGGCCGTCGCGGCCCAACGCCGCGATGTGTCGGTGGGCGATGACCATGGTCATGTCACGCTGGAGCGGAGCGCCGGTGCCATCAATGATGCCCACGTGCCGAACGACAATTGGCCTTTCTGTGTCCAACCTGCTGGCCTGACGCTGTGCTCGTGCAACGCTGGAGGCGAACCAGAGACTCATCGCGGCCGCGCACCATTCTCGTGGAATACGCATGCTGATCCTGTGGGTGGGAGATCGGACGACGTGGCCCTTGCGCACGCCGCAGTGCGCATGCTAATGTATTGACAGGTGCTAGTACAGTAGCATTCTCACACTACGTCGCATTCATGCCCACCCTCGGCGATCTCGACTCACTCGGCGCACGCGAGCGCCAGATCATGGAAGTGCTGTTTCGCCTCGGCGAGGCCAGCGTGGCCGACGTTCGTGAGGCCATCGCGTCGCCGCCGACGTACTCGGCGGTGCGCGGCATGCTCACGCTGCTGGAGCAAAAGGGCTTCGTCACGCACGAGCGAGAGGGATTGCGGTACGTCTACTCATCAGCGCTATCAGCAGCGAAGGCTCGGCGCGGGGCGCTTACTCGTGTCGTGTCAACGTTCTTCCGCGGGTCGCCCGAGCGCGCGGTCTCGGCATTGCTCGGGCTCGACGAAGACACACCGATCGATCTCGACCGGCTGCGCGCCATGATCGAGAAATCAAAGCGCGAGAAATGATGACCGCGCAACTCGCCGTCTCGCTCCTCGTTGTCGCCGCGGCGGGTACATGCGCCGCGCCAGTGACTGCGCTTGTGCTCGCGGCGACGCGGCGCGCAAGCTTTGCGCGACGCGCGGCGGGGCTGCAGGCGTGTGTGCTCGCACTGCTCGTGGTTTCACTGATGGCGTTCATTCCCACCGCCGCACGCAAGAGCGCGAGTGTCGCCACGATTGTAACTGCGTCG
>JBBQHJ010000008.1:0-41902 GCA_038323865.1 Gemmatimonadales bacterium
GACCCGTACATCGCCTTGTACATCTGCTCAGGCATCTTCTGTCCATCGCGCGAACGGCCGCGATCAATCGTCTGCGTGAGCTGCTGGCGCTCGCGTGATGGACCGACGTCGACGCGAACCTGCATCGTCAACGTGACCGGAGCGCGGAACGTCTGGAACTGCGGGTTGGTGCTGCCGAAACGCGGGTTGACTTCGTACTTGTAACGGTTACTCGACGCATCGAAGCCGCGCACGTACATCAGTGTCGGATCGGAGAATGAGAACTGTCCCCAGCCGTGCAGCTTGTTCTCGCCGTGGGCTATCAAGTCTGCGGCGCCGAGTGGGTTACTGACGGAGAAGGAGAGCGTGGCGCGCTGCGGCATGCGCACCTTCGTCGGATTGAACGAGATGCCGAGGTTGGCCGTCGACGTCCACGGACCCTGACAACTATTCCGCTCGGCGAGCTTTCCAAGCTGCGACTGGAGGCACTGCTTGGCGGGACCAGAGCCGTTATTGAGGAGGTCCTGAATGGCGGCGCCGACCGTCGGGTCGTACGCCGTTTTTGGATTGAAGATGAACGCGCGATCGTTGGCGTAGCCGTCGCCATTGACGTCTGCATTGAGCTGCGGCGTGAACGTACTACCTGACGCAAAGCGGCCGTTCCAGTTGATGCGAATTGCGTCGAAGAAGTTGTAGCCGATGCTGTACGTGATCTGGTGACGCGAATCAAACTGCGAGCGCGTCCATTCGACGGCCAGCGGGTTGCTCACTGTGCTCGAGAAGCCACGGCTCTGCTCGCGGTTGTCTCCGAGGACGTACGATGCGTTCCACGTGAGGTTGCTGTTGAACGCCGTTGGCGACACCGAGAGGCGAAGCTGCTTGCTCGTGCTCTGGAGGTCCGACTTCAACTGCGTCACGCGATTGTAGGCCTGGCTGACCTTTGCATCACGCACGGCGATGGCGCCCGTGGTGGGGACGATGCTCGTGTTGTTCACGAAGATCGGACGATTGCCTTCGTCAGCCAGTGAGAACTTCTGCGCTGGATTGAAGTTCAGGTCGACGAAGCTCGTCTGGTTGATGTTGACTCCGTACGTCGCATCCACCGTAACGGCGAAGCGATTGTTCAGCACTGGGCCGTTCCACTGGAGATTGCCGCGAATGCTCTGCCGCTCCTTGTAGTTCTTGTCGAAGAGCGTGACGTTCGGCGCGGTGCTCGCGAACACGGTACCGCTCGTGCCGTCTGCGCATTGCGTGGGAATGTTCGCCGCATTCTGTGCGTAGGCATCCCAGTTTGGCTGCGGTGCTGCCGGACCGACGCAGGTGATCTGCTGGACACCAGTCGCCAAACCGGTGTTGTCGATCGAGGAGCCGATCAATGATGCACCGGGAATGTTCTGGAACACGCCGATGCCACCGCGAATCACGGCACGCGGTCCGCGCACTGCGCCGTCGAACGCTGCGATCTGCGGCGCCTCGCCAACCTGCTTCGAGAAACCGATGCGCGGGCTGAAATAGATGCGGCTTGGCGCAAAGTCGTTGCGAACTCCAAACGACGACTCGAGTGCCGAGTTATACGTCGGCGTGTTGTTGTAATGATTGCCGTCGATACGCAGGCCGTACTGGACCTGAAGATCGCTGTTCGGACGATAGGAATCACCGAGCGAGATGGCGCCGACCGTGTTGCTCGCAGTCTGAAGGCGCGGCGACAGGTTGCGCGAATACGACGCCGGCCGGTTCGCCTGGAGATCCGTGAGTGAGTTGAAAAAGAAGGTGCCGAGCGAGTTGGTGGTCTGGTCTTGCTCGTAGCCGTCCCGGCGGAGCTCGGTGGCGAGCTTGAGACGATGCTTGTTGTTGACGCTCATCCACGAGAGCTGGTTGCTCGCGCCGACACTGAAGTTGGTGCTCTTGGTGCTCAGGTTCGAGTTGCCACCGAAACCGATATTGCGAACACCGCTCGTGCCATCGGCGAATGTGGAGTTGATGAGTACCGAACCGTTCGGCATGAGCGTGTATGGCGTGCCGTAGTTGCGGCTCGCGCTGAGGTTTACGCCCGTCTCGCTGAGGAAGAGGTTCTTGATGTACGCGGTATTCGACATCTGCATGCCGCCGCTGTAGTTCGTGCGATCACCGCTGTGCGCGGGAAGCTCTGTGGTCAGCTGGCCGATCGGCGACTGCTTGTTCCAGTTGCCGTTGAAATTCAGGGAGTACGTTGCGCCGCTAGCCGAGTTGGGTGGCGTGAAGTTGAGGGATCCGAATACCAAGCCTTGATCCTGAAGCTTGTCGTTCGGAATGCCACCGTTGATGGTGCTTGGAATGTGCGCAAGCTGCGTGAGCTGAAGCAGGCGAGCAATCGAGTCCGATGACACGCCCACGGATTGCAATGCCTGCGGATCCGTGTTGTAAATGGTCTGCAGATCGTTGGCGCGACGGCCGAGTTGGTACGAGACCGAATAGTAGGCCTTGTCCATCACGATGGGGCCGGCCACGGCGCCGCCGAACGATGCGTTGCTGTACTGCTGCCCCAACGCCTTGGCGTTGCGATCGGTCCACTGCAGCTTCGGTGAATCGAGAAACAGCGACGTGTTGCGACGGATGAAGTTCGAGCCGGAACCCGAATTGATGTTGAACGAGCCGCCGCTGAAGCCACCCTTGCTCACATCGTACGGCGTGGTGATGAGCGATGTCGAAACCTGCGCATCGCGCGGCAAGTTCGAGAGGCCGGCGTTCATGCCGTTCAACGTGGTGTTGTTCTGGTCGGCACTCAGGCCAAGTACCGAGAACCCAGATGGATCGCCATCGGCGCCGGTGATGGGCGTCACGCCGGGAATCGATGCCGCCATTGCATTGATGTCACCGAGTTGATTGGCAGCAACGGCGGCGTTGTTGGTGGCCTGCTCGGTACCGCTGACATCGGCCGGCTTGTCATTCTTGTTCGCACGACCACGCTCGGCGACTGCTCGCATCGTGTCGAGCTGCACCATTTTCGAGAGGCGCGCATCGGCGATGAGGATTTCCTGGTCCGCGGTGCGCTTCACTTCAAAACGCTTGGGGCTGAATCCAATTCCGGTGACATAGATGAAGTAGTCGCCTTCGCCACCGGGAAAGGTGATGGTGAAGCGACCGGCCTTGTCGGTGCGTTGGATACGATTCACGCCACCTTGAACGGATGTCGCGGTGACGTTGGCGTTTTCAATTGGGGCGTTGTCCGGACCAGTGATGGTGCCACGGATGACGTCCACACCTTGGGCTGCTGCGGTGTTGGAGATCGCCACGAGAGCGATGAACAGCGCCACTACTATAGAAGAGATGCGGCGTGACACGGGAAGGTTCGGTGGGAGTGGGACGTCCTGACGGCCTCAGCGTGCCGTTGGACACGCCGGAGGGATGAAAGGGTGCCTCGGGGGAATACGACCGAGGAGGTCCTTTCGTTACGGGAAGGTTCGGTCCGCTAAGTCTAATACTCTCTTGAGCTTAGATTCGTTGGTATCCCATGAAGATGAAGAGACTACTCCTCGTTGCTCTTGGAATTGCGGCGATCACGGCTTGCTCGCGCACCGCGCCCGTGGTTCAAGGTGGCGCAGCCGCCGAGCCGGCGCCGAAGGCTGCGCGAGACCCCAACGAGCGCGAGCCATTCTGGTCGGACACGATTCGCCAGTGGTCGACATTGAGTCGCGGATGGAATCGCATTCCGGGCCGATACGGCACGGGATGCGCGCACGATTCCATTTACGCATTCAAGGTGCGTCCGGGTCTCACCGACAAGGTGATGATCTTTCTCAATGGCGGCGGCATGTGCTGGCGCTCTGCCACATGCGATCCGAAGAAGACCGCGACGGTGATGTCGGCGGACGATGCAGCGAATGATGTCTCGGTTCGATCCGGAATTCTCGATTACACCAACGAGAAGAATCCGGTGCGCGAATGGACCTTCGTCTTCGTGAACTACTGCACCGGCGACGCACATCTCGGCAGCAGTGAAGTCGACTATCTGCAACCAGGCGCGAAGAAGGACGCCAAGACGTTCAAGATTCGCCACGGTGGTGCACCGAATGTCGAAGCGGTGCTCGATTGGGTGTATGTGAACATCAAGCGGCCGAGCACATTGTTCGTGGCGGGTAGTGACGCTGGTGCGATTGCGTCACCGGTTGTGGCCGAGAAGTTGGCGCGTCACTATGCGGGTGCACGCGTGGTGCAGCTTGGAGATGGTGCCGGCGCCTATCGCAGCGATTCCATTCCGATGATGATGTCCATCTGGGGCGCGGCGGATTACCTCCAGCATGATCCGGCGTATCGCTCGCTCGACTCGAGCGGCTTCACCTTTCAGCGATTGTACACTTCGGCGTCTCGGTCTGCGCCACGCATTCGCTTCGCGCAGTTCAACACTGAGGGCGACGCCACGCAGCACGCCTTTCTCACGAGTCTTGGCGTGAAGGGATCGTCGATCGCGAAGCCGCTCGCGGCGAATCTCGCGGAGTTACGCGAGCAGATATCGTGGTTCCGGACGTACACAGCGCCAGGGAAGACGCACACAATCCTGCGCTCAAATGCGTTCTACACCCTCAAGGTGGATGGTACGCCGCTGGTCGAGTGGGTTGCGTCGCTGGTGAATGGCGATGAGGTGCGGAGCGTTGGTGTGTCCAGGTAGGCGGCAGTTGCACAGCACCGCTGGGACAGCCGCTCTGCTAGAATCTTGCTACGAGCGGCGAGTACAACATGCAGTTCACAAAGCGATGGCCGCCGACGATGCCATCGACCATCGCGGGGATGATCATCAGCGGAGGAAGGTTCCGCCGGAGGTCTGCCGGCGCCTCGATATTGCCGTGAATCATCTGCGATAGTGATTCAATCCAGAGCTTTTCGCTCGGATGTACCGCGAGTGAATCGCGCACATACTCGATTTCGCTTTTCGTTGCCTCGTCTGGCCCAAAGAGCAGCTGACGCGGATTTGCACACGCTCGGGCAAGTACTGGCAGTACAACCTCCATGCGAATTCCGCGAGCGAAGTCTGTTCGCATCATGCTGTGAAGATTCGTGGACGTCAGCGACGCTGGATAACGGTTCACACGTTCCGATCCTGCGGCCACGGAGTCCATCAGCATGCGCGCGTCGCGTTCACGTCCAGTGGCGATGTACACCGACTCCAACGTTCGTACACCTCGTTGCAGCGCGCGATAGCCGCGAAATACGTTGAAGCTGAACGGCATGTCCATCACCTGTGATGCCACGGCGATCATGTCGCGCGCGTCGTGATCGGCATCAGCAAACCTGTGGTCGGCGACATCGAGTGCCACGCGCGCCGCCCTCGATTCCATTGCTTCGTCGAGGCCGGCCAACGATTCCGTTGGATATTCGCTCGGAAAAAGGGGATTGCTCAGCGGCAGGCGAAGCAGCGCGCCATAGACATCCATGCGCGCCGCGTGCGCGACCCGCGTGAATTCTTCCTGTGCCGGATGCGCGGCGGCACTGATGAGCAACGCGCGCTGCTCGGCCGTAAGGCCGCTCGCTGCCGCTAGAATTGCGGCATCGGTCCAAGCAGCTCCTGGTTGCTTCTCGAACATCGATGATGGCGGCACGACCCGCGACCACAGCGGATACTCGCGCTTGAGCGGCCGTTCGATCGGAGACGCGCTTCGGCGATGAGCCGTGGACGTAATGGCCAACATGGCGTCGCCGGCCGCGATTGCCGATGTCGCAGAATCCGGAGCGGTACGAAATGAACGAACCGCGGGATTTCGCTGCGACGCGAACGTCAACCAACTCGAAAGCGACGGCGTGTACACACGATTCGCAAGCCGCCCTGAAAACGTTACGAGCGTAATGGAGAGAAGCACAGCAGCACAGAACAGCACGACGATAGTCGCTGTGGTTCCAATCAAGACAATCACGGCGCGGCGAACGGGTGAACCTGAGCCCAGCGCTTGGCCCTCGCGCGAACGCTCAAACGCGGCATACCAAGCCGGCGCGAGTTCCGCGTCACTCTTCCTGCTGGAATGAACGCCACGCCGCTTCCTGATCGACGCCAGTGCCCACGACTCAGGGACGCTCGCGACAATTCCCGCACCGCCGAGTACCACGACAGCCCACGCCACTGCCACGACGAACGCATGCGCCCCATCCGGCTCTCCGCCGTGCATTGAGAGAACGATGAAGGCCACGATCAGTGCGACAGGCGCGGTCATGAACATCAACACCGCGCGGATGATGCGCAGTATTCGAAGCGCTGAACGCTCGCCAGCGGTCAGAACCGCATATTCGCGAACGCCAGCGATCAGCGCGCCGGTGTCGCCTTTGCGGTCCACCGCGACTTCCATCAACGTCGCCCAACCGTAGCGCAGTCGCGCCGCTGCATCGGTCGCACGTGCTGCGCGCGCCATTCGATACGCCGCGCCGCTGAACGCGAGCAGCCCCACGATTGCCGACGCCGCCAGCGCAATCGTCCAGACAATCGAATCCTCGAACTGCGCAGTGTTCGTCAGCTGCAACATGAGCAGCAGCGGCAATAGCAGGCACACGCTGCCGAGCGCTGGCATCGACATCAGGCGCCACAGTGCGCCGCGTGTTCGCTCGAGTCCTGGTGGTGGCCACTCGAGCACATCCGGTGCGCCCGGTGTGAGCGCAGCGGTCAGCTCATCGGCGGTCGGGCGCTCTGATGCATCCTTTGAAAGACACCGTTTGAGCAGGGCGCCAAGAACTGGTGGTGCATCAGGCCGCACCTCGGCGAGCGGTCTCGGTTCGTCGCGAATGTGCGCAGCCGCTACGGCCGCTGGCGTTTCTGCTGTGTATGGACCGCGACCCGTGAGCAGCTCGTACCCCAGCAAACCCAGCGCGTAGATGTCGCTCTTCGGCGTAATTGGCTCGGCGAGGAGTTGCTCGGGGCTCATATATGCCGGCGAACCGAGCCTCATGCCGCCCTGCGTAATACGGATGGCGTTCTCGTCGTCGGCGTCGGACATCAAGCTCGCGATGCCGAAATCACTCACGGTTGCGCGCTCGCTCTCTTCGTCCCAGAGAACGTTTGCAGGCTTTACATCGCGGTGAATGATGCCGCGCTTATGTGCGGCGGCGAGTGCCGCGGCCACGTCACCGAGAACGCCCTCCGCCATTTCGATGGGGAGCGGCCCTGATGCCGCCAGTCGCTCGGACATGCTGCCGCCCGAGACATACTGCATCACGAAATACGGCGTGCCATCGGGGAGCTCGCCAACGCCATAGATCGAGACGACGTTCGGATGCGACACCGCCGCAATGGCCTGCGCTTCACGCTGAAATCGTGCGTGGGCCTCGCTGTCCGCGCCGGCCTGCACGAGCACCTTCACGGCGACGAATCGCTTGAGCTGTGGATCGCGGCCGAGGTAGACGCGGCCCATGCCGCCTTCGCCGATACTGCGGATCAACAGGACGCGCGTGCCGAGTGCTTCCTGGAGCGCGATAGCGATCGCGTCGTGCTCGAGGGTGGGCACGGGCTGATGCGACGTCGACTGCCGGGATATACGGGAGATCCGAGACGTACGCGCCATTGTAGCTACGATACGGAAGACCGCGCTAATTGTCGAGAGAAGTGTTTATCAGGCCCCCTTGAGCAGCGCCTCCAGACGCGGCTTTCGCTCTCGGCTCAGGGGTACGGATTCGCCGGTGCTCAGCAGTACGGCGTGCTCGTAGCGAGATACGGTGCGAATGGAGCGCACGAGATCGAGGCGGACGATGGCCGAACGGTGTGTGCGGTAGAAGCGTGCCGGGTCGAGGCGTGCTTCGAGGACGCTCATGCGCTCACGAAGGAGGCGCGGCTTTGTGTTCGTGGAGTGAAGGCGAACGTAGTATGTCTCCGCCTCGATCCATGTGAGGTCGTCGATGGGAATGACGATCTGTTCGTCGCGGTCGCGGACGACGAAGTGGGTGAGATGTGTCATTCCGAGCGAAGTCGAGGAATCTGTACCTTCGCCTTTCTGCGATTCGACGAAACGCTGACGTAGTGTGCGAATCTCCTGGAGTCTCGCATGTGCGCGAGCTATTGCCGCGTCCAGTCGCGCGGGACTGACTGGTTTGAGCAGATAGTCGAATGCGCGTGCCTCGAACGCTCGCACGGCGTGCTGGTCGAAGGCGGTGACGAAGATGACGACGGGCGGCACCTCTTCCGGCTCGAGTTGTTCGAGGAGGGCGAAGCCATCGATCTCCGGCATCTGGATGTCGAGGAATGCGACATCCGGCGTGTGCGTCAGAATTGCATCTCGCGCCGAAAAGCCATCGCCGCATACGGCAACGACTTCGATGTCGCGTTCGCGCAGCTCCTCCGCGAGTCCCTCGCGTGCGAGAGGTTCATCGTCGACAACGATGGCGCGAATGCGAGTTCCGCTCATTCCACAAACGGTATCACAATGGTGGCGACGGCGCCTCCCGTATCACGCGTGCACAGCTCGAGGCGCGCGTCCTTGCCGTAGAGTGTAGCGAGTCGTGAGCGTGTGTTCGCCAAGCCGATGCCTGCTGCGCCGTGACTCGTCAACCCTGGGCCGTCGTCCTCGACACTGAGCACGAGTTCGTGGCCTTTGTGCAGAGCTGAGACGCGAAGTTCGCCCGCGGCAACCTTTGCGTCGATACCGTGGTGGATCGCGTTCTCGACCAGCGGTTGCAGCACGAGGTGTGGCACACGGGCGCGCCGCGTTTCCGCATCCGCTTCGATGCTCGGTCGCAGACGATCGGCGAACCGCTCGTGCTCGATCGAGAGATAGTCGTCAATGAATTGGAGTTCCTCATCGAGCGTGACTGTTTGCGCGTCGCGGAGTACGTAGCGCAGCAACTCGCTGAGCCTGGAGAGCACGGCGCTTGCTCGTGCGTCGCCGCGTTTTGCAAGGACGGATGCTGCGTTTAGTGCATTGAAAAGAAAGTGTGGGCGAAGTTGCGCCTGCAGTGACGACAGCCGTGTCGATGCGAGCTCGCCACGCACCGCTGCCTCGCGCGAGGCTGCGTTGCGCAACTGTCGGTCGGCATCGTAGGCATGCGCGATTCCAACAACGAGGCAGTAGGTGAGCGCATCCATCGGCAGGTATGCTGCGAACGCCCATTCGATGGCCTCAAGCAGCGATGCGCTGCCGAATGGAATGAATAGCGCGCGCGTGGCGGCTGTTAGCAGCACGGCATGCACGCATGCAATACCCAGCACGATCGAGGCGTGCAGCAATAGCTCGCTGAGCTCCATGCCGTCGCGCTTGGACGCACGCGTGCTGCGCCAAAGCGCAATGACACGAGGCGTGCCCGCGGCCCACGCAACAAAGGTGAGAATCTGCCAGATCATTGCGACCCACCACGCGTTCGGCTGTGCGCGTGCGATGAGCGTTGCATAGACGGGCACGAACCCGAGCTTTATGCAGGCGATGAGTGCAAGTCCGAGTATCTGTGTGGTCGTGAGTGCTGATGTACCCACGACGGATGCGCTCTCGATAGATGTCGATGCTTGCGTGATGAGTCCCGCAACCATCCGCCCGCCAAACGCAGCCGCCAGCAGAGGCACGACGGCAATCAGCATCGCGAGCTGGACGTCGCCGCCATATCCGAGTGCTGCGGACACTGCGTGGGCCAGAGGGAGTCCTGCTGCCACCGCCAATGCGATTTGCCAAGCCGGCGTCTGCGTGACAAGTGCAAGGCCAAACGCGGCGACCATCAGAAGTAACAGCGTGCCCTGCACAGCGCTTGCGCCGACGTCGAGCCAGCCGATGGCTAGACCAGCAGTGATGCCGGGCAGGAGCGAGACCACTTTGTGTTTCATGCAGGCATGTTAGCGCGGTCTCCGCCGCGAGGCGCGTGTTGCGCAACGAGCCGCGCATTTTTCGCAACGAACCGCGCTCGATTACCTCGCGCGATCGTGAATTGGGCCGTGGCGATCCTTGAGCATGCCGCCCGATCGGCGCGCTGAAACAGCCGCAATCTCCGACACAATTGCCAGCGCGATCTCATCCGGCGTTTCGGCGCCGATGTCGAGGCCAATTGGCGAGTGTACGTTCGGAGGCATTTCGCCAGTGAATCGGTCGCCGAGCAATTCGATGGTTCTCCGCCGCGGACCGAGCACGCCGATGTAGCGCGCGCCGGCGTCGAGCATGACATGGAGATATGCACGATCGTGCGTCGCCGAATGCGCCATCACTACAGCCACAGTGTTGCCGTCCAACGTCAACTGGCTGGTGAGGTTTGTGGCATCGTCCGCCGCATTCGCCTGCACGACGGCGCTCGCGCTGGTAAAGCGTGTGCGCGACGCAAAGCTCGCGCGATGATCCACCACAGTGACATGCCAGCCCATGTTGTGCGCCAGCGCTGCCAACGGAATTGCATCGGCGCCGCCGCCACAGATCACGAGCTGTGCAGCAGGCTTCACGATTTCCGAGACCACCTTCTTTCCTGCAAGTGTTGCATCTCCTTCGAGAACCGCTCCGTCCAACTGCCGAACGAGCCGAGTGCCGAGTGGTGCTACGTCGGTTGTGGTGGCGGTGAGTAGTTCGACAGGTTCGCGATGCGCCGCGAGTCGCTCGTAGAACGCGACCGATTTCGTGAGCGCCTCCCCACTCAGCGGTTCGAGGAGCAGGTCGATCACGCCTTGGCAGCCCAGGCCGAGTCCGAGCACAACGTCATCAGATGCGCGCGTGTCGTACGTCGCCAGCTCGGCTCGGCCCGCAGCAACAACATCAGGCGCGCGGGCGATGATGTCGGCCTCGAGGCAACCACCGCTCACGGCGCCGACTGATTCGCTGTTCTGATGCACCACCATGCGGGCGCCGGCGCCGCGATAGACGGAGCCATCCACTCCAAGTACGGTGACGAGCATGGCCCATTCGCCCCGCTGGGCGGCGGTGGCCAGTGCTTCTCGAATGCGGTTGAGCTCGCGCATGGCCGAATGGTATTTGGCGCTCCGCAATCGGGATAGACGCGGACGGATCAATTAGGTTATCCGCATGGCAGACGACAACGGCAACGTCCTCACGAGCATCGATCCCGCATCGATCAAGCGCGTCCACCTTGTCGGCGTGGCGGGCACCGGGATGGGCTCGTTTGCGGGAATGCTGAAGGCAAAGGGCTATCACGTCACGGGCAGCGACGAGAACGTCTACGCGCCCATGAGCGACATGCTCGCGGCGTGGGGCGTCGAGGTGATGACGCCGTATTCGGCCGAGAATCTGGATGCCGCGCGGCCAGACCTCGTGATCATTGGCAACGTGATCCGCCGCGTGAACGTGGAAGCAACGGCGGTTCGTGAGCGCGGCATTCGGCAGATGAGCTTTCCCGCCGCCTTCGGTTCGCTCGTGCTGCACGAGAAGCACAGCGTCGTGGTTGCCGGCACACATGGCAAAACGACGACATCGGCGCTCCTCTCGCATGTACTCACGTCAGCCGGAGTGGATCCGACGTTTCTCGTTGGCGGTGTAACGCTGAATTTCGACAGCAACTTCCGCATCGGTGACGGGCCGTTCGTTGTCGTCGAAGGCGACGAATACGACACGGCCTACTTCGACAAGGGTCCGAAGTTCATGCACTACCGCGCGAAGACGGCGATGCTCACGAGTGTCGAGTTCGATCACGCGGACATCTACAACGACATGGCGCATTACGAGTCGGCGTACGACAAGTTCTGCGCGACGCTTCCCGAAGATGGATTTCTCGCGGTATCGGCATCATACCCGAACGCGGTCGCCATTGCTCAGCGGTCGTGCAAGGCGTATGTCGCAACGTACGGCGCGCATGGTGACGCCGAGTATCGCCCGGAGGAGTTGACGTTCGGGCCGGAGGGTGCGCGGTTTGTGATCCGTGAGCCGCGCGGACTGGTGGGGAAGTTTCTCCTCCCGATGTCCGGTCATCATAACGTCGAAAATGCACTCGGTGTTTATGCCGTGTGTCGCGCACTCGGCCTCAAGGCGGATGAAGTGCGTGATGGATTTGCGTCGTTCAAGGGTGTGAAGCGTCGCCAGGAAATTCGCGACGAGGTCGGTGGTGTGTTGGTGCTCGACGACTTTGCGCATCATCCCACGGCGGTGCGCGAGACAATTACGGCAATTCGTCTCCGGTATCCGGATCGCCGACTCTGGGCAGTGTTCGAGCCAAGGTCGAATACGAGTCGCCGGAATATTCATCAGGTGGAATACACCACGGCGTTCGACGGCGCAGCGCTGGCGTCGATCAAGATTCCGGAACCGCACGACAAGGTGCCGCTGGATCAGCAGCTCAATATCGGCGCGGTGATTGGTGCCTTGAACGAAAAGGGCATCGTCGCCGATGCTTTTCACGACGTGTCGGCCGTTCTGGAACGAGTGAGCACCGGTGCGCGTTCGGGCGATGTGGTGCTCGTGATGTCGAATGGATCGTTTGGTGGATTCATTCCGTCGCTGATTGCTGCGTTGAAGGCTCGACTGAGCTAGCAATCCGGAGTGTCGGAGTTCCGTCCGGCTCGTCCGTGTAATTGTTTTGACTTCTCGAAATCAGAGGCAACCAATCGTGCTGCAAAATGCAATTCGCTGCGCGCTCGCCGTATCCCTGTTCGCTGCACAAGCAGTGTCGGCGCAGAGCAAGCAGATTTCCGTGCAGTGGCTCGGGCACGCCGCATTCGAGATCGTGTCGCCCGGCGGCACGCGCATTCTGATTGATCCCTTCCTGATAGGAAATCCGGCCACGCCGGACTCTCTCAAGCGACTTGACCGCTACAAGCCCGATGCCATTCTCGTGTCGCATTCGCATTCAGATCACGCGGCCGACGCCAAGGCAATCGCCACGGCCACCGGAGCACTGGTGATTTCCGCGTATGAATGGGTCAACACGCTCGGGCTCCCGGAGAAGCAACAAGGCGGCGGCAATGTGGGCGGTACATTCAAGGTTCACGATGTCACCGTACACCTCGTGCCTGCCATGCATTCGAGCGATCCCGGCGGCCGGCCGCTGGGTTTCGTGCTCGAGTTTGCCGATGGGCGCACACTCTACCACACCGGTGACACCTGGATCTTCGGGGACATGGCCCTCATCCAGGAGATGTATCATCCGAACATCATCCTGCTGAATGTCGGTGGCGGGCCATACACGCAGGGTCCCGCCGACGCCCGCAAGGTTGTGCAGAAATTCTTCAAGCCATCCGTGATCGTGCCAATGCACTTCAACACGTTTCCCGGTCTTGCCACGGTGCCGCAGGTGGAAGCGGCGTTCAAGGGCGATGCACGCCTCAAGGTGATGAAGCCGGGCGAAAAGCGGCTGTTCTAACGGCTGGCGACGGCTAGGCGACGACCTCGATCTCATGCACGTCGCCGCCTGCGTCACCGCGTGAGACAATCGCAAAGCGGATCTTCGAGCCGTGCGCAACACGCTCGGTATCGAGATCTGCCATCCACACGCCGACTGTCGTGTCGCGGCCAATGACATCGTGCACGTCACCGTCATTCACACTCCAGCGCACAACCGTATCCGGCGTCGTCTGAATGCGCAGGCGATTCGCAACCGGCATCGTGCGCGCACGACAATGCGACGCCCACAATGTGATGTCACAGCCCAAACGCTGACGCACATAACGCTCATACGGCTGCTGCGGCATGTCGAACACGCGCCCGTCGTGCAGTGAGCGCACCAGCTTTGCATACTCCGCGTGTGCCCACACCAGCGGCATCGCACTGCCCGTTGCCCGTCCGTTGAACAATTCCTGTTCAGGTATGTCGCCCTGATCCCACACCTGCTCGGGCAGCATACCGCCATCGCTCGCCTGTGCGCGCATGACTCCCAGTAACTGCATCGCGACATCCGGCCGGCCAGCCGCCAGCTCGTAGTGGGCACGCTCTCCAGCGAGCAACGGCCACGGCCTACCAATGCCGTAGCCATCGAAGGGCGAGCCATCTTCCTTCTCGCCATATCCGTCGCGGTTGTAGCGGTACCACGCCGGACCCGTTGCTGTTTTCGTCCGCAGCATGGCGTCGATCACGCGCACGGTGTTCACGATCCGCGGGTCATTCGCATCGCGCAATCCAAATCGCACCAGTGCAAGCGCGTCGGGACTCACGATCTCATCGTACCTCGACCACTCGACGCCGTTCGCCTGGTTCTTCAGCGGCACGAATCCGTTGCTGCGCGGACAACCTTCGCCAACATCTTCCGGTGCAATACGGATGTAGTACCCGTCGACATTCAGTTCACGCGCGATCGCCGTATCGGACACGTAAGTCCATTCCTCGATACGCGCATTCCAACCGTCAGCCGTCTCACGAAAGAGAGTCGCCAACTCGGACTCACCAGCCTGCTCGGCGAAATCGGCCGCCACGAGCAGCGCCGCCACCTGAAGCGCGATCGTGAAGGGTGAATACCCGCCATTCTCCTCCCATCGGTCCTGCCCAGTGACCGGCCCATTGCGCACAAGAAATCCTGCGGCGCGCCTGATCATTGGATACGGAGAGAGATCTTCCAGCTTTCCCTCGCGCCGCAGCATCTCCGAGAAAATGATCGGAAACGCAACTTCATCCATTTGAAGTCCGTGCCAGTACGGCGTGCCATCGAGCCAGAGGTTCTGCGCCCATCGACCGTCCTCTTCCTGCGTGCTCATGAGATACCGCAGCGTGCGGCGCGCGAGCATGCTGTGGCCGAGCGCAATCAGCGCCCCCGCACTATTCACGAGATCGCGCGGCCACACGAGATGATATCCGCCCAGCTCGTGATCACTCTTCGTCTGGCCCCACGGAATCGACAGGCTCGCGATGACCGCACCCGATGCGCGCTTGTCCTCGTGAATCGCGATAATCGCGGCACTCATGCGATACAGGTCGATCACGCTCTCGGGCATGTGCGCTGGTTCCTTCTTGCGCCGCTCCTGCCTGGGTACGCGGCCCGACGCGCGAGCCGGAGCGCCTTTCTGCGCATGCGTGTTCTCGTGCGCGAACATCGCGAGATCGATCACCGCCGTGCGACGCGCTTCCTCCGGAGTGCGCATGTCCTTGGCAGGACGCGGACCAACCGTGTGCTCGTGAAAGCGCTCCCACGCGCGCGCGTACGACGTAAGCACTCTTTCAAAAGACGACGCCAGCGACATCCGTGCGCGCTGTGCTGCTTCCGCTGATCCGGTGCCGAACGCCAACACGATCACGAATTCCGCCGTCTGTTCGTCGGCACGTGCAGATGCACGAAGATTCACCTCGCCTGTCAACGCGATGTTACCGTCGCGCGATTCGTTGCACGGCTCATGCAGGAAACCACTCGCCTTTACCTGACGCCAGCCGTCATTCACGCCGACATATCCGCAACTCATCGCCGTGAACGTCGCATCGCATGCCATCGCGAGCGCCACGCCCTGCCGCCGAGCGAACAACATCGGCACGCCCTTGTAGCTCTCCACCCAGCCGTCGTTGCCGTATCCCTGGTTGCAGATGTGCGGCGCCAACAGCGCGAACACGCGATAGTCCTCGAGCTTTCCACGCAGCGCGCGAAAGCGAATGCGCTGCATCAACACATCGCGCTCGGGATCGGTGATGATCGTCTTCTCAATCTCGTATCGACCGTGGCGACACGAATTCACGATGCGATAGCCCGGCACGCCCGGTGCGACGAGATGCACGACGCTCTCGGTGTCGCGCTTCTCCTCGGAGAAAAACCCATCAGCACCAGTGACGAGCATTCCCAAGTCGCGCGTGTTCGCCTGATCGACGCGAGGGTAATACACCTCGTCGACAATGCCGTGAGAAACCGTGAACCACACATGACTGCGACCATCGAGTGCTGTTCCCACGCCACTCTTCGCGCTGGAGGTCCAACGCGGTTCTACTCCGGGACCAACGACGTCCCCGCGATTCGCTGGCGTTCCGGGATCAGTCACCGGCGTCGCTTGTCATCCTTCCAAAGCCGCATTCCGCCACGAAAGGCGTGAATGTTTGCTCCGCGTCGCACATACGAGGGCAGCGTCTCGAGATGGCGAACATTCCCTCCACCGAGCACGATGTAGTCCGCATTGAACGCCGCCAGAAAAAGGTCGACGACAGTCTCGACATGCGTCTCCCAGCGCCTCTTGCCGAGCGACTTCATGCCGGCCTCACCCAGGAAGTCCTCGTAGGACTGGCCATTCTTGTACGGGAGGTGTGCGATCTCGAGCGGCACCACGATCCCGTCCGCAACGAACGCGGTCCCGAGCCCAGTGCCGAGTCCCATGAAGAGCATCTTGCCGCCCTCGTAGGAGCCGAGCGCCTGCATGGCCGCATCATTGATCATGCGAACCGGCTTCCGAAACGCCTTCCGATAATCGAACCGCACCCACCCTCGGCCCAGGTTCACAGGTTCCTTCGCGGGTCGATCCTTGGCCACAGGTCCCGGATAGCCGAGCGTCACGGCGTCGTATTTCCATCCGGCCGTCGCGGCGAGAACCTCCTTCACCATTCTGGCAGGAGTGAGGTTCGGACCTGAGGGCAGCTTTGTGGGCGTGCGCTGGCCTGAGGCCAGCACCTTCACGTGACTGCCGCCGATATCGATGACGAGAATTTTCACAGGAGGGAGTCTCGCACGTGTCGTTCCTGCTGCAAATGGCACGTCGCCACGCGAAAAAGCCAGCCTGCGGGTGCCGAGGCTGGCTTTCTGCTTTCCTACAGAACTACTCAGCCCTGAGTGGCTGCCACCGACGCTTGCAGGTCGTTGTTGAGCGATGCCTCTCCGCCGATGATCGACGCCCACGACATCTCGATGCCGTTGCGACGACCCTTTTCCACCACCTTGATGCCGTCGGGCGCTATGGTGACCGTGTAGGTCTTGTCGCCTTGCACGAGTTCACGCTTGATCGCCTTGTCGAGCTTGGTTGCCATTTCTTGCTCCTCGCGTTGGTGTGCCTAAGCGAAGCTTAGTCCCAGACCCCGCGAGGTGCCAGTCTCCTACAGGTACATGGCGGTCTGTGCCGGGGTGGCCTCCACCACGTGCGGCAACGTCGCTCGCATGTTGCGGGGCGTCAGGGCAAACACTCCCTCGCCGTATGTCGCAACGAGGTGCTCCGACGCGAGTGCCAACCGAAAACTCCCTGCTCGCGATTCCCTCCAGTACCGCAGCACGGCGCGCACTGCGATCATCGCGACGTCGCTGATGTCTGCCACGCCATGCAGATCCAGCCGCAACGTGCGCACGTGCTGCGGCAGCTCACTGCATGCCCGGTTTAGCGCAAAGGCGTCCGTTGCTGCGAGCAATCCCGACACGTACATCGTCGCCGTATCGCCGGCGACTTCAATCGCAAACCGCATCTTCGAACCCACGGTGACCATCCCATGTTGGTGTGCACCGTGAACCTCGTAGTCCCTCGCAACAACCAGCCCCGCATTGCTTCACGAATGCGTAACGCTTGCGTCAGGTACCGGGCAGCTCCCTCAGCCGCGCCGTGAGGTGCGAACGGTCTGCCACCGCTTCGGCGAGCGGACCATGCGCTCCGAATGCGACTACCGACACCGAGCCCACCGGACATCCAAATCGATAGCGAAAACGGCCGACATCAACGCCGAGGAGCGCGCAGAGCAGCACGCGAATGGATGCCTTGTGCGACAC
Organism: Gemmatimonadales bacterium; assembly: GCA_038323865.1. Lineage (GTDB taxonomy): Bacteria > Gemmatimonadota > Gemmatimonadetes > Gemmatimonadales > Gemmatimonadaceae > AG11. The sequence continues at coordinate 17,485 of JBBQHJ010000008.1, forward strand.
CACCAGCACGTTCCCACCCATGTGCACAGCGGTCATCTCCTCGACGACCGACTCCATGCGCCGCGCCAACGCGATCGCCGTCTCGCCGTTCGTCGGTGGATTCCACGCGGGGTCGGCCGTCCACCGCTCATGCTCGTCATGCCAACGCTCAGCGACAACCTCGGCGCTGAGACCATCCCAGGCTCCATAGTCGATTTCGGCGAGCCCATCGCGTGTTTCGATTTTCTGCCCGATCGCATTCGCGAGTGGCGTCGCGGTGGACGCGGCACGTGAGAGCGGGCTGGAATACACCGCCGTCCACGGTAGGTGCCGGTACGTACTGGCGAACGACTCGGCCATTTCCTTTCCGTCGGATGTGAGCGCCGGATCGAGCCCACGTCCGCAGAAGACATTTTCTCGGCTCAGGTCGGTCTGGCCGTGCCGCAGCAGGAAGATTCTTAGAGTCATTGGCTGGCAAATATTTTGCCTCCTTGCAGCGCAACCTCATTACGGAGCGCGAACATGGAGTTGGAGTCATTGGTTGAACTGTACATCGAAGAACTCAAAGATCTCTACAGCGCCGAGAATCAGATTCTCAAGGCACTTCCAAAAATGACGAAGGCGGCCACGCATCCGCGGCTCAAAAAAGCGTTTCAGAAGCATGAAAAGCAGACGCGCGAGCATGTGCGACGCCTCGAGCGTATCTGCAAGCAGCTCGATGTCAGCCCCAAGGGGAAGAAATGCCACGGCATGGAATCCGTGCAGGGCGCGTGATCGGCAATAAGCCGACGACGCAGACTCGGAATGTCTTGGGACTCGCGCAGCGTGCGGCGTACTGAACAACGGGACAGCGTTGGAATACTTGCAACGGATGCAGCGGAAGCTGCCGGATTTTCGTCTGCGTAGCTGTTCAAAAGCGAAAGACCCTCCGCTCATGTGAGCCGGGGTCTTTCGTGCTTTTCTGCCCTGTCTGTTTTCAGATCCGGCAGTTTCCGTTGCATCCGTTGCATGTAAAATATCGCTTTGCTTTTCACGCTGTCGCTGTCCATGCCGTTCTGCGCAACAATGTCACAAGAGCAATGAGAGTGACCTGTAAGAGGATCATCTTCCCATCCAGAGCGATCGCTCCGATTCCGGCGAGGAGCTGGTTCACATTCAGCGCGATTGCTACGAGATAGAAGCGAAGCGCGATGACCGTCGAAATCCGCGCTATCGCGTGCGGAAAAGCCGTAGGGAAACGCGTACATCGCGTGAGTTCAGCCCATCCAGACGCTCGCTTCGTCGAGCAGGAAGAGCGACGAGCGAATATCGAGCGCGATTGCCCTAAACCGGCTCGCGCTCTCCGCGGGAATGTGGTGCCGAGTGAACATGATAACGGCGAATAGCTCGCCGGAGCGGAGTAGGCCGCCAAAACCGACCACCGACTTCACGCCGTGTCGCTCCACGAATGCCGCTTGCGCAGGAATGTGCGGACTTCCAACCGCATCTTCGACATGAAACACGTCGTAGTTCCGTGCATCGCCAGGACGAGGCGGTTGCGCACTACCGCTCACGACATCTTCGATCTCGAGTCCCATGCCCTCGATGAGCTGCCGAATCATCGGTGCTTCGCGCACGAAGTCGGCGCTGATTAGAGGAATAGCCTGATGACCGCGTGACCGGCGGCGGTCATTCCACTCCGGTTCCAATCCGGCAGTCGCCATCAACGTGAGACATCGCACCGAGTCGTCGGGCGCGCGCCCGTTCAACACGCCGTTGGCGAACCGCTTGAGATCCGGTTCGAGGTCACCATACGGATGCGTCTTGTAGAAACGCACCATCACACAGCTTTGCTCCGCGCTGTCGCTGCTGGCGCAGCGATCGTAGAGCAGCCGCACGATGATATTCGCGGCCTCCTCGAATGACTCTGCGTTCTTTACCATGCGCCGAATCGCGAGGCCCGTTCGCAGCATCGCGCCCACCGTGAAGTTGGTGACGTCTAGTGTGTCCGCGATTTGTTTGTCAGCCATTTCCGCTCTGTAATACTTTACGCTTGAGCTCGCTGGCAGCGGGCTCGGCAAGGTACGTGCACTGAGAGTGTTTCACATGCCCCCCGACCGCAATACAGGAATCGTCCCAATCGCCGCAGCCCGCTCAGCCGCGACTGGGGATTCCGTGCTCGCCCCCGACGTCGACGCCGACGCACAGGCTCATTCTAATGAGCCTGGCGCGCCCATTCCCAATATCGAGAAAACGAGTGACGCAATTCGCCAACCGCGCACGCGATCGATCGAGGCGACACTGCTCACGGTGCTCGCGGTGCTCTATTCGCTGTACTTCGCGCGCGCGTTCCTGATCCCCATTGTCTTCGCGCTGCTGCTCAATTTTCTGCTCAGCCCTCTCATTCGACTCATCGGCCGAGTGGGACTGAAGGCGCCGCTTGCTGCTGCACTCCTTGTTGTCGTGTTGCTCGCGACGATCGGAGCAGGCATGTACCAACTCACCGGACCCGCACAGCGCTGGGCGGCCGCGGCACCAGATTCGTTCAAGGGCGCACAGGTTCGGCTGCGAAAGATCATTCGGCCGATGCAGCAGGTATCCAAGAACGTAGATCAGGCGGCCGATGCCGTCGGTGGCAGTCCTGCAAATGCGAAAGCGCCGGTCGTGGTACAGGCGGGTCCATCGTTGTCATCGCGACTCTTCGGTACCACCCAGCGGCTCGCTGGCGGAATCATGGAGGTGTCTATCCTCCTCTACTTCCTGCTCGCCGGCGGCGACCTGTTTCTTCAGAAACTGATCAAGGTGCTGCCGCACTTCAGCGACAAGGTAAAAGCCGTCGAGATTGCGCGCGCAACAGAGTCGGCGGTTTCCGCCTATCTCACCACGACGTTCCTCGTGAACATCATGGAGGGCGCACTCGTGGCAGCAGCGCTCTGGTTCATTGGAATGCCGAACGTGCTGCTGTGGGGAGCACTCGTGGCCTGTCTTGAATTTGTGCCGTACCTCGGCGCACTCACCGCAGTGATCATCTTCACACTCGCCGGCATCAGCGCGTTCCCGGACATCGGCCATGCGTTGCTCGTGCCGGGAAGCTTTCTCGCGATCAATCTCATCCAGGCGAACTTTGCGACGCCGCTATTGCTCGGTCATCGGCTGACATTGAACCCTGTCGCAATTTTCATCGGGCTCTCGTTCTTTTTCTGGATCTGGGGAGTGCCCGGTGCATTTCTCGCCGTACCGTTGCTGGCGACGTTCAAGATCTTTTGCGATCACATCGAAGCACTTGCCGCGATCGGAGAATTCTTAGGGCAGAGGGACGAAAATGAACGGCGCGTCACTGCTAGAATCTAAGAAAAGCCAGTATGGAAGTAATGAAAACGCAGTACTGCGTACCGGGTACCTGGACATCTAGACGAAAGTATGCAACAACGGAAACGGAGGCCACTTGGCCTCCGTTTGCTTTTACTACCTGGGTCTCTATTACAAAGTACGCGATACCCAGTACTGCGTTTTCATTACTGCAGTACTGCTCGTCAGTGCGCCTTCAAGACCTTTGCTAGCGCATCAGCCACTTTGCGAGCATCACGCGCGTCGTCCTGCACGATGACTTCTATCGTCTTTGAGCGCTTTCCCTTTTGCTCGACATCGATCATCCAGCCGAACACAGGGCCACCGCAACGCGCGACCGCACCCGACGCCAAGTGCGCCGTTACCATGCCAGGAAACGCGTATTCCACGATGCTGCCCTTCAGCATTTTTTGCAGTGCCGCGGCAACCGCGTGCCCCTGCTCATGCGCCTTGTCGGCATCGTCGCTGATGGCGTGCTCTAAGGTCGAGCTCATCACATCGGATGGCAGCTCGAAGTCAGCGAGTGGATCGTCGAACGGATCGGTCATCATTTCTCAATTTCCTTCCATGTAGCGGGCCTCAAGACATACCCCACGAGGGGTGAAAATGTCCCACCGGAAAAGGCACGGCCAAGAATGCGACTTAGGGGCGTCGGTGGCTAGATGTCGCCACTCCGAAGCGTCCTGCCGTCAATCACGGGGCACGAGTTGGCTTTGAAACTCCGCCCCGGTGCGATCACATCGGCAACGCCCTGCAACCCAATAACCAGCAGAAGCATGGCCCAGGTCACACTCCATGCTGGGCCGCGTCCGCTGCGACGGAGCATCCACCACCCAACAAGGATGAGCGGAAGCTCCACCAGAAAGTCCACGCCCGGCCTCGCGAACGCGCGGAAGCCCACGAGATCGCCACCCGGCATGACCAGCTTGTTCATCGTGATGAAATCGGCGGCGAGATGCAGCGGCACCACCAGTGCAAAGAGTAGCGCCACCGAACGCCGATCGGTCACCAGCAGGGCGATGCCGCCAACCACCGCGGCTTCGATCGCAATTGCCGGTATGGTGTGGGAGTACAGGCCGTACGGACTACAGATCTTCACTACACCGTAGACCAAGTCCACGATGTCTGGTACAACTGACGCGGCGCAGAGCAGCAGCAGCGCGAGTGTTCCTCCGGGGTTGCGCTGTGTTGCACGAACGAGGGCTGCAACTCCCAAATGCCCGAAGATCACAGACGCAACACGCGCTTGATCTCGGACAGCAACTGCACTGGGGCAATCGGTTTGGTCAGGTGACTGTCCGCTCCGGCAGCAATTGACGCGTCTCGGTCGAACGACTCCGCCAGCCCCGTCAGCATGATCACTTTGAGCGCGCCGAGTGTGTAGTCATCGCGCAGCTGTCGAACGACGTTCCATCCACTCACATCCGGCATGGTGACATCAACGAGCACCAAGTCCGGACGTTGTTCGCGAGCTAGCGCGATGGAACTCAAACCGTCGGACGCTTGCAGCACACGATACCCCGCCTGTTCGAGGATATCGGCGTAGAGCGTTCGTTGTGTATTGTCGTCCTCGGCGACGAGGATCGTCGCGGGAGCCGATTCCGGCATGGCGAGCGCGTCAGGGGGCGTTTCTGAAAGCTAGCGACAGGAGGGCACGGAGGATGCCTCAGGCGGCAACATACTTCTCAGCCCCAGCATCTTCCCAAGCTCGCCGCAATTGTGGGTCTGTTCACGCGCTACGGACTGCGTGATGTCGCGCGACAACAAGGTGGGACCAATCACCTAAGGACGCGCGGTTGTCGTGAAGGTGCAGCGGCCGCATGTGCGCGCTGTGTTGGCCGAAGACCTTTCCCGGCGAGAAGACTATGCGCGCATGGAAAGAGGCGCCGGGTGCGCCGTACAGTTGGGTCGGATATTACTTGCCGTCGCCCTCAGACCCGGGCCAGGCGACCAGGTAGAGAACCAAAAGAGCCCTTGTGGCGTATACTTATCGAGTCCACAACGGAGCCAAAATGACTCGAATGACCGCAGCGCTGACGCTCGCGCTAGTCGTCGCCGCTTCTGGCGTGGAGCGCGCGATGGCGCAGTCCGCTACGCCAATGAGAGGAGACAAGAAGGTGACCGAAACGTTCCATAAGCCAGCCGACGGCGAACTCCAGAAGAAATTGTCGCCGATGCAATACAAGGTCACGCAGCACGAAGGCACCGAGCCGCCGTACCAGAACGAGTACTGGGACAACCACGAGGAAGGCATCTACGTGGACGTCGTGTCCGGCGAGGCGCTCTTCAGCTCACGCGACAAGTACGAGTCAGGCACAGGTTGGCCGAGCTTCACCAAGCCGCTCGAGCCTGCGAACCTGAAGACGAAGACCGACAAGTCGTTCTTCACGTCGCGCACCGAAGTACGGTCGGCTCACGCCGATTCTCACTTGGGCCATTTGTTCGACGACGGCCCCAAGGACAAGGGTGGCTTGCGCTACTGCATGAACTCCGCGTCCATGCGCTTCATCCCGGTGAGCAAGCTCGCCGCGGAGGGATACGGAGATTACGTGAGGTTGTTCGAGAAGAAGAAGTAGCTGCGGTTAGGCGCCGAGCCGGAAGTCTCTTCCGCGAATCGCCACCAGAAAGCTGGGAACGAGATACAGAGTGATCGGCGTGGAGAGCGCGAGCCCGCCGATCACTGCCAGCGCGAGCGGACGCTGCATCGCGCTCCCCGCACCGAGTCCAAGTGCGAGCGGCAGCAGGCCAAACAGTGTGCACAGCGTCGTCATGAGAATGGGACGCAAACGAACCCGCCCTGCTTCCAGCAGCGCGGGTTCGAGCGCTTCGCCCTCGGTCTGCATGCGGTGATACGTGAAGTCGAGCAGGATGATGCCGTTCTTCACGATGAGACCGACGAGCAGAATCAATCCCATGAACGACGACACGTTCAACGGCGTGCCGGTGATCCACAGCAGCGTCATTGCGCCGACAAATGAAATCGGCGCAGCGAGAAGCACGACGAACGGCTCGACGAACGAGCGGAACTGCAACACCATTACCGCCACCACAGCAGCAATCGCGAGCGCCAGCACGATCAGCAGTGACTTGAACGCGTCGCGCTGACCAGCAGACTGGCCACCGACTTCGAGACGAATACCCGCCGGCACCGGACGCTTGGCGAGCACCTCGTTCACGCCGCTCATCACCGTTCCAAGCGGCGCCGTAACATCCGACGTCAACGTGATCACCTGCTGCTGATTCTCGCGCGTATAGGCGGAGCGTCCTTCGGAGGGCTCGAACGTGGCGAGCGCTGACAGCGGCACCGTCGTCTTGCTCGCTGGATTAACCACGGGCAAGCTGCCGAGTCTCAACGCATCGAGCCGAACGTCATCGGGTGCGCGGACTCGAACATTGATGGCGCGGTCCGACAGACGTACCTGACCGGCCTGTACGCCCAACATCGCACCATTCACGGAGGCGGCAACTTGATCAGGCGTTAGCCCGATGCGGTTTGCCTCCGCGCCGTTGATATGCATCAGTAGTTCGGGTGCCTTTTCCACCACGCCACTGAAGAAATCCTCCACGCCCTCGACCTTCGACATCTCCGGCTCCAGCGTCTTGGCGTACGCTTCGAGCGCATTGAGGTCGGCACCATAGAGGCGAATCTCGACAGGTCGCGCAGCACCTGCCAGGTCGTTGATGACATCGCTCAGGATCTGCACGAACTCGATGCGAAGACGCGGCACAGATTCGTTGATCTTCGTTCGTGCCTCGGCAATGACTTCCTCGCTTGATCTGCTCCGTTCAGATTCCGGCTTGAGTCGCACCACCATGTCGCCGCGATTCTGTTCAGTAGCAAAGAGTCCGAGCTCTGCACCAGTGCGACGCGAGATGCCGGAGACTTCGGGAATGGTGAGCAGAATCTTCTCGCCGATGTTGATCTGCCTGTTGCTCTCCGTGAGCGCCGTTCCGCCCGGAGTCCAATAGTCGAGAACGAATGCTCCTTCATCGATCTCGGGCAGGAAGCCGGTTGGCACGACATTGTACACGAGCACACCGGCAACAACGAACAGGAGCGCCACAACGATCATGATGCGAGTGTGGTGCAGCGCGCGATCCAGTGAGCGACCGTACTTGTCGGAGAGCGCATCGATAGCGCGACCGATCCCGGCGAGGACGCCGCCTTTCCGTACCGGTTCACCGGCGGCGTTCGTCTCTGCCGGCTCGGCAACGAGAAACGCCTCCGCGAGCAGTGGTATGATCGTCACCGCCAGCACGAGCGAGATCAACACCGCAATCGTGAGCGTGATCGAGAGCGCCTTGAAGAACTGACCGACAACTCCCTCGAGCAGGCCAAGCGGCAGGAACACGACGACCGTCGTAATGGTCGACGTCGTGACTGGGATGATCAACTCCTGCACCGCTTCGCGAATCGCGCGGTTGCGATCGGGCGTAAAGCCGAGATGTCGTACAATGTTCTCGCTGACCACCACGGCATCATCGATCACGATGCCGATCGCAATGGCCATGGCGCCGAGCGTCATCAGGTTGAACGTCTGCCCGACGAGCCACATCACGAACACGGTGATGGAGAGCGTCAGCGGAATACTCGCGGCGCTGATGGCCGTAATCTTTCCCTTCCGCAGGAACAGGAAGAGGATGATCACGGCGAGCGCTGCGCCGATGAGCATCGCGTCGCGCACGGATGCTGTGGCATCGCGAACGAGTGACGCCTGATCGTACACCGGCTTGAGGATCACGCCCTTGGGCAGCGTCTTCCTCAACGTCTCCGCGGCCTTCTCAACGCTGTCGGCAATGGCAACAGTGTTACCGCCGATCTGTCGCGTGATGTTGATCAACGCAGCCGGCTGTCCGTCACCTGCCACGATACGCACGTGATCCTCGGTGCCCACCTCGACGGAGGCTACGTCGCGCACGTGCAGTCCGTGTCCGACAACAACATTCCCGATGTCTTCAGGCGTCGTGGCTTCCTGCGCCGTGACCACCAGGTACTGCTTGTAGTCCTGCGCCACGCGTCCCACAGCCGAGACGGTCGTGCCGGCTCGGATGGCGGTGGCGAGGTCCTCATACGACAGACCCTGCTCCGACAGACGAACCGGATCGGCGATGACTTCAATTTCGCGCACGTCCGAGGCCTGCACGTCCACACGTCCAACGCCTGGAACGCGCGACATGATCGGCCGGATCTGATAGCGCGCGATGTCGTACAATTGCTGCGGGGATCCGCCTTCAAGGTTGTACGACACAATAGGAAATACCGACGGCAACAATCGCTCAACCTGAACGTCCAGGCCGGCCGGCAGGTCGTTGCGCACTTCGTTGACGCGTGCCTGCGTCTGCTGGAGTGCGTACGCCATGTCCGTGGTCGGAGAGAACGTGATGTTGATCTCCGATGCGCCACGGATGGACTTCGACTGCACGCGTGTCACACCCGGCACCACGCCGACCGCTTCCTCGAGCGGCTGCGTGATGGAGAACACCACCTGCCGAGCTCCAAGCGACGAGCCCTCCGCGATGACTGCAATGCGCGTGAACTCGAGCTCGGGATAAATCGCCGACGGCAGCCGAGTCGCCGCGTAGATGCCGCCCGCGCAGAGCAGCGCGACCGCGAGGTACACGAAACGGCGCTGGCTTGCGACCGCACCAGCGAGCGACCATCGCCGATCGGTCGCTACAGAGTCATGCTCGCTCACGGCTTCTCCTTCTTGTCCCCGCCAGCGTCCTTCTCGCCGTCCTTCACCGGGACTTCCTTTGCGACCTTCGCACTGTCTGCCACACCGAAGGCACCCTGCGACACAACTTTCTCACCAGCCTTCAATCCATCGACGATCTCAACGCGCGTTTCATCGCGGCCACCGATCTTCACCTCGCGTGTGCTCGCGGTGCCCTTTGCATCGACCACGAACACCTTGTACGTGCCCACTTCTTCGCCGGGTAGCAGCGCTTCGGCAGGAATCACCACGGCGTTGTGCGTGGACAGCGCGATCTGCCCAAACACGCTTTCACTCAGGCGCAGGGGTCGCTTCGGCGATGACACGGTCACGCGAATGGCAACGGATCGTGTGAGCGTATCGACCGTTGCACCGACGGAAGCAACGCGCCCTTCGCCGAGCAATTCTCCACCGACCTTTTCGCCGGCGATGAGCCTGACTCGCGAACCGGGCAACACGGATCCGGCATCGGATGCACTGAGTGACAACACCACATCGAATGCCGAGGGATCTGCGATCTCGACGAGGACTTGCCCTGCATCCGCAGATGCGCCCAACACCGCCTTGAGGCTGGTGATCACGCCATTGAGTGGTGAACGGACGATCGAGAGCTGCTCGGCGCGTTGCGCAGTGACGGCGTCCGCTTTTGCCTTTCCGAGATCGGCCGCCGCGGTTTCGACGTCCTTGCGCGGAACGATGCCTTCCGTGGCAAGACGCTGGGCACGTTCGTAGTTCTTTTCCGCCGCCGTGAGCGCGGCCTGCGCAGCGCTGGCGGCGGTGGTGAATGGTGCCTGGTCGAACTCGATGAGTGACGTTCCTATACCGACGCGCTGACCTGACGTGACAAACACCTTCGCAATGCGCGCCGCAGAGGGTGCACTCAGCGATGCGTACGACCCCGGTCGCGCAACCACGGTACCGATCGCCGAGATCGTCCGCGTGAAGGGCTCCACCGCTGCAGTGAATGTGTTTGCCGTGACAACTGCCTTCGTTTCTTTCTCTGCGTCGGCTTCGTCCTTCGCCTTGCAACCGGCGAGCAATGTTATCACTGCGCAGAGCACTGCAGCACGGTGCAACAGTCGCGTCGTCTGTCTCATGGAACCGGTACAGTCTGGGTGAGCGCGCGCAGCTCGGAATTGACAATGAGCAGCGCCGCGAGATCATCGATGTATTGGCTAAGCACTTCACGCGCGCTGCGGCGCGCTTCGAGTACGGCAGGCAACGCCGACGCACCCTCGCGATACGCCGTGAGCGAACGGTCGGCAACGCGTTGCGCGCGTACGACGAGGTCGCGATCGCGCAGCACCTTCGCAATGAGCTGCTCGCGTTCGCGCACACCTTCAAGCAATCGACGACGAATTTCCAGTCGCGCTGCCATCAACTGAATTCGCGCACGATCGCGCTCAGCCTCCGCTTCGGCGATCGGACCCTGATTGCGACTGAAGAACGGCAGCGGCACTGCAACGCCGATGTTCGGCAGGTAACCGGGCTCGCCTGGATCGCCGAACTCCACACCGAGGATGAGTGACGGAAGTTGCCACACACTGCGGTGCTGAAGTGCGATGCCCTGTTCGGCGGCATTCAGCGTTGCTTCTGCAGCCATCACGTTCGGCGCGGAAGCGGCTTTGGTGTTGACGTCGCCTGCTCCACCGGTCAGCGGCGCAGGCAGCGCGAGCATTGGCCCGCCTGATTCGAGCGCCACACGAATCGTGCTGGTGTCGCGCGATATGAGGACCAGTGAATCAGTGAGGACGATCGAGACGCTGTCTGCCGGCAGTCCCATGAGCGTCTGCACCGCCAGCAGCGCGCTCATGTAGGCGAGCGAGTCATTGGTTGCGGTGTTGATTTGCTGTCCCGCGGATACCGCAGCGAGATCGACATCGAGTTCCGCCGCGTCGCCGGCATCACGGCGGCGAATCGTCATCAGGCGAAGACTGTCGGCATCGCGTGCCGATTGGCGGGAGAGCTTGAACCGCGCATCGGCCGCGAGCACGCTTGTATACGTGGTGTCGACCTCAACGAGCGCGGCCAGACGCTCTGACGCATACAGCAGTCTCGACGCACGAAGTGCCAATTGCGCCTGGCCCACTTTCATGCCGCGTGTGTACAGCGCGTCGAAAATTGGAATGTCGAGTGCTACGTGCTTCTGTGGCGTCGCCTTGGAGTAACTCGCCGAGAGCATGGGATTGGGCAGCGCTCTCGCTGTGAGCAGACGCGCGAGCGCCGACGCGGAATCCGCGCGGGCAAGCGCGATGCGAGAGCCGCCGGCAAGAGCCGCACGTTCGGCTTCCGCGCGCGTGACAGGAACCTGCGCACGTGCTGATAGCGCGCCGAGACCTGACAGCACGAGTGCCAGCGCACCAGTTAATCTCGCAAATCGCATTCGACGGTCGTTCGGGCTATGCACGCGCGTAGCCTAGCTCCAGCACCTGTCAGTACCATGACACCTTCACGCTGGCACCGAGGCGAGGTTGGGAAAAACAACACGTGCGCTGGTACCACGCGCCGGTTCGGATGCGAGCGTGAGTCGCGCGTCGTGAACCTGTGCAATCCACTGTGCAATCGAGAGGCCCAATCCTGCGCCGCCACCGCGTGATCGCGACGGATCCCCACGGTAAAATCGCTCAAACACGTGCGGCAGTTGGTCTGCCGGAATGCCCGGCCCAGTGTCTTCCACCGTGAGGGTTGGCTGTGGTTCCGGGAGAACTCGAACGCGGACATGTCCACCGGCGGGCGTGAATTTCACCGCGTTGTCGAGAAGGACAATCACCAACTCACGCACGAGCCCTGAGTCGCCAGTGATCGGCGTCGCTTCGAAATCATCGAGTTCGAGTATCACACCGGACGCGTGTGCGAGCGTACCGAGTGACTGTGCGGCGTCGAGCACCACATCGTCGAGATAGAACTGCTCGCGCATCACTGGGCGCTCGCCTGCATCGGCGCGCGCGAGCATGAGCAGCTCGTCGACAACGCGACTCAAGCGTCGCGACTCGACCTCGACGCCTTGCAGCGCGTTCGCATACTCCTCGACTGACCGAGGCATTTGGAGCGCGACCTCGGCGCGAGTGCGTAGGACAGCGATTGGCGTTCGAAGCTCGTGGGCCGCGTCCGCCATGAAGCGGCGCGTATATGACAACGAGCGCTCCGCGGGTGCGATTGATTTCTGTGCGAGCAAGTATGCGCCGGCGGTGACGAGCACGATTGCGGCGAGCGCGGCGCCGCCGAATGCGGCAATGAGTGCGGCGTAACGATCAGCGAGTTCGACTTGGTCGGCAGACACCACCGCAACCAGATGTTGCCCCGATGCGAGACGGAATCGTTCTGCGTGCACAGAAATAGAGCGTTTGTTCTCTTCTTCCAATACTTCAGTGACGATCTCTCCACGAGCAGCACGCAATGCGACGGAGCGCACAAGCCGGCTTGCTGTCGAGGGCTTTACCGGATGGCCGGCGGTATCGAGCAGAAAGAGTGAACGATCGGGGATGTGCAGCTCATCGACAGCGTCGACAACCGCACCGTGTGCGCTCGCCGCCTCCATTTCACGAATATGCGCCGCACGTATGAGCTCACGCGCTGCAACCGTGAGTGAGCTGTCGAGTTGCCGCGCAAGCTGGGCGTGAATGGCGGCGTAGAGTCCGCTGCCGAGTAGCAGCAGAATCATGCTCAGTGTTCCGGCGTACCAGAACGTGAGCCTGCGGCGCAGCGATGCGAGCAGATGTGGTTCGGGCTGAATGCTCATGTGCCCAACCGATATCCCGCACCACGCATGGTGTGGATCAACTTTGGCTCGAAGCCGTCGTCAATTTTTCGGCGCAAGCGACGCACGAGCACTTCGAGCACGTTCGTGAACGGGTCGTGGTTGTCGTCCCAGACGTGTGCGGTAATCGTTGCGCGATCGAGAACGACATCGGGATGCAAGGCGAAACACTCCAACAGCGCGAACTCTTTTGCGGTGAGTGGTATCACCGCTGCTCCCCTCCGCGCGCGACGTGCGCCGAGATCGATCTCGAGATCGGCGACCCGCACATGCCTCGGCGCCATGCCACGACTGCGACGATCGAGCGCACGCACGCGCGCGACGAGTTCCTGCAATGCGAATGGTTTGGTGAGATAGTCGTCGGCGCCCGACTCGAGTCCTTCGACGCGATCCACCACCGCATCACGCGCCGTGAGCATGAGAATGGGAGTCGCAATGCCGTTGGCTCGGAAGAAGCGGCAGAGTGCAAAGCCCGATTCGCCCGGCAGCATGACGTCGAGTATGAGTACTTCGAACGAATCCACTTCGGCGTAGCGGCGTGCATCGCGCGCTGTGCGCGCGTGCACGACGTCGATTCCTGCGCCATTCAGCCCGGCCGCGACTTCGCGCGCGAGTTCGGTATCGTCTTCGACCAGCAGCACACGCATCAGGGCTTCTTGGCGAAGATCGACTTGGGGATCATCACGTGCACACCAACGGTACCATCAACGAGCTGCGTGACGTCGACATCGCACGCAACACTCGTGAGCATGTAGGCGTCGTCTCTCGAAAGTCCTTTCACGGTGACGAGAAAGTCGATCGCCTGCCGAACCGCTGTCTTGGTTGCGATCACGAGGCTGCTGTCGGTGCCCATCGCAATCCAGTGCGTTGGTGTTTCGCCGCGAGGCCACGTGAGGTGCATGTCCTTGCGCACGATGACCTGCAGCGTTCCCACGAGTGATGTCTCGAGAGCCGTAATGTCGACTTCGCCGTTGCCTTGTCCAGCGTGTCCATCACCGACTTCGAGGAGCGCGCCCTTGGTGTGAACGGGAATGAAGAGCGTTGTTCCGGCAACGAGTTCCTTGTTGTCCAGATTTCCGGCGTGAATTCCCGGCGGTGCGCTGTGGAATTTTCCGAACGAGCGCGGCGGTGCGACGCCCATGCTGCCGAAGAATGGACGCAGCGGGATGTCGATGCCTGATGCGAAGTGCGCGACGCCGGCAGCAGCATCCAGCGGAATGATGCGCATTTTCGAGTAGCCGAAGTCCTCCGGCAACCAGCCGCTGCGCGGACCGAATGCGTTGTACGCATACGGAATCGCGAGATCGATCTTCTTGATTCGTACTTCGAGAACGTCGCCGGAATCGGCACCGGTCACGAAGATCGGACCGGTGAGGATGTGGCCACCTGGCCCGCGGTTCGCCTGCGGAAACTTCGCGTAGACATCGCGAAGTGATTGTTCCACATCTGCCGGTGCGACTCCTGCGCCCTCGAGTCGCGTGGGGTTCGATGTCAGCAGTGTTCCGATGATGATGTCGTCGCCGGAATTGACGGTGAGCACCGGCTTAGCCGAGGCGTCGTAGTTTCCCCACGCGATGGTTTCTGGTGAGGGCATGAGCCGATGTGTGGCACCCACCGGCGTAGAGACCGAGGCGACCGATGCACATCCGGCGATAACGAGCAGCGAGGCAATTGATGAAGTCCGCATCCAGTCGTTCTACCGCCCGCGCCCTGCAACGGTCAAGCCCGCCGACCACAAATTCTGGCCGACGGGCTCTACGCCGGTGTCCCTGCAGCCCGTGAATATCGGAACGGTGGCGCGTCGAGGGGCTGCGCACCAATCGCGCCATTTAGATGCATTGCAGATGATTATCGATGTCACACAATCCCGGCGAGTACATCAAGCGGCCAGGTCACTCGGCGCGTGAGCGTTGATCCCCATAAGGGCGCCACCTCCTTAATCAGCTGCGCGACCGGATCGGTGCCGTTTGCCTTCCGGTACCGCGTTACAGCGGACCACGTTCCGACGTATCCAGCGAAATGCTCGATGGTCCAGTCCGCTTGCATGACAAACGCGGGCACCGGCAGTCTTTCGAACGGAAAAAGGACGGACCTGTACCCTGCATCGACGATCGCACGCTCAGCGGGCCAGAACGGACCAACAGTCTGCGTGTAGAACTGTCGAATGGTCGTATCCAGTGCCTCGTCTCCAAGGGAGAAGAGGGCGTACGTCCAAACAGCAATGACGCCATTGGGACGTACGACGCGACGAACTTCCTTGTAGAAACGATCGAGATCGAACCAGTGCAGAGCCTGCGCAACGGTGACGAGACTTACGCTTTGAGTGGCGAGTGCGGACTCCTCTGCGGTCGCCACCGCGTAATTGACGTTGCCTTGGCTTTCCGCGTGGGCGATTTGCGCTTCACTCGGATCCGTGGCGACGACTTCCCGAAATCTTTTTGCAAGGGGCTTCGTGGCCTGACCGGTGCCGGTGCCGCAGTCCCAGGCCCGATTGCGGTCCGGTACATGCTGCATAAGCCAGTCGAAGAGGCTCTCCGGGT
Organism: Gemmatimonadales bacterium; assembly: GCA_038323865.1. Classification (GTDB taxonomy): domain Bacteria; phylum Gemmatimonadota; class Gemmatimonadetes; order Gemmatimonadales; family Gemmatimonadaceae; genus AG11. Next base: position 32,802 of record JBBQHJ010000008.1, read on the forward strand.
ATCGAGGCCGGTAGGTAGCATAGCGCGCAGCCGTGGCGGAGAAGTAGTCGGAAAATGCAGGCACGCAGCAATCGATTCGGGCCGCAGCTTGTGCTGACGGCGTAGTCACCTAGTTGCCAGACAATATGTACGACCCAAAGACACGAGGCGACACCGGACGAAGCCAAGCCGAGTCATCGCCCCGGCGCGCCTACGTCGATGCCGAGGGCCAGCGCTGGCATGTGTATGAGAAGGCGTTCGATCCGTTCGATCGCCGCAGCGGCGCGTCACTCATCTTCGAGTCTGAGGGCGCAATACGACGCGTCCGAAATTATCCGGCAAACTGGACGGAACTCAGTGACGTGGAGCTCGCGGTGCTCAGCTGGGAATCGTAAACGCCCAGTATTTAAGTATTGAAAACACAGTACTGGGTACCTGATACCGGGTATGAGAGACTCATGTAAGAAAAAGCGGAAACCCAAGGGTTTCCGCTCTGTTTTTGTATGCTCCTGTCTCTCATGCCGAGTACGCGGTACCCGGTACTGCGTTTTCCCTACTTCAGTACTGCTTTTGTGATGCCTTTTGTTGCTGCACCGCCACCTGCGCTGGCGTGGTTCCTTCTGCGAGTAACCGCGTAACGAAGCGTTGTCCTTCTGACACGCGCTCGATCTCGATTGCAATGGAGTCGATTGCCTGCTCCATGCGAACCATGCGCTCGTTGTTCTCCGGTGTAGCCGTAGCGCGAGGCGCACTCCCGCGGCGCCACATCATCCGCGAAAAGGTGAGCGCAATCGGTGAGAGCACGAACAGCGTAAATACAACAGCGATTGGCACCATGTTCTGCGCGGCTCGGTCGCGAGTGTTGGGTCGGAAAGGGGGTATGGCCACTGCCGCAGTCGCGCGCATAGCCTCGATCGACGCAAGTTGACTGCTGTTCTGGTCGATGTCCGCTTCAATGCGCGTGATACGGCCGTCGAGATAGGAAAGTCGCTGCTCGAGTCCCGCGCGGTCCGCCGGCGTCGTCGCGCTGCGAAGAGAATTCTGAACATCTCGACGTCGGCTGGCGACGTTCTGGAGAAGGTTCGACAGCTCATTCTTGCGCGCCCGCAACGCGTACACGTCACTCGCCGTAAGCGCGCCCGTGGATATCACATTGGGCGCGGGAGTAGCTGCCTCCGGCGTCGCTGAACGGGCTGCTCCCGGTGGAGCCGGCGCTGCTGGAACTAATGGTGCGGATTGCCGAGCCTGAGTCATGCGTCACCGTACGGAGAATCGGGCGGGAGTGTTACACCCCCCCGGCCCGCTCCTCCAAGGACGATCATCTCGGGGCGTGCGTCAAGGTGCCGGGAGCGAGAACCCGAGAACGGCGCCGCCGTCGGTCGTCGGCGTAATGGTGGCGCTCAGGATAAACCGGTCGATCTTGTTGTCGGGGTGCGTATGTGAGTAGCGCACCACCTTGATCCCGCTGAACGTCCCGATCGCCGCGCCAAGCACCACGTCGCTCGCCCAGTGGTTGTTGTGATACATGCGCGAGAGGCCCACCAGCGTGGCCCCGCCGTACATCACCGGCGCAACGATAAAGAGGGCACGGGGATAGACTCGCCGTGTTTCACTCGTCACCGCCGCGGCTGCCGCGAACGCCGTAGTCGTATGCCCGGATGGAAAGCTCTGATAGTCCGCACTCGTGAGCCGTTTGCCGTCGCTGGGATTGATCCCGTCGGCATCCCGCCCGAAGCCGCGCAGAAACTTGAAATTGTGCGCATTCGTGTCAGTCGACACGTACGGACGTGCCCTTCCCAACGTCCCCTTGAGAAAGCCGGTGATTCCCGAGGCGAGCAATACCGCCTCGGTGCCGTGCCAGCCCAAATCGGCGAGGTCTTTGTGGTTCGTGAGCCGGCCGGCGGCATAGAGACCGCCGCCAATGATGAAGGCGCCGGGGCTGGTGATAACCTCCGCACCGGTTGCCGATTTATCGAAGAACTTGTTCGCCCGGACATTCGGGTTCTGGAGCTTCTCTGCCACCTTCCGGTCGATGGGAAACATCGCGAAGGTGAGACCGACGAACCCTGCCGCCAGGATGCCATCACGATAGGTGAACAGCGTCTTGTAGACGCTCTGGGTGTCGCGAGCTGAGACGGTGCGACCGAGGGTGTCGACCTGGGCCAGTACCTGCTGCTGCGCCACAAGTGCGAGCAGCAGTGCATAAACAGGTGTACGACTGCGGAAAACTGAGCGTGCCATTGTCTTACCTGGTGGAATTGCGTACCGATTCCGGACGTCTTTGCAGGAATCAGGCGCGCAAACATGACAAGAAGCTCTCCCAACGCCTGTGCTCGCTTCCGTTTTCACCATTTTGCAACTCACAAATGCCAGACACCGTTCGCCACTTCCGTTGGTCCGACATCCCCGAGGAGCGCGTCACCGACGACATCTCGCGCAAGCTCATTACGGGCGACCAGATGATGCTCGCGCACGTGTACCTGAAGAAGGACGCACTCGTGCCGCAGCACTCCCACCACAATGAGCAGCTCACGTACATCATTTCTGGTGCGCTGCACTTTGCGATCGGCGCAAACCGCGAGCGTGAGGTCACCGTTCGGGCAGGCGAGGTGCTGCATATCCCGTCCAACGTTCCGCACGAAGCGCGAGCATTGGAGGACACACTCGACGTCGACGTCTTCAGCCCGCCGCGCCAGGACTGGCTCGACGGCACTGATTCGTACTTCCTGCGGAAGTAGTTCATGGATCTCGGACTGAAGGGCAAGATCGCACTCGTTGCGGCCGCGAGTCGCGGCCTCGGGCTCGCCGTTGCCGAGGAACTCGCGCGCGAAGGTGCACATCTGGTGATGTGTGCACGCGGAGCGGATGCGCTCAGCTCTGCGGCGCAGGCGATTCGAACGTCGGCTGGCGTCGAAGTAATCGATGTCGTTGCCGATCTTTCCAATGTTGAAGAAGTGGCACGCGTGGTCACTCGCGCGCACGAAGCATTTGGTCACGTCGATGTGCTGGTGACGAATGCCGGCGGTCCACCAGCGGGCCCGTTCGAATCGCATTCTCCGGCAGCGTGGGATGCGGCCGTGCGTCAGAATCTCGTGAGTGTTGTAGAACTCACGCGGGGCGTGCTGCCCTCAATGAAGCAGCGCCAGTGGGGACGTATCATCAACGTGACGTCAATTGCCGTGAAGCAGCCCGTGGAGAATCTCATTCTCTCCAACAGCATCCGTGCAGCGGTTACCGGATTTGCACGGACGTTGGCAAACGAAGTGGCGCCCTTCGGCATCACGGTGAACAACGTGCTGCCAGGCTACACGCGTACTCGGCGCGTTGAGGAATTGGCCGAGCGCAATGCGTCGTTGAAAGGCACGACGCCCGATGCGGAGCTCGCGGTCTGGGAAAAGCAGATTCCGGCGGGGAGACTCGGCGAGCCGCGTGAGTTCGCCGCTACGGTGGCGTTTCTCGCGTCGGAGCGGGCGTCCTACGTAACCGCGCAGTCAATTGCCGTCGACGGCGGATGGATCAAGAGCCTTTTGTAAAGGCAGTATGCGAGTAATGAAAACGCAGTACCGGATACCCGGTACTGCGTTGTTACTACTTCCCTACAGCTGTTGTGCGCCCTTAAAAAGGGAGGTCGTCATCGTCGTGTGGCGGTGCCTCGTCCGGAAATGGCGTGTCATCACTGGGTGGCGCGCCAGCCGCCGGTGAACCAGCCCGTCTCGGCGCTGACGCAGGATAGGGACTGGCGGCGCCATCGCGGGACGGCCAGATCACGCCCTCGCAGCCCGGGCCACCGCGCTCCTTCGGCTTGTTGCGGCACTTGAAGTCTGGCGCCCGCGGATTGCGCTTGCTCTCGCGATCATCCCACATCGCGCCACCACACGTCGGGCACAGCGGCATGCCGTTGGCGTCAAGGCCGCCGCCCTTTCCAGCATTGGCGGGCGCGGCGGCCGGTGCTGCGGCCGCCTTGCCATCGCGCGGAGGCCAAATCACGCCCTCGCAGTTCTTGTCTTTGCACTTGAAGTCAGGAGCACGCGGATTCCGCTTGTTCTCCCTGTTGTCCCACATCTCGCCCCCACACTTCGGGCACGAAGGCGTGGCAGTTTCCTGTTCAGTCATGCGGTAAAAGATAGCCCGCTACGCTGTCAGCCCGCTACGCTGTCAGCGAGCGTAGCGAGCGTAGCGAGCGGGCCCAAAACCTCTCAAACCGCGTCAGATAGCGAGGTAAAGTTGAAGTCCTTCACCTTCAGAGTCGGGAACACCACGTTGCCGCCCGCCTCTGTTCCCGCCACACGCTCAGGCCGACCAAGCATCTCGAGATTGTTCAACATGAACAACGGGCTCTCATTGAAGCGGAGGTTCTTCACCGCCTTCGTGATCTTCCCATTCTCGATCAGGAACGTGCCGTCGCGCGTGAGACCGGTGAACAACACCGTGCGCGGATCCACCGGACGCAGATACCACAACCGCGTGACGAGAATACCGCGCTCGGTCGACGCAATCATCTGCTCAGTCGTGCTATCACCACCCGACATGCGAACCGCACCCAGCCCACCCGTGGGACGCGCACCCTTCTTCTGCGCCCAAAAACGGGAATAGTTGAGCTGCTTCAGCACACCATTCTCGATCCATGTCTCCCTGCCCAGCGGCAAGCCTTCGCCCGTCCACGGCTGTCCGAGCAGCAACGGATCAGCGGGATCAGAGAACAACGTCACGCGCGAATCCACAATCTTGTCGCCGATCTTGGTGCCGCCACCCTGCTTGGCAAACGCCGAGCGTCCTTCATCTGCGCTGCGTGCATCGAGCGAAAAGGCGAGCAGCTGTACGAGATCGCCAACTGCCTGCGGCTCGAGAATGACTGTGTACCGACCGGGCTCGATCGCAACCGGGTTACGTGACTGACGCGCTTTCTGAATTGCACGATCGCTCACGCCGCGGAAATCAATCTTGCTCCAATCTGGATGATCGGCGCCGGCCCAACCCGATCCCGTACCATCGTTAGTGCGCACGGTGAGCTGATAGTTCGCATTCGTCGACGCGAAATACGCGAACATTCCAGTGTTGGAGGCGATCGCGTTGTAGTTCGTGCCTTCGACGATATAGCCCGCCGCTGCGAGATCACCTGCCGCCTTCGCAGCATCGATCGCAGCCTTTGCCGCAGCCGCTCGCGCTTCCGGCGTGAGATTGGCCGTCGTGTCGAAGAATGCGCCCACCGGCGAATACTGCTGCGGGGTGAGTAGTGGCATCACTTCAGGATCTTCCGGTGCCAGCTTCGCGAGCGCTTCACTCTGCCGAACAGCGCGCTCCACTCCCGCGTCCGAAAAATCGGCCGTCGTCACGACAGCATGGCGCGCACCATACCCCGACTGCACCGCGAGCTGAGAATTGCTCACGCCACCGGACGTGGAAATCCGATTCGCCGCAAACCGAATATTGCCCTGATAGCCTCCACCGAGATTCACACCAATGGTTTCGGCCTTGGACAACTTCACCACACGCTCGACAAACGCCTGCGCTTCCGCGCGCGACAACATGTCATTGGAGGAGAACTCGCTCCCCATGCTGAACAAACTCTTCGGGGCGCTCATGACTTTCTCCCGGTGTTGATGACGTTGATGCTCTTGAAGCGACTCGGCACGCAGCCATGGCTCACTGCGTTCACCTGCGGCGGCTGTCCCTTTCCATCGAAGAAGCTCGCACCCATCTCGTAGCTCTTCTTGCCGCCGATCATATCCATCGAGTTCCAGAAATCCGGCGTGCGCATCTGGTACGCAACATCCTTGAGCTGGCCGACGATCTTGCCGCCCTTGATCTCGTAGAAGAGCTGACCACCGAACTGCGCGTTGTAGCGCTGTTGATCAATCGAGAAGCTTCCGTCGCCAATGATTGCAATGCCCTTGTCGGTCGCGGCAATGAGGTCCTCGTAGCTGCGCTCCTTCTCTCCAGGCAACAGCGAGACGTTCGGCATGCGCTGGAACTGCACATCGCTCCACGCATCGGAGTGGCAACAGCCGTGACTGCGGATCGGACGCTTCTGTCCCTCGTAATACCAGTCGAGCATTGGTGCCTGCTCGCGCGTGGTCTGGTAGTCGTTGACGACGCCGTTCTTGATGATCAGGAACTTGTCCGGCTTCACACCGTCATCGTCCCAACCGATCGTCGCGCATCCGCCCTCCTGCTCGCGATCGCCCTGAATGTTCATGAAGCTCGGACCGTACTTGAACTTGCCGAGCTTCTCGCGCGGTGGCGCCAGGAAGCTGGTGCCCGCGTAATTCGCTTCGTAGCCCATTGCACGATCGAGCTCGGTCGGGTGCGCAATGCTCTCGTGAATGGTGAGCCACAGATGCGACGGATGCAGCACCAGGTCGTAGCGGCCCACGTCCACCGGTTTGGCGCCCAACTTCTCCGCAGCCTCTTCGCCCCACTTCTGTGCGTTCTCAATCGGCTTTGACGCCGTGAGATACTCGTAGCCGCGCGCCGCAGGCTGAATCACGTTCGTGCGCGTCTGGAAATCACTGTTGTCCGGCGCCACCGCCGTTGCGGCAAATGGCAGCCAGCTGCGAATGACCGTCTGGGTCGTGAACGTGCCTTCGGTATTCGCATAGTTCTTCTCTTCCTTCACGAAGAACATGTTGCTGTTCACGAACCTCACGTTCTTCACCTTCATTGCTTCGGTGTTCGCGCTGATGAGAAGATTCGCCTTCTCCTCGATCGGCACGTTGAACGGATCGATGGTGTGCGGCGTGACATACCGGCCATCCGGCGTCGGCGTGGCCGCCGCAAAGCGGACGCGATCCGCGACCGGCACGGCATTCGCCTTCGCGATGGCAAGCGCTTCCTTGGTCGCGGCGACAACGCCCGACTTCGTCAGGTCGCGCGACGCCCCAAATCCCCACGTTCCCGCGACCAACACGCGAACGCCGACACCCATCGTATCGGTGTCCACCACGTTGACGATCTGCTTCTCGCGCGTGACGACGAAATTGTTGCGATACCGTCCAATGCGCGCGTCAGCGAATGACGCTCCGCCCATCTTGGCTGCATTCAGCGCTTCGGTGAGCAGTTCCTTCACTGCAGGATCCATCGCGGGTAACGGTGCGGACGCCACCCGCTGCGCAAGCGCATCAGCCCGCGTCAGCGACGGCCCGACAATGGCCAGCGCCCCGGCAGCCGCACCGGTTTTCAGAAAATCACGCCTGTTGGTCATGGAATGGTGGGAGAGAGGACTTCCATACTCTATCCTGAGTACGACACTCGGCAACCGTGCTTCGTTGACTCGGGAACCATTGACCGGAACGGCGGATCAGCATTAATGGTTTCGCAGCACAATCGTGACAGGTCTTCCGCCCGCGCGTTCTTGAGGAAAGACTACGGGGCGATATTCTTGCTCGTAGGCATGTGACTCACGCCTTGCCGTAGTTGTCCAATGGATATCGGTTCACTCCCCGCCTCACTCAGCGCACCCGCGCCGCTCGATTCTTCGACGGACGCTGGCGCGAAGATGGCGCAAAACTCACTTGGTGACGTCGCGGCTCCCGTCACCGGCCAGCTTCCTCCGCGACGCACCAGCCGAGCCCGCCGCTCGGACATCAATAAGGTGGTTTCTACCGGACCCTCGGCTCCTCTCGTCCGCCCGGACGGTACGCCGGCGCCAGTCGTACATCTGGCCGCCGAGTTGTCGCCGTATGCACGAACCGGCGGACTTGGCGAAGCCGTCGCCAGCCTTGCGAAGTATCAAGCCGAGTCGGGTATTCCGATCACGGTGTTCATGCCGTTGTACAGCCAGGTGCGAGCGAAAGTAGAGCTCCAACCTGTGGGCGCGGCATTCTCCGTGACCGTGGGACCGCGCACCGAAACAGCCCGACTCTTCGAGCCCGCCGGTGAGCGCGCGGCAAATGCTCCACGCGTGATCTTTGTCGAGAACGACGAATACTTTGATCGCCCCGGCCTCTACGGTACCGCCGAGGGCGACTATCCCGACAACGCGCGGCGGTATGCGCTCTTCGCGCGCGCAGCGCTCGTGGCGCTGCCGCGCGTGATGACGTTGCCGCCAAGCATCGTGCACGCACACGATTGGCAGACGGCGCTTGCGAGCGTGTATCTCAAGACCGAGTTCAACACGCATCCCTTTTACGAGGGCATTCGCGCCGTTCTCTCGGTGCACAACGCCGGATATCAAGGGCACTTCAGCGACACGGTGATGGCCGACATCGGCCTGCCGTCGTCATTGTACAACTACCGGCAGCTCGAGTGGCATGGTCGCTTGAATCTGCTCAAGGGTGGACTCGTCTTCTCCGACTTGGCCATCACCGTTAGCCCGACGCATGCACACGAACTGCGCACCGAGAAAGGTGGATTCGGGCTCGACGGCGTGTTCGTCGGCATGCGCGATCGTCTCGTTGGCATCACGAACGGCATCGACCAGGTCGTGTGGGATCCGGCAGCAGACCCACTGATTCCTCGTCGCTACACCATTGATTCACTCGTTGGAAAGAAGCGCTGCCGCGTCGCACTCCAGCGCGCCACCGGTTTGAGCCGTTGGCAGGCGCCGATCTTCGCGCTTACCGCGCGTCTAGTTAGCCAGAAGGGACTCGACCTCATCCTCGGCGATCCAGGCTACTTCGCGTTCGATGCGCAGTACGTCTTTCTCGGGCACGGCGAAGCGCATTACGAAGACATGCTGACGGAACTCGCTGAGCGCGCGCCAAGCCGAATCGCCGTGAAGCTGGATTTCACCGATGAGTTCGAGCATCTGTTGCTCGCTGGCGCTGACATGTGCCTGATGCCGTCGCAGTATGAGCCATGTGGCCTCACGCAGATGCGCGCGCAGCGTTACGGCACCATTCCAGTCGCGCGACGCACAGGCGGACTCGCCGACACCATTGAAGACGGCGTCACTGGCTTCCTGTTCGACGATTACACCTCGGCTGACTTCATGCGCTGCGCCATGCGCGCCGTGGATCAGTACCGCGACGCGCTCGGCTGGGAAGAGATGATGAAGGAAGCCATGGCCAAGGATTTCGGGTGGGAGAAGAGCGCAGCGCGCTATCTCACCGTGTATCGTCGCGTGCTGTGCTTGCCGGCGGTTCGCAGCATATAACGACGGAGGGCGTGCTCAAAGGGCGTGC
>JBBQHJ010000009.1:0-38352 GCA_038323865.1 Gemmatimonadales bacterium
GGCGACAACACTGTCATCCTGAGCGAAGCGAAGGATCTGATTTTCAAGGCCGGAATCGGCTTTATCGGCGGATTGGCAGCCGGAATTGTCCTCTGGAGCCTTCAGATGGAGCGTTCCCGGCGCGATCTTTTCAGCAAGTCACCCGTGCGAAGACTGGCTGCGTTGGGCTATCTTGGCGGGCAGCCGGGAGTGGAAACCGCCCGGCTGCTGACCGACTATGTGCGGTGGGAGAAACGTCCCGCCCTCCGCAAGCGTGGCGTGGAGCTGCTGCGCCGCATGCAAGCATACCTCGACTAGCTGAGAACCTCATGCCCGTTGGCGCTGCGAGCTGGTCGTTTACCGAAGACGATTTCGCTGCAATTACCGACTCGCTCAATCGCTTTCTGTACGAGAGCAATGCGCGCTGCTCGCTGCTGGTCGATCGCAGCGGTCAACTCGTGGCCACCGTTGGAGAGAAGCCAAATTTCGACCCCACCGCCTTTGCGACACTCACCGCGGCGGACTTCAGCGCAAACGATCAGTTGGCGAAACTGATTGGGGAATCGGATTTCAATTCGCTCTTCCATCAGGGCGAAAAAGAATCCATGTACCTTGCGGATGTCGCCCGGCGCGTCATCCTCGTTGTGCTGTTCGACAACCGGACAACGCTCGGCCTCGTTCGACTCAAGATGAAATCAACTGTCGAGGAGCTCACGCAGCTCTTTTATCAGGTATTCAATCGCCCCACGCAGGCGCAGGGCGGCGCACCGGGCCTTCTGTCCGGCGCCGACGATGAGATCGACAAGCTGTTCCAATAGGAGACGACAGCCATGTCGATGATCAACTACGCCTCGCGCGAGATCAACTGCAAAATCGTCTACTACGGCTCGGGACTCGGCGGCAAGACGTCGAACCTCGAGCATGTGTATGGCAAGGTGCAGCCTGACACGCGCGGCAAGCTCATCTCGCTCGCCACGGAAACGGAACGCACGCTGTTCTTTGATTTCCTGCCGGTGGACCTCGGAACTATTCGCGGCTTCAAGACGCGATTCCATCTCTACACGGTGCCTGGTCAGGTCTATTACAATGCCAGCCGCAAACTCATTCTCAAGGGCGTTGATGGCATCGTGTTTGTCGCCGACTCGCAGACCGAGCGCATGGAAGCAAATCAGGAATCCATGCAGAATCTCTACGACAACATGGCGGAATACGGCTACGACCTCACGAGGATGCCGTTCGTGATTCAGTACAACAAGCGTGATCTCCCGAATGCCGCGCCGCTCGCGGAGTTGCAAGCAGCGCTGAATCCGGGCTGGGAAGTCACGGATCCGGCAAAGCAACGCGTCACGCCCGATCCGTATCACGCCGGTGAGAATCTCGTGTACCAACTGCCCACCGGTGAATGGATCGAGCGAGCGCAGTACTTCGAGGCCGTTGCCGTCACGGGAGACGGTGTGTTCGAGACGCTGCGCGGAGTGAGCAAGCTCGTTCTCAAGTCGCTGGCGTGAGGTAAGGCAGCAAGCCACGTGAACCTGCCCACCACATTCACAGTCGGGCGCATCGCCGTCACGCCGCTCATCGCGTGGCTGCCACTCGCGCCGTCGTCAGCACTGCGGCTCTCGGCGTTCGTGCTGTTCGTTCTCGCTGCCATCACCGACTACGTCGACGGACGGCTTGCGCGCAGCCGCAAGGAAGAAACCGACCTCGGCAAGTTGCTCGATCCGCTCGCTGACAAGCTGCTGCTCATCGCGACGCTGATCCCGATGTTCATGCTCATGCGTCCGAGCGCGCAGCTGCAGTTCCGCACGCCCGTTGGCGACATTCCGCTCGCATGGTGGGTGCTTGCGATCGTGCTCGGACGCGAGCTGTTCATGACGTTCTTTCGTCAGATCGCCGCGCGGCGTGGCGTGGTCATTGCCGCCATTGGTCCCGCCAAGTGGAAGACGGGTGTTCAGCTGCTGTGGATCGGCTCCGCCTACTGCTGGTTCTGGGCTGCGACGTCAGCCGCGCAGCACAACCTCGATTCACCGGCGTGGAATGCGTTTGCCAATTTCAACGGCACTGTGGGCGTTGCGGCCATGGCCGCCGCTGTCGCGCTCACGCTCTACTCGCTCGTGCTCTATCTCCGTTCCTATGGGCGCGTGTTCACCTCGGCGCCCGCTAGAGGCTAACAAGCACCAACGGCGGACGCAGATTGACGCCGATGTAGCGCAGATGAACGCCGATAAACCAACTGCGTCCTCTTTTTCGAAAAAAAGAGCAAGAAGCAGTTCACGTTGTATCTGTGTTCATCTGCGTTCAATCTGCGCTCATCTGCGTGCGTAGTTCCCGCTGTTCATCAAGAACACAATGCGAATCGAAGTAGTCACCATCGGTGACGAGCTCCTCTTAGGCTTCACAATAGACACAAATGCGGCGCACCTGGCGCGCGCGTTAGCAGCAGAAGGTGTCGAGATCGTCCGCCGCACCACTTGTGGCGACACCGCGCAGTCCATCGCCGAGGCCGTGGGCGATGCACTCAGTCGCAGCGGTGCCGTGATTACCACCGGCGGCCTTGGGCCGACCAGCGACGACCTCACCAAGCCGAGCATTGCCGCCCTTTTCGGCCGCGACATGGTGCTCGACGAGGAACACCTCGAGTGGATGCGAGAACGCTGGCGCACGCGATTCCAGCGCGAGATGCCGGAGTCGAACCGCCAACAGGCCATGCTGCCGCGTGGCGCCACGAAGCTCACAAACAATCACGGCTCGGCACCGGGCATCTGGTTGGAGAATGAGAAGGGACAGTGGGTCGCCATGCTGCCCGGTGTTCCGCGTGAAATGCGCGGCATGCTCGCGGACACACTGTTGCCGCGTATTCGCGAGCGACTTGGATCCAACCTGCGCGTCGTGAAGTCGCGCACGCTGCGCACAACCGGCATTGGTGAATCCAATATCGCGGACCTGATCGCGAAGATTGACGGCGGTGTTGGCGACGTTGACCTCGCCTATCTCCCGAACGCGGACGGCACCGACCTTCGCATCACAGCACGCAATATCGCTCCGAAGCGAGCGGAAGTAGTGCTCGGTGCTGCCGCTGAGCGATTGCATTCGGTTGTTGGCTCGTTCGTCTACGGAGAGGACGCGGCGGATCTCGCCGCGGTCGTTCTCGACGCGTGCCGCGAGAAAAAAATCACCGTCGGCGTTGCCGAGAGTTGCACCGGCGGAATGCTCGGCGCGCGGCTCACCGCCATTCCCGGCAGCAGCGATGTCGTACGTGGCGGAGTGATCGCGTATCACAACGACATCAAGCGGCGCATGCTCGGTGTATCGCAAGCGCTGTTCGACGAGCATGGTGCGGTGAGTGAGCCGGTGGCTCGCGCGATGGCGGCAGGCGCGCGGGAGGCAACAGGTGTCGACGCGGCGCTCGCGATCACGGGCGTCGCCGGTCCGGGCGGCGGTTCCGAGGAGAAACCCGTTGGCCTCGTCTGGATTGCCATGGACTTCCAGGGCGAAATCGAGAGCCGCCGGTACATGATGGTTGGTGACAGGGCCGAGATCCGGCATCGCGCGGCGCAGGCGGCCATGGAGATGCTCCGTCGCCGACTGATCCGATGAGACCTGCCGCAATCGCTCGCTTTCGGCGACATTTCCTCTATGTCTGAAGCCGATCCCAATGAGAAGGACACACTGCCGCACGAGCCGCCCAGCAATCAGGCGGACGGCAGCGCGCCGGTGTCCCTCGACTCCACCGTCGTCGCTGATGGCGACGATGCGATACTCGCCGCGCTGAAGGACCAGCGCGACAAATACCTTCGGCTCGCCGCCGAGTTCGACAACTACCGCAAGCGCACCGCCAAGGAGCGCCAGGAAGCGCACTTGCGCGGTCAGGGCGATATGCTCAAGGGCATGATCGAGGCGCTCGATGACATCGGCCGCTTCGCGCACGTCGATCCAGCCACCACCGATTCGAAGACGCTCGTCGATGGCGTGGCCATGGTGGAGAAGAAGCTCACGAAGACGCTCTCCGGCCACGGCCTCGAGCTCGTCAATCCGGCTGGTGTTCCGTTTGATCCCGCGCTCCATGAGGCGGTGATGACCGAGCCCGCTGCGAGCGCGGATGAAGATCATCTCGTCGCGCGCGTGTTCCAGGTCGGCTACGTGTTCAACGGGCAGCTGCTCCGACCCGCGCGGGTCGTGGTGAAGCAGTGGAACGGTTGATCTCGTAAGACAGGCATGGCACAGCCACCAGACTACTACGCGATCATAGGCGTTCCGACGTCGGCGACTCAGGACGAGATCAAGAAGTCCTATCGCAAGCTTGCCGCCAAACATCATCCGGACAAGAATCCGAATGACCCGAAGGCCGCGGACAAGTTCAAGTCGATCTCGGAAGCGTATCAAACGCTCGGCGACGCCGAGAAGCGGAAGCAATACGACGACATGCGTCGGCTCGGTGCATTCCGCGGCTTCGGTGGTGGCGGTGGTGGGAGCAGCGCATCGCGGTCTTCGCAGGGACGGCCAGGTGCAGCGTACGGATATCCGCCCCCCGGCAGCACGGGCAATGTCCACATGGAGGATTTCGGGGACGTCGGTCTCGGCGGACTGGGCGATCTGTTCAGCTCCATGTTCGGCGCCGGCAAGACGGGCGGTACGCGTCGCAATGAGCCGCAGCGCGGCGACGACGTCGAGATGGTTGGCGAAATTGATTTTCGCACCGCAGCACTCGGCGGCAAGCTTACCGTGGAGCTCGATCTCAACGAGGAATGCCCGACGTGCCACGGCTCCGGCGGTGCACCGGGATCACGTATCGTCACGTGCAGCGAGTGCAGTGGACGCGGAACTATCAGCTTTGGCCAGGGCGGTTTCGCCGTACAGCGTCCTTGTCCGGTGTGTCTCGGTCGCGGCCAGATTCCCACGGAGCGCTGCGCCACGTGCGCGGGGGCGGGTGAGATTCGCAGTCGCAAGCGCATTGCGATCAACGTTCCCGCCGGCGTCGACAACGGCACGAAGATTCGGCTGAAGGGCAAGGGAAACAAGGGCACCAAGGGCGCCGCACCCGGCGACCTGTTGATCACGTTCCAGGTGAAGCCCGATCGCTTCTATCGCCGCGAGGGACTTGATCTCGTTGCGCCGGTCCCGATCACGATTGCCGATGCAACGCTCGGCAAGAAGATCAATGTGAAGACGCTCGATGGCACCAAGGTGTCTATCAAGATTCCTCCTGGCACGCAGAACGGAAAACGTTTTCGCGTACGAGGGCAGGGCATCGAGAAGGACGCCGCACGAGGCGACCTGCTCGTGCATGTTGAGGTCAAGGTGCCCGAGAAGCTCACGCCCGAGCAGGAAGAGGCGATGCGTCGCTTCGCGGACGCGATGAAAACCTGAAAGGACGCGAACAGCAGTAATGCAGTAATGAAGACGCAGTACTGGGTACCGTGTACAGGGTACTGGGGTAGCAGGTAAGCAACTACGCCGGCTACTCGGCCGGTTCGTCTGGCGGAAGATTCCGCATCAGCGCGGCGATCATGCGCTGGATCTGCACCGCCTCGTCCACCAACCTCCGGCATTCGCGGAGCGGAAGGATGTCCAGGTCCATGGCCTGCATCAGATGACTTTCTGATTCCCCTGCAGAGCCGTGCGCGCCATCGAGGTAGTGAATGGTTTCGGCGCGCGTCCGCTTGCCGCAACCTTCAGCAATAGCCGCCGCAATTGCTAGCGCTGAGCGCCTAAGCTGCGTTGTGACGACTTTGTCTTCGCTACGCGTGACACGAATGGTGAGTCGGTAGACGTCGCGCGCGAAGTGCCGCGATCGGGGCCACACGTGGAGTCGGCGGAAGTCATGCACCCGTTATCATACGACCTCTAAACGGCAGCATCGTCACCGAACGAGCGCGCCGACAATCTTTTTCGCGCAGCTGATACGAACGTCTCTAGTGCAAAGTACGAGGTACCCAGTACTGCGTTTTCATTACTTCCATACTGCAGTTGCAGTTTTATGCAGCTAGTACTGGCAGTTCCCGCCGCGACGATTCGATGACTCCACCGCCAAGCACCACCGAGTCCCGATAGAGTACCAGCGACTGCCCCGGCGTAATCGCGGACGCACCATCCGCGAGCGCGATCTCGACTTCGCTATCAGAAGCGCGAATCAGCACTCCGCGAACCGGCCGGGTGCGATGACGAACCTGCACCTGCACCTCATCGCCAATGGCGAGCGGTGCGACGAGCCAGTTGATCTCTCGCGCAACAACACCGCGTCCGATCAACGCCTCACGTGGTCCGATCACGACTTCGCGCGTGGAAGGCCGAATCTCTGTCACGAACATCGCATCGGCGAATCCGCCCGGCAGTCCGCGACGCTGGCCGACCGTGAACCGCGCGAATCCATCGTGCTGCGCCACAATGGTTCCGTCACGCATCACGAAGTTGCCACGACGCAATGAAGGCGCATCCGGCCCGAGCTCACGCGCGATAATCTTCGTATGATCGCCATCCGGCACGAAGCAGATGTCCTGGCTCTCCGTCTTCTCGGCGATCAATTCCAGCCCGAGCTCGTGCGCAATGGCCCGCGTCTCCGGCTTGGTCTGATGTCCCACCGGCAACATCATGCGCGAAAGCACGTCGCGGTTGATGCCCCACAGGAAATAACTCTGATCTTTTGCCGGGTCGAGGCCGCGATGCAACACGCCATCGGTGACACGTGCGTAATGTCCCGTCGCGACCCATTTCGCGTCGATCGCATCCGCCTTGGCGACGAGATCGCGGAATTTCGTGAACGTGTTGCAGCGCACGCACGGAATCGGTGTGCGTCCCCGTGAATATTCGTCGACGAAGTCGTGCACCACGTCGCGACCGAATGCACTCTCGAGGTTGAGCACGTAGTGCGGAATGCCGAGCTGCTGACACACGCGCCGCGCATCATTCACGCTGTCGAGCGAGCAGCACGGACGGTCGGGAAGATCTTCACCGTGGCAGAACAGCTTCATCGTGGCGCCGACAACGTCATAGCCCTGCTTCACGAGCAGCGCGGCAGCAACGGACGAGTCCACGCCACCCGACATCGCAACCAGCACACGCTCGCCCATCAGTATCAGGCCGACGCGAGGCGTCGAGCCTTCTCCACGAGCTTGGGAAATACGTCGATCACACGTTCGACGCATATGTTGCTGTTCAAGGCGCCAAGGCTCATGCGGATCGCCGACGTCGCGAGATCAGGCGCAACACCAATGGCCGACAGCACGTGCGAGGGTGAGATCGAACCACTCTGACACGCCGAGCCGGCAGAACAACCGATGCCGCGCAGGTCGAGCGCCATGAGCAGCGACTCGCTGTCGGTGCCCGGCACGGAGATGTTCATGATGTGCGGCGCACGCGGCGCGCCTCGGCCGTGAATCACCGCATCGGGAATCTTCTCGAGCAGCGCGGCTTCCATGCGATCGCGCATCGCTTCGAGTTCCGTCCAGTGTGTTTCGCGCTCCGCGACAGCCAATTCTGCGGCGCGGGCAAGACCAACCGCCATTGCGACATTCTCGGTGCCCGGACGACGTCCGCGATCCTGCGAGCCACCAAACATCAACGGCTCGATTGGCGTGCCGCGGCGGATGTACAAGGCGCCAATGCCCTTGGGCGCGCCGATCTTGTGGCCGGAGAGTGAAAGCACGTCAAACGGTGTCTTGCGCGCATCAACGACCACCTTGCCGAATGCCTGTACCGCATCGGTATGAAACACGATGCCGCGTGACTTGGCGCGCTCCGCGAATGCATCGATCGGTTGAATGACGCCGATCTCGTTGTTCACCCACATCACGCTGCACACGGCGACATCGTCGGTCGCGAGTGCATCGAACGACGCGTCATCGACCAGGCCCGTTGAGACCATTCGGAGCAGCCGCTCGGTGCCGCCCTCCTTCTCGATCTGATGTGCCGCCGCGAGCACCGCCTTGTGCTCGATAGGCGTGGTCACAACGGCCTTTCGTCCCTGCGCCTGCCGCGAACGCCAGACACCCATCACCGCCATGTTGTCGGCTTCGGTGCC
Organism: Gemmatimonadales bacterium; assembly: GCA_038323865.1. GTDB lineage: Bacteria > Gemmatimonadota > Gemmatimonadetes > Gemmatimonadales > Gemmatimonadaceae > AG11. The sequence goes on from JBBQHJ010000009.1 coordinate 7,997, forward strand.
GCACGAGGTGAAAACCACCTCGTCTCCGGAGGCGCCGATACATCGGGCGAGACGCTCGTGCGCCTCATCGAGGGCGGTACGCGCTTCACGCCCCCACTTGTGCACGCTGGAGGGATTTCCGAAGCGCGGGCCGAAAAACGGCTGCATCGCTTCGAACACTTCCTCGCGTACGGGGGTCGTTGCCGCGTGATCGAGGTAGACGGGATCGGGCATAAACCAAAACTAATGGGGCAGAGACGGCAGAGCTAGATGTTTTAGGCCTATAGCAATCCAAAATTGTCGAAGGTTTGCAGGTCATGTATGTTCTCACAGACCGACCGCACGGAGGCGATGAGATGGCGCAGCCCGCTCGCATCAACTCGGAACCGCAGCAATCTGAACCGTCGCGCGACACAGGCGTCGCCGCGACACTGGCGGTGATTGACCTCGTCTTCGGGCCGCCCCCCGCCCGAGCCTTCGACATCACGCTCTGGGACGGATCGCTGATTCGGGGGAAGGGCGCACCGCGTCTCGATTATGGGATGCACATCCGTCGGCGCGGCGCGCTGCGTCGGATGCTCATACGTCCATCGGAGCTCTCCATCGTCGAGGCGTTCATCTCCGGCGACATCGACATCACCGGAAATCTCGAACGAGCAATGTCGATTGGCGACGAGGTGGGCTCGCGCATCCAGTCGCTCGTCGGCCTCGCGTCGCTGCTGCCAAAAGTGCTCGCGCTCCCGAAGGACGATGATCCTGACGTCGAGCAGAGCCAGTACAAGCGCGCGCTGAAGCTCGAGAGTGGCGAGAAACGGAAGTCGACGTCGAGTGAAATCGAATTCCACTACGGAGTCGGCAACGATTTCTACGCGTTGTGGCTGGATCCGCGAATGCAGTACTCGTGCGCGTACTATCACACATCGAGCGACTCGCTCGCCGACGCGCAGGCCGCGAAGCTCGATCACATCTGCCGCAAGCTTCGGTTGAAGCCAGGCGACACCCTGCTCGACATCGGCTGCGGATGGGGTGGACTCATTCAGTACGCGGCCCGGCACTACGGCGTCGACGCAACCGGCATCACGCTCAGTCAGACGCAAGCTGCATGGGCGCGCCGCAGCATCGCCGAAAACAATCTTGGTAATCGCTGCCGGGTGGAGGTGCGTGATCTGCGCGATCTTCCGCCGGCGGAACAGTTCGACAAGATATCGTCCGTGGGAATGATGGAGCACGTACCGGAGGCCGAGCAGGAAGCGTACTTCGCGCGCGCATTCGCGCTGCTCCGTTCGGGTGGGCTGTTCATGAATCACTGCATCGTCAGCTACAACGTCGCGCGCAGCAGGAACACGCTCGGCGACCGCGTCAGTGGTTGGCTGTGGAAGCGCGATCAATTCATCGACCGATACGTGTTTCCCGACGGGAAGCTCGTCGCGCTCGGCGGCATCGTATCGCGCGCCGAGCGTGTTGGCTTCGAGGTCCGTGACGTGGAGAACCTTCGCGAGCACTATGCAATGACGTTACGCGCGTGGATCGAGGCACTCGATCGCCGAAAGAACGATGCGCTCGCCCTGGTGGGCGAGCGCACGTTCCGCATCTGGCGTCTCTACATGTCAGCGTCAGCGCACAGTTTCAATACGGGTGCGATCGGGCTGACGCAGACGGTGCTGGCAAAATCTGTGAATGGTCAGTCGTCCGTGCCTCTGACCCGAGAAGATCTGTACGCCTGACGCCGACTGGCCGACTGGTAGACCTAGTGCAAGTTCGGATTCGCCGCCAACTCATTCGTACTGACCGGAATGCACTTGCTGCGGCCAGCAAGGAATGTATTGGTGCCCTCCGCATTCCACCGACGCAGATCCCACAAGCGACGCCCCTCGAGCCACGTCACGGAACCACGCTCGCTCTGCAGTAGTGTCCACGCGGCCGCGGTCGTAGCGGGCGCAGTCACCGTAGCAAGCGTGTACAGACCACGCTCGGTGTTGATGAATGTCGTCATGCCGGCAATGTCGCCTGCCCGCAACCGCTCTTCCGCCCGCAACAACAACATCTCGGCGCCCTTCACGAGCGGCACCAGTGAGCCGAGTGACGTGTACTTCGTCTGGCGGAAGAAACGTGTCTTGCCGTCCTGTCCTGTCTGGAGTGCTCCGCTCGACGTCTTGATCGTGTCCCATGGCGTGCGCGGATCCTTGAACACGCTCGCGTACACCGTGCCGAACACCGTCGTCTCGCGACGGGAGATGGTTTGATTGGCGAGATCGTTGTTCTCACGCGCGGTGTTCGTCGAGAAGATGGCATTGAACACGAACGTATTCGGCACCAGTGCTGCGTCGGCCGCGGCAGCCGCCCACTTGCCTTGCCATGCAAGCACCGAGGCGCGACCGCCCAGGGCGGCATTCGCGACGGTGGTATTATTGAGCGCCTTCGCAATGTTGTACGCGCGCGTAAACACACTCTCTGCACGGACGAAATACACGGTATCACTCTGCGCAGGGCCGCCATCTATCACAGCGGTGCACACGTTTTCACCGAGCAAGCGGTTGGCAAAGCCTGCGTAGAGATAGGCGCGCGGCGTGTCGACATATGTGTCGAAGCTCGTCCCCAGCACGCGGGCCATGCGACGGAGGCCGTCTTCGGCGGACCAGCGCGCCTGCTGCATGTTCGCCCAGTCGGGATTGACGTCTTCCGGACGAATCACGCCGATGGCGAACTGCTGTTCTGCGGCGAAGTTGCCGGCTTCGGCGAGTTCACCACTCGCGAGTGCACCGCGATCGATGTAGTTGCCGACAGCCACGCTGAGATCGCCCGACATCCCGTTCACGAGCGCCGGAAATGCCGAGACGGTGTTGAGCTGTTCATCCTGCAGCGGGCCAGGGTTGGTGACTTTGAGATCGCAGCCCGCAGCCAGTGCGAGCCCGGCGCCAAGGAGGCAGCCTGTGAGATGTTTTGTATTCATCATGATTAGAAGCCCAGGCGCAGGGTGGCCGTGAACGAGCGTGATGTGGGGAACACGTAGTAGTCACGTCGCGCGAATGTGTCGTCGCGCTGGTCAGCGCTCTCTGGATCAGTGCCGGTGTACTTGGTGTTGGTGTACAGGTTGCGGCCCGCGAACACGATCGAGCCGTTGCGTGCGCCGAAGCGGAGCAGGCGCGGCGGAATGTCTGCGGTGAGTGAGAGGCTGCGCAGCTTGAAGAAGTCTGCCGACTCCACCCAGAACGCGTAGTCGCGCGCAATCTTCGTGTTGATCGTGCAACGCGCCCGATCGAGCGCGTTCACCGTCGCCAGTCCTGACGAATCGCCCGCTGCAGCGGTGCGCATCTTCGCCTGGATGTCGTAGCACGGCTGCCACGCCGCGAGGTTCGCATTCTGGTAGCCGATTGCGTTGAGGTTGTGACCACCGAGCTGCCACTCACCCTGCGCGTCGAGCGTGAGACGCTTCAGCTTCACGCTGAGGCCCGGAGTCCAGATGCGCGTTGCGAACGTGGAACCGAGAGGCTGGTTGTCCAGGACAACTGGATTCGCGAACGCGTCCGGGTTCTGCACCTGGAGACCGTAGTACGACGGCACCGGCAGGCCTTGCTTCACGACCGTGCGTCCGAGCGCGAAAATCGTGAGCGTCTGGCCGCCGAGACTGCCGGCTTCGGTATGAAGCGCGGTGAAGCCGACACGCCCCGACAACTCAAAGCGACGGCTGCGAACGAGATCGGCAGAGAGTTGAATCTCATGTCCGCTGCTCAGCAATTCACCCGCGTTGATCAGCTGCGAACCAGCGAAGCCGAGCGATGGCGCTTGTTGCACGGGAATCAGCGCTTTGTAGGTGTGCTGATCGAAGTGCGAGTACTGGAGGTTGATGCGATTGTCGAGCGCTGTGGCATCGAAGCCAAGTTCCACTTCGCGCGTACGCTCCGGACCGAGCGCTGCGTTGCCAACCTGATTCGTCGTGAACGCAGGCTTGCCCGCCTCGGCCGCGACCGGGCTCCACGTACGCACGGCATCGAACGCGCCCGGTGCCTTGCCTGCATCACCGACCGCGCCGCGAAGCTTGAGCGACTCGACGAAGCGATGCGGGAAAAACGACTCGTCGGAGATGACGTACGATGCGCTGACCTTCGGATACGTCTGCAGACCGAAACTCTGGCCGAATGCGCTGTTGCCGTCGACGCGCGCACCAACGGTGACGAAAAAAATGTCTCTCCAACCCACCATCTCCTGGCCGAAGAATCCAGCATTCACCACGCGCTGGTCTGATACGTCCGTGATTTGACGCAGCGAACCGGAGATCAATGTCGGATCGCCGGGGCCCGCGAACTGATCGGACTGAAGATCCGTGGAGTAGAGACGGCTGTCGAACACCTGTGCACCAATGGCGGTGCTCGTGCTCCAGTTGCTCTTCACCTGCTTACGATACGTCGACGCAAAATCTGCCGAGAGGAACTGTCGGTTCCACAGCGTCTCGAAGATCTGGCCCAGCGGAACACGGATGTGACCGAATGGCGTGAGATAGCGGATGTCGGCCTGATTGTAGTCGAAGCCCAGCGACAAACGATTCGTCCACGCTTCAATTGGCTGATAGTTCAGCGTCATGCCGGTGATGAAGTGATTCGTGGTATTGCTCACTTCGGACGAGAAGAGGCTGTCGTTCAACACGCAGACAACCGTCGTGTCCGCACAACCCGAGCCCTTGAAGTTCGAGCCCGAGCCGCGCGAGATGTTCAACGTCGCGCCGTTGGAACTGTTGCCGTCCGGGAAGCCGTTGGACTCGTTGCGGCTGATGGATTGATTCACATCGACGGTGAGGTTCTTCGTTGGCTTGAAGCCGATGTTCGCGCGGAGGCCCTTGCGATTCGCACCACTCCGACGAAGCACGCCATCTTCGCTGTCCATGTTGCCGGACACGTCATAATTGATGGTGCCCTGCGTGCCGCCTCGGACGCCAAGACTCAAGCGCTGGATTGGACCGTTGCGAAGCCAGCTGCCGCTCGAGGGGCAGGTGGCATCCTGGAACTTCGTGCCGTCGCCGATCTGGAGCGTGCCGCCGCACTTGTTGAAGAACAGACCAGTGGTATCCGACTTGGGACCAACGTGGCCCATGTTATTGAAGCCGGTGGTGGTGCTGAAACTCCACACCGGTGCGCCATCGCGACCGTGCTTCGTGAAGATCTGGAGCACGCCGCCCGACGCTTCAGTTCCGTAGAGCGTCGTTGCCGCCGGACCGCGAATGACTTCGATGTGGTCGATGTCTTCGGCGGCAATGTCATTGAGTGGCGAGACAAACTGGCGTCCACCCACGTTCGTTGGCGTGCGTCCATTGAACACGCGCACGCCATCGACGTAGATGAGCGGGCTGTTGCCCTGGCTCACGCTGTTCACGCCGCGAAGACGAACCGTGGCGCCCGCGCCGGGCTGTCCGGAGTTCGCCAGCACGGAGACGCCAGGCGCCGAGCCCGCGAGCAGTTGCTGCGTGTTGGTTGCCGCGGAGCGCGCAATCTGCGCCGTGTCAATCGATGCCATCGCTGTTCCAACTGAACGACGCGATTCCTCGCCGGTTGCGGTGACGATCACGCCCGACAACTGAAGGGGTGCACGTGCGAGCACAAAGTTCGCCTGCATGCTTCCGCCATTCGTCATTTGAACGGTCTGGTCCTGCGACTCGTAACCGATGAACTGCGCGCGAAGCTGCGTCGCACCAGGCGCGATGCCGCGAATGCTATATTTGCCGCGCGCGTCGACAATCGCGCCCAGCCTCGTACCGACGATGGTGACGCGCGCGCCTTCCAGTGGCGCGTTGGTTCCGCGCTCCATGACAGTGCCGGAGACAGTTCCGGTTCCCTGCGCTGGCAGCGACACGGGACTGGAAAGCGCCAGCAACACCGCCAACAGCAGTGCGCACGACCATTTCGGTTGCTTCATGACTCCTCTCCTACGAACTCGGGTGATTGGGGTTACTGCACGTGCTCCTACCAGCCGCGGGCTTCGCCATCGCGGCGCGGATCGGCGGCGCCGACCCAATGTGAATTCACTCGTTGAATCACTGAGACACCACCAAATCCCATATCGAAGGGCGGTGCCACCGTGACTTCATAACCGAGCCGACGAGCTTCTGCATAGACGCTCTCGGCGAATCCATCTTCCATGCGCAACGCATTGGTCGGCGTCGGGATCATGCGCGGAATGCGCAGCGCTTGAAGTGGATCGAGCTCGTAATCGAGCAGGTAGACGATGGTGCTCACGATTGCCGGAGGAATCGCCGGCGAACCCGGGCAGCCGACAACAAGCTCAACATGTCCGTCGCGCAATACAATCGTCGGCGCGATTGTCGATGCCGGCACACGGAATGGGCCGGCCGCATTCGGCGCGGCCGAATCACGAGCGAAGTTGAACAGGGCGCTGTTCAGGAATATGCCGTGCACCCACGTGCCCGTCCCGAATGCTAGACCGAGTGTGTTCGTCAGCGATACCGCGTTGCCTTCCTCGTCGACGACGGAGATGTGTGTCGTCTCGGCGAGCGAACCATCGCCAGGCGCGCCTTCGAGTGCAGTACGCCGAAGTGCTGGAGCGGCAGGTGGCGCCGAGGCGATCGTGAGACAATCACCCGTCGGTGCGGTATCGTAGGGCCATGGATCACCAGCAGCGAGACGCGCAGTCGCCGGCGCCTCCACGAGGGCAGCGCGCGACGCGGCGAACTGCATGCTCGTCAAACCCGCCTGGGGGATGGCCACCTTTGAGGGATCGCCAATGCGCGCATCGCGGTCCGTGACCGCCACGCGCATCGCCCCAGTCAATATTCGGAAGGCATCTGCCGAGCGGCTCGGCATACCGGATGTGGCGAGCGGTTTATCGGCGAGAAGATTTAACGCCTCCACCACCTGAACACCCGACTGTGGCGCCCCCGCGCTCAAAACCACTCGGCCATGATACGTGGTGCAAACGGGACGAGTCCACCGCGGCTGATACGCGGCGAAATCGGCTCGCGTGATCGTCGAGCCCGCCGCGCGAAGCGCCTGCACGATCTCATCGCCAAGGGCGCCTGCATAAAACACGTCAGCACCTTCGCTCGCGATTCGGCGAAGTGATTCCGCCAACTCCGCCTGCACGAGATGGTCACCTGCGCGGAGTGGCTTGCCGCCAGGAAGAAACAGCTTCGCTGCTCCGGGCTGTGTGCCGAGTTTGTCCATTGACGAGGCAATCTCGCGCGACAAAAGCGCGTTGACGGTGATGCCTTCCGAGGCCAGGCGGATTGCCGGCTCCATCACCACCGCGAGCGGCAACTTCCCGAACCGCGCATGCGCACCGAGTAGCCCACGCACCGCGCCGGGAATTCCGACGCCGCGTGGCGTGTTGCTCGTGCCAAGGGCACGGAGGCCAGTGTCAATTGCGCTGCCGGACGTGCTGTAGAAATCCAGGTATTCGGCCCGGCTGGTCTTCGCATCCCAGTAGAGCATGCCGCCGCCCGCACCGGCACCACTCATCATTGGCTCGGCGACGCCGAGTACGAACGCAGTCGCAACCGCTGCGTCCACAGCGTTGCCGTCCTTCTGGAGCATCGCGAGGCCCGCTTCGGCTGCATACGCGTTGCCGGCGACGACCATGCCATGCGAACCCACGGCGCGCTTGCCGAGATCCGGGCCAACCGAATCGTTCGGCACGACACGCGCGCACGCAAAGGTCACCGCGAGAATCGCGGGGAGGGCAAACCGAGTGTGTATAGACACGAGCAGTGGGGTGCGTTGTCCGTTGATAACGTACCGGTCGCGCCGCGTGTTGAGAAACCATGCGGCGAGCTTACTTGCTACCGCGATGCTCCGTAAAACTTGGCGCGAACGGCCCAGAGTTCTGGGAAGAATTTCTGGTCGATGGTGCGGGCGAGGTACTTGGCGCCGAGCGTGCCACCGGTGCCGCCAGTGAAGGGGCCGAGGATGCGCTCTACCAGCTGCACGTGCTTGAACCGCCACTCGCCGAACTGCTGTTCGTATTCAAGCAACGCTTCAGCGAGGAAAAACGCTGTGGAGGGTCGCTCGCCGGTGTAGAGCGACTCGAGCGACACGTCGCGCACACGAAGGAGCTCGAGAAAGAGCTGCTGAAGCGTCGGGCGCGAGAGCGCGCGTTGGACGATTGGCGGAATGGGGCCGTGCTCCTGAAGCACCTGCATGAAGTGCGGCTCCCGCAGCCCCGAGGCTGCCTCAATCGCGCGAAACTGGAGGCTCTGCGACCCACTCGAGGTGCCGAGATGTCCGCGGAATTCAGCGAAGTGCTGCGGCGGCAGTGTATCGAGCGCGGACAGTTGCGCCGAGACGATGCGCATGAGCGCATTCACACGACCGATACGGAACAGTGCGAATTCCGCCTCGTGCGCCGTGAGCGACTCAATCAGCAGATTGAGTTCGTGGAGAATCTCCTTGAACCACAGCTCACTGGCCTGATGTACGACGATGAAGAGGAGTTCGTCGGGATGCGGGGAGCGCACGCGCTGGAGCTCGAGCAATTCATCGAGCGCGAGGTACGACCCATAGGTCACTTCCGTGCTGTCGCTCAAAAGGTCGCAACCTCCAGCGCGTTGACATCATCAACGCGCATCATTTCAGTAGTGAAAAACGGCTCGGCGTAACGCGTTCGAATGAGCGCTCCGTAGTACGCCGCATAGTGGGCGATCATGTCGTAGAGCGGCTCGCCGTTCGGATAGACTTCGCCCGCTTGCGTGGCGCCTTCGAACTGAGAGTCGTAGCACTTGATGGCGGCCATCTTCTGCTCGAATTCGTCACTGATGTCGACGACAAACGTGGGCTTCACGAAATCCTGCCGGTAGGTGAGCGTGTGCAGGATCTTGAGCGGACGATGCTTCGGGACGTCGGGCGCGAGCTTGGCCAAGCCGGCGACGAAGCACGCGTCTCGCACGAGCTGCCCCGTGATGCGGTGATCCGGGTGCCGGCCTTCGAGTGCAGGCGCGATGACCACGCGCGGCGCGAAGGCGCGGATCACCCGCGCGAGTTTCTCGCGCGTCGCTGGTGTGTTCTCGACGCCTGCATCCGGGAGGCCGAGGTTTTCTCGCGCGGAACAGCCCAACAGCACAGCAGCGTCAGCCGCCTCCTTTCCGCGCAGCTCGGCGGAACCTTTCGTGCCCATCTCGCCCTGTGTGAGGTCGAGAATGGCCGTGCGCTGCCCGCGCTTTGCCGCCTTGATGAGCGTGCCGCCGCAGGTGAGCTCGACGTCGTCCCTATGTGCGCCAATTGCCAAAATGTCGACGGGGGTCATGGTGTGAATATATAGCCCGCTCGCTCACGCTCGCTGTCAGCCCGTGCGCTTCGCCACTGTCAGCTCGGCGGCTGCTATTCATAGCGCAGCGCCACCACAGGATCCATCTTCGCCGCACGAATCGCCGGCAACATGCCGAACACGATTCCCGTGAAGGCGCTGATCAACAGCGATGCGCCGACCGTGCCCCACGATGTGGTCGCTGGAATGGATGGCCATGCCGTGCGAACGCCGAGCGCCACGAGAATGCCCAGGACGAGGCCGACGGCGGCGCCAATGCCCGTGAGCGTCACTGCCTCAACGAGGAACTGCCAGAGAATCGTCCAGCGCGTGGCGCCGAGTGCCTTGCGGACACCAATCTCCCGGGTGCGTTCAGTGACGGAAATCATCATGATCGCGATCACACCGATACCGCCGACAAGCAGTCCCACGGACGACAGCGCCAAGCCGACAACGAAGAACGTGCCGAACAACTTGTTGTAGATCGCCCAGAGACGATCCTGCGTCACGATGTCGAAGTTGTTCTTCTGCGCCGGATGCAGGCTGCGCTTGCCGCGCAGTGTCGCCGTGACGTCATCCACGGCTTCTTCCACCGAAACGCCGGTGTGTGGCTTCACAATAAGATTGTTGCCACGCACCCAGAGGTTCAGGTTGCGACGCGCGGACTCGAATGGAACGATCGCCTTCGGTGAATCTCCACCGCCTGCGGACGTCGGCGTTCCCATCGGACTGGACGTGTAGTGATAGAAACCAATCACGGTGAAGGGCACGCCGTCGATCTGGATCTCCTTGTCGAGCGGATCCGAATCGCCAAACAGCGTCTCGGCGAGCTTGTCATTGACGAGCACCACGCGCGACGCCGCAGCATTCTCCGCAAAGGTGAAGTTGCGTCCCGGGTAGATGTCGCCGCCGTCGATCTCCGTCCAGTTCGGCGTGTACACCTCCATTCCTGCATTCGGGATGTACTTGTCCTTGTAGCGGAACGATGCGCCGGTGCCGATGTGCGCCGTCACGGCACGAATCGTTGGAAGGCGCTCGATGGCCGCGACTTCGTCCATCGTGATGGCAGGATTGCGGCGCTCGGGGCACGTCTCGTCGGTACCATCGCAAACGTTGAAGCCACCGATCGGCCTTCGATAAACGAAGAACGAGGTGGGTCCGGCAGCTTCAACGTCGCGACGGAACGATTCATTGATGCCCTGAATGATCGACGACATTGCCACGACAACGAATACGCCGAGTGCGACGCCCATGATGGTGAGCGCAGCACGAACTCGGTTGGCCTTGAGTGCATCGACCGCAATACCGACGCCTTCGAAGATCTGCGCGAAGGGCGCCAGAATGGCTTTCATCATCGTCTACTCCTGGCGCAAAGCTTCGATGGGATCCAGCCGCGCTGCACGACGCGCGGGATACACGCCCGAGACGATTCCGACGCCGCAGCCGAGGATGGTCGCCGCCACGAGTGACCATGGCGCAACGGCGGCCGGCAACGGCGTGTTCATGGAAATGAGCTTCGCACCAAGCAGCCCGAGCAAAATGCCGATGATGGCGCCAAGGGTGCTGAGCGTTGCGGCTTCAACGAGGAACTGACGGAGGATGTCCTTGCTACGCGCACCGAGTGCCTTGCGAATGCCGATTTCGCGCGTGCGTTCCGCGACGGCCACGAGCATGATGTTCATGATCACCATGCCCCCCACCACGAGTCCGATGGCAGGCAGCGCTGAACCGGCGACTGTCATGATGCCCTTGATCTTTTCAAACGATGCGAGCGCAGACTCGGATGTCTCCATCACGAAATTGTCCCGCTGGGCGGGTCGCAATCCACGCTGGCCGCGGATGACCTCACGCGTTGTCTCCATCGCGTCGCGCATCATCATGTCGTTCGGCGCCTGCACCAGAAGGCCATCGATATCGCCTCTCGGATTGGTGAGCCGGTGCAGCGGCGAGAGGAAGGGAGCAAAGGCGGTCTTGTCGAGCGAGATGCCGAAGAGATTGCCCTGGTGCTCGATGACGCCGATCACCTGATACGGAATTCCGCCGATGCGGAGGTCGCGTCCGATGGGATTGAGCGCAGGAAAGAAATACTTCGCCACTTCGTCACCGATCACCACCACCGTGGCGCCGATCTCCATCTCCTGCGTAGTAAACGTGCGACCGGAGGTAAGGTCGTACTTCTTGATGGTGAAGTAGTCGCCCTCTACCGCGTGAGCGTCCACTTGTCGTGGGCGCGCGAAGCGGGTGGACGCATAGACGTTGTCCTCGCTCTCGACTGCGTAGTGCGTTCCCGCTGGCAACGAGTTGCGGACGAACGAGACGTCGGTGTGGCGGATGCGCGGGCGGCGCTGCCACTCCATCCACTCTTCCTCGGTGACGTTGTTACCGAAGGCGGGAAAGCGGCGCAGGGTGAAGGTGTTCGCGCCGAGCAACCGGCCGGCGAAATCCTCTTCCATGTACTTGCCCATGCCGGTCACGATGGAGACGACCGCGATGAGGAACATCACGCCGATCATCACGCCGAGGAGCGTAAAGAAGCTCTTGAGCTTCTGAACGCGGATTTGCTGGAGGGCCAGCTTGATGGCCTCGAAGAACGGCATCTATTCGCTTGGGAGTAAGGTACTCGGGGCCTACGGGCGGGGTGGCTGGAAGGTTTCTGTGTGCTGCCGCGGACCGCGGACCGCGGACCGCGACCCGCGACCCGCGACCCGCGACCCGCGACCCGCGACCCGCGACCCGCTACCCGCTACCCGCTACCCGCTACCCGCTACCCGCTACCCGCTACCCGCTACCCGCTAAAGCAGAACGGCACACCGACGAGAGTTCGGTGTGCCGTAGCGGTCAGCGGTCAGCGGTCAGCGGTCAGCCGTTATTCGTATCGCAGCGCCGTGACCGGATCCAGCTTCGCCGCACGGGCCGCCGGCAGCATGCCGAACAGCACGCCGGTGAAGGCGCTCGTGACCAGCGCCGCGACGACCGCCATAGGCGGCACGCTCGCCGCGATCGGCGTCACGGACTTGATGAAGAACGCCACGGCGGTGCCGAGCACCAGGCCGATCACCGCGCCAATGCCGGTGAGGGTGACGGCTTCAACAAGGAATTGCCAGAGAATGGTGCCGCGCGTCGCACCAAGCGCCTTTCGCACACCAATTTCGCGCGTGCGCTCGGTGACCGAGATCATCATGATCGCGATGACCCCCACGCCGCCCACGATCAGGCCGACAGCGGACAGCACGATCATCACCAGGAAGAACGCCCCAAAGATCTTGTTGTAGACGTCGAAAATCTGGTCCTGCGTAATGATGGCGAAGTTATTGTCATTGCCCGGGCGCAGTCCGCGGTTCGCCCGCAGGGCAGCGATGACGTCGTCAATGGTTTCCGCGCGCGTCGAGCTCTTCGCGGGAATGACGGCAATACCGATGTCGGCGAACGATGCGCCGATCTGCCGCTTGGCCGATTCGATCGGAATGATGGCGCGACCCTGATTGCCACCGGCGAGAAAGCTCGCCTGATAGTGATAGACGCCGAGCACCGTGAACGGCACGCCGCCGATATCAACCGTCTTGTCGAGCGGATCCGATTCACCGAACAGCTGGCTCGCCAGCTCGTCGTTAACAACCGCGACGCGATCGCCTGCCTGCGCTTCCTGAATGGTAAAGTTACGGCCCGGATAGATGTCGCCGCCGCCGTCGATCTGCTGCCAGTTTCCGGAAAATCCCGTGATACGGATACCGGTGACGCGCTTGTCCTTGTAAGCCACCGGACGCGACGTATCGAGCCGGCCGCCCGCGACGCGCACACTCGGCAGACGTTCGACGAGCGCAACGTCGGCCAAGGTCAGCTTCGGATTGCGCAGCCACTTGCACGTTGCATCAGTGCCGTCGCACGCCTCGAAGGTGACCGGATAGCGCGAGATGAAGAACGTCGTAGGCCCTGCGCTCTCCAAATCCTTCGCGACACTCTCATTGATGCCATGAATGGCCGCCGAGATCACCACCACCACGAAAACGCCGACGGCGATGCCGAGAATGGTGAGGCCTGCACGCACCTTGTTGGCGCGAATGGAGTCGAGCGCGATCGTAACGCCCTCCTTCATTCCGAAAATGCGCTGATGAAACATCGACATGATTATTCCTGCCTCAGCGCTTCGATGGGATCGAGCAGGGACGCCTGACTCGCGGGATATATGCCGGCAATGATGCCGACGCCCGCGCCAATGGAGACACCAACAATGATCGACCAGAGCTCGACCGCGGCGGGCAGCGGTGTGAGCGCCGAGATCAGCTTGGCAAAGGCAAAGCCGACGATGACACCAAGCGAGGCGCCAACGGTGCTCAGCGTGGCGCTCTCGACGAGGAACTGCGACATGATGTCGCGGCGTCGTGCACCGAGCGCCTTGCGAATGCCGATTTCACGAGTACGCTCGGCGACTGCCACGAGCATGATATTCATGATGACGATCGCGCCCACCACGAGTCCGATGGCGGGAAGTGCGACACCGGCCATCACGAGGTAGCGCTTGATCTTGTTCCAGAACTCGAGCGCGGAGTCCGACGTCTCGAGCGCAAAGTTGTCGGGCTGGCTTGGACGGAGGCCGCGACGCGCACGCATGGTCTGGCGCACGTTCTCCATCGCCGTGGTCAATTCCTCGCGGCTGGCCGTCTGGAACATGACCGCATCGACAACACCATGCGCGTTGACGAACCGATTGAGCGGTGACTTATGTGGCGCGATGATGAACTTGTCGAACGACTGACCAAATGCGCTGCCCTGCTTTTCCATCACGCCCACGATGGTGTACGGAATGCCATGAATGGTGAGCTGGCGATTTATCGGATCGAGTGCGGGGAAGAAGTAGTCCTTCACGTCCTGGCCGATGACAACCACCGGCATGCCGTGCTCGAATTCCTGCGGTGAGAAGAGGCGCCCTTCAACCGGCAGCATGCGCTTGATATCGAAGTAGTCGGGCGTGACCGTAGAGACCTGCACGGTCTTTGGCTTCGCGACATACTTCGATTCGACCGTCAGGTTGTCGTAGCCATAGACCGCCCAACGAACCCCCGCCGGCAGTTGCGATGTCACCGGCTCGACATCGCTCTCCTTGACGCGGGGACGGCGATTCAGCTCACGCCAATAGCTCTCATCGTGATTGCCGATGTTGAAGTTCGGGCGATGGCGCAACTCGAACGAGTTCACCGCCATGATTTTGCCCATGAGGTTGTCCGTCATGTAGCGGTTCATGCCGCCGACGATGGACACGACTGCAATGAGGAAGGTGACGCCGATCATGACGCCAAGCAGGGTGAAGAAGCTCTTGAGCTTCTGAACCCAAATGGTCTGGAGGGCGAGACGAACTGCTTCGAGGAAAGGCATCGGCTACTCGTAACGGAGAGCGGTGACCGGATCGAGCCGGGAAGCACGCGCAGCTGGCAGCATACCGAAGAGTACTCCGGTCAGCGCACTGGTGCCCAGCGCGGCCAGCACGGCAAGTGGTGGAACACTGGCGGCCACGGGAGTGGTCGCCTTGATGAGGAACGCGACGAGCATTCCCGCGATGAGTCCAATGATGGCGCCGATGCCGGTGAGCGTCACCGCCTCGACGAGAAACTGCCAGAGGATGGTGCCACGTGTGGCGCCGAGCGCTTTACGAACACCGATCTCGCGCGTGCGCTCGGTGACCGAGATCATCATGATCGCGATCACGCCTACGCCGCCCACAATCAGCCCCACGGCCGACAGCACGAACATCACGAGAAAGAAGGTGCCGAAAATCTTGTTGTAGACATCGAACAACTGATCCTGCGTTATGATCGCGAAGTTGTTCTCGGCCGATGGCCGAAGTCCGCGCCGACCGCGCATGGCCGCGGTGACTTCATCGATCGCTTCCGCGCGCGACGCATTCGCGGCGGGAATGACGGCGATGCCGATCTGATCGTACGACGCATCAAGATACTTGCGGGCGGCCGTGATCGGGAGAATCGCGCGCGGCGAATCACCTCCGGAGAGAAAGCTCGCCTTGTAGTGATAGACGCCGAGGACGCGAAACGGCTGATCGCCGATCTGCACCGACTTGTCCACGGGATCCGATTCGCCGAACAATCCCTTCGCGAGCTCTTCGTTCACCACGACGACCTTGTCACCCG
Source organism: Gemmatimonadales bacterium (assembly GCA_038323865.1). Lineage (GTDB taxonomy): Bacteria > Gemmatimonadota > Gemmatimonadetes > Gemmatimonadales > Gemmatimonadaceae > AG11. The sequence continues at coordinate 23,359 of JBBQHJ010000009.1, forward strand.
CCTTGGCCTCGTCCAGCGTGAAGTTGCGCCCGGGATAGAGGTCGCCGCCGCCGTCGATCTGCTGCCAATTGCCGGTGAACGCGCTGACCTGCACACCGGTGAGGTGCTGCGCCTTGTACGTGAGCGTCCGCGAGAAGTCGATCCGCGCGCCGGCAGTTCGTACGCTGCTGAGCTGCGCCATCGCATCGACGTCCGCGAGACTCAGCGCCGGATTGCGAAGCCACTTGCAGGTGGCATCGGTGCCATCGCAACGCTCGAACGTGATTGGAAAGCGCGAGAGGAAGAACGTCGTCGGGCCGGTGCTCTCGAAGTCCTTCGCGACGCTGTCGTTGATGCCGTGAATGGCCGCGGAGATCACGACTACCACGAACACGCCCACGGCGATGCCGAGGATCGTGAGACCCGCGCGCACCTTGTTCGCTCGAATGGAATCGAGGGCAATGGTGACGCCCTCCTTCATCGTGTGGATGCGCTCGACGAACATCATGTCTCCGCTCGCATGGCGGCAATGGGATCCAGCCGCGACGCCTGCCGGGCGGGATAGACGCCGGCAATGATGCCGACCCCCGCGCCGATGGAGACGCCGAGCACCACGGACCACAACTCGACAGCGGCGGGCAGGGGGCTGAGGACGGAGATCAACTTTGCGAACGCGAAGCCAGTGGCGACGCCCAGCGCCGCACCCATGGTGCTCAGAGTGGCGCTCTCGACGAGAAACTGCGACATGATGTCGCGGCGCCGCGCGCCAAGCGCCTTCCGGATGCCGATCTCGCGCGTGCGTTCGGCAACGGCAACAAGCATGATGTTCATGATCACGATGGCGCCGACCACGAGACCGATGGCAGGCAACGCCACCCCCGCAATCACGAGATAGCCGCGGATCTTGTTCCAGAACGCGAGCGCCGACTCACTCGACTCCAACTCGAAGTTGTCCGGTTGGTTCGGTCTGAGATGATGCAGAATGCGCATGGCTTCGCGTGCCTTCTGCATCTCCACGAGCATCTCATCACGACTGGCCGCCTGCACCATGATCGAGTTGAGCGCGCCATGTGCCGTGACCTGCGTCAGCAGTGGCGAGGACTGCGGCGCCATCACGAACTGGTCGAATGACTGGCCGAACGCGCTGCCCTGCTTCTCCATCACGCCCACAACCTCGTACGGGACGCCCTTGATGATGAGCTGCCGGCCGATGGGATCGAGGCTTGGGAAGAAGTGAGATGCCACTTCATCGCCGATGATGATGACGTTGCTGGAGCGTGCGTACTCTTCGGGCGCAAAGAGGCGCCCTTTCTGCGGCGCCATCTTCTTGATGTCGAAGTAGAGCGGTGAGACGCAGAAGATGGTCGCTGGGCGCGGCTTGCTGTCGTACTTGCTCTGCACCGAGAGCTGGCTCGCGCCATACGCGGCCCAGCGCGCGTTCGGCCCGAGCGCGCTCGCAACGAATGGGATGTCGTCCCACTTCACATACGGACGCCGCCGCATCTCACGCTGCTTCTCGGGCGACGTATTGATGTTGACCTTGGGCTGCTTCCGGATCTCGAAGGAATTGATCGCGATGAGCTTGCCCACGAGTGTCTCGCTCATGTAGCTGCTCATGCCGCCCACGATGGAAACGACGGCGATCAGGAACGTCACGCCGATCAGCACGCCGAGCAGGGTGAAGAAGCTCTTGAGCTTCTGCACCCAGATCTGCTGGAGCGCGAGTTTGACGGCTTCGAGGAAGGGCATGAGGACCAGCTGACCGCCCAGCGCTGCCCGCTGACCGCACTAACAAACGCAGTAGCGGAACGCGGTCAGCGGGTTGCGGTGAGCGTGCTAGTGCGAGGCGCCAAGCTTTTCGACAAACGCCGCGCGCTTGTCATCGGACGCAATGAGACCATCGCGCAACACGACCACACGACGCGCGTGCGCCGCAATGTCCGGCTCGTGCGTGACCATGATGACCGTCTGGCCCTGCTCGGCGAGCTGCTCGAACACGCGCATGATTTCCTCGGACGTCGTGGAGTCGAGGTTACCTGTCGGTTCGTCGGCGAGGAGGATGGACGGGTTGTTCACGAGCGCACGTGCAATGGCCACGCGCTGGCGCTGACCGCCTGAGAGTTCGTTCGGGCGGTGATCCATTCGCTTGTCGAGCTGCACGCGCTCCAATGCTTCCTTGGCGCGACGCTTCCGCTCTGCATCCGGCACGCCCGCGTACACGAGTGGCAGCTCAACGTTGTGCAGCGCGGTGGCGCGGGGCAGGAGGTTGAACGTCTGGAAGACGAAGCCGATTTCCTTATTGCGGACGCGAGCGAGCTCGTCGTCGGTCATCTTCGAGACTTCCTTGCCGTTGAGCCAATACTCGCCGGCGTTGGGCGTATCGAGGCAGCCGATGACGTTCATGAGCGTCGACTTTCCGGATCCCGACGGACCCATGATGGCGACGTACTCGTTGCGATGAATGCCGAGATCGACACCACGCAGTGCTCGGACGATTTCACCGCCCATGTCGTACTCGCGCTTGATGCCGCGCGTGACGATGATCCAATCGCCGGCTGGCGCCGCGCCCGTCTCGGCAAGAACCGCCTGCCGCTCGGCGGTCATGCCGAGCGGCGCTTCATAGGTTTCGTGGCTCACGATTTCGCCTGTGGTTTCTTCGTGTTGTCGACCTTGGTTTCGCGAACCAGTGCTCCGTCCTTCAGTTCGCGAATGGCTTGGTATGTGCCGGCGACAATCTTATCTCCCTTCTTGAGGCCTGACACTACCTCAAAGTGCTTCTCGCCGGCGATACCTACCTTTACGGGCTTGAAGGTCACTTTGTTGTCCTTTCCGACCACGAAGACCCCCTCAACGTCCTTCTTGCCAACTTCCTTCTTCGGACGTGACTTGCCCAGGCCCACGGCCGTGTCACCCTGCGTGAGTGCTTCGTTCTCACGCACCGTAAGGGCGATGATCGGAATGGACAGGGTATTCTTGCGGGTATCCGTGATGATTTTCGCCGTGGCGGAGAAATCCGGGCGCGTCTCGGGCGGCGTGTTGATGAGCTGAATGGTGACTTCGTAGTCTACCGCCTGGTCGGCGCTGGGCGAGCCAGACGCCGTGGTCTTCACCGCGCTGTTCGAGATCTTCGTGACACGGCCGAGGAAGGTCGTATCGGGGAAGGCGTCGATCTGAATCACGGCGGAATCGCCGAGGGAAATACGGGCAACGTCAGTCTCGTCGACCTTCACCTTGGTCTCGAGCACGCTCATGTCGGCAATCGTGAGTAGCGTGGCGGCATCCTTGTTCATGGTGCCCTGGATGGCCGTTTCACCGTTCTCGACGACGAGGCGCGTGACGCGACCGGACATTGGCGCAAAGATCGACGTCTTGCCGAGCGCGCTCTGCGCATCGCGGAGCGATGCGGAGGACTGATCGACTGAGTGCTTCGACGACTCGTAGAGAGCCTTGTTCACGTCGACGGCCGTGCGCAGCTGTTCCATCTGCTCATCGGAGATGAGCTGCGGATTGGCCTTCTTGATCTTGTTGGTGCGGTCGAAGCTGTTCTGCGCCTGAAGCAGGTTCGCATTCGCCTGCGCCAGCTGTGCCTTCGATGATGCGACCACAGCCTGCATGCGCTCGACGGCGGCCTGGGCCTGCTGCGGATCGATCTGGAGCAGGAACTGACCCTTGGTAACCATCTGTCCTTCCTTCACCGCCAGTCTCACGATCTTGCCCGAGATGTCAGAGGAAAGATCGACCTTGGTCTGCGGACGAACCTGGCCGCTCGCGGTGACGGACGCGATGAGATCGCGCGTCTGCACCTCTTCCATTCGGACTTCGACTGCCTTGTTGCTCCGCTTCATGGCCGTGAGGCCGCCAATGGCGACGATCGCGAGGAGAACCCCGCCGAGTACGCCGTACTTCACTTTCTTGCTCATATATAGAATCTCGGGTGGGGTGAATTAGCGGAGCGGATGCCCGACGGCGTTTTCAAGCGCGGCGAATGACTTGTGGTAGTCGTACACGGCATTGACGCGATCGATGAGCGCCTGCTCGTACGTGCCACGTGACGTGACGACATCGAGGAACGTGGAAGCGCCAACCTTGTAGCGCTCCTCGGCGTAGGAGAGTTCTTCCTTGGCCTTGTTCGCATTCTGTTCCTGCAAGCGGACCGTCTCGATGGCCGTGGTCAACGTGCGATAGGCCTGCGTGACGTCGGCCGTGAGGGCCAGATCCTTTGCCTTCACGTTGTAAATCGCGTCGTCGTGCTGCACCTGCGCCTGCTGCACGCGCTCTTCACGATTGAAGTTGTCGAACAACGGCAGCGAGACCGTCGCGTTCAGCGCCAGTGGTGAGCGCTGGAACGAGAAGGGGAACTGGCTGTTGCGATCCCGAATGGCCTGCGCCATGGCGGGTGTGAACTGATAGGTCGAGCCGCAATTGGCCGAGGTGAGTCCGACGCGAACGCGAATCGAATCAGCTGCGAAACAGCTTGACTGAGCGCTCAAGATGCCGGCCTGCGCCTGATTCACGAGGTAATCGCTGTTCGTGTACTGATAGGAATTGCCGCCTAGGCCGGTGCTCAGGCTCAGCGTCGGTGTATATGCCGCCTTTGCCACACTGAGGTTCAGGTTCGACGCACGGTCACGCGCCCGCAGTGCGACAATGGCTGGATTCCCGCGGCGCGCATCATCCAGGAGTGAGCCGAGCACGAACGTAGCGGGCACGATCGGGAAGTCCGTCACGAGCTGCACGTTGCTTGGCTGTTCGACGCCTAGCTGCTGGTAGAGGCGCAGCTTCTCGATTTCGACGTTGTTGCGCTCACGAAGCAGGGCGACCTGCGTCTGTCCGAGCGCGACTTCGGCGCGGCGAATATCGAGCGAAGTCCCGGAGCCGACCTCGACCTTTGCCTTGGCGAGATCGAGCTGTGCCTGCGCCGTTTTCACCAGCGTGTCCTGCAGCGCCGAGCGCGCCTGCGCCTGGAGCACGTTCAGGTATTGCTGTGTGACGCTGGACCGAAGGAGCTCGGCAGAGCCGTTGATGTCCGCTTCCACCGCGTCGCGCGAGGCTTCCGCGGCCTTCGGCGTGAGGAAGGTCGAGCGGTTCACGCGATAGTTGAGGCCAACGTTGTAGCCAGACTGGAGCGTCGCCGAACTGTTGCTAAACGACTGTCCGCTGAAGACCTGTTGGCCGGCCTGCTGGTAGCGCGTGCTGAACGACGCATCGGCAGACGGAAGGAGGCCGCCTCTGGCACTCCGAACGGCGGCATCGGCCGTGCGACGTGCGCTGGCCTGCGAGAGGTAAATCGGATTATTGCGCCTGGCGAGCTGGATAGCGTCGTCGAGCGTGAGGGTGGCGCCGGAGGGGGCTCCGCCGGACTGGGCCTGGGCAGCAGGCGCGATCGCGGCAACAGCCAGCGCAAACACCAAAGTACGCATTGTGGGGAGGATCCTGTGGAGGGTCACCGTGCTGTACGGCATGGCGGGAGGGGTTGTTTCACCTCTTGTAGTGTAGACGATCAGCCCGCGGCGCGCGTTGCGTACTGCTGTCAGCCGCACGGGCTACAACGAGCTGAGCAACCGTCCAACGCATTCGAATATCGGAGGCGTCGGCATCGGGAAATCCTGTTTCTCAAGCGCCTGGCCTTCATTCGCTGATGGTGCTGTGTGGCCACGTGCACATTCTACAGCCTCACATAGCGTGAGGAGCAAGGGGGCCAGTTGAGGCGCGAAGTTCGAGGGAACCGAAGGCGTCCGATGCGTCCGATGCGTCCTCGCACATCGCGCCCCGCTCCTCAACTACTCATTATCCGCGGCTGGTGGCGGCGCGATGAACACGCGATGGCGGATGCGATCAACGATGTGCGCGTAGATCGACGCGCCTTTGGCGGCCGTCGCCAGTGAGGGGCGCCCTATCGAGCCGGCGCTGTCCTTCGGGATTTTCAGCCAGCCGCGGCGGTATCGCCGGAGCGCTTCGCGGCTCATCATATAGTCTTCTGCGAGATCCATCCGAACGAGATGCGGCGCAAGGAACAACATCAATGATGTGTCCACCTCGTCACCATGCATCGGCTCCACTTGACCCTCGAGCAAGGCCTGCACGTTGACCGAAAAGATGTCCACGACCCGCACTCGTGCGGCGGTGGTATTGATGGTCGACAGCGCTTCGAGATGGGGATCATGTTCGTGCGCGGTGAGTAGAATGAATTCCTTCACTCCCGTGGACTCCCAGGTGTCGATCAGGTCATTCAGCATGCGGTGCAGCGTCTTCTTGCGCACGGAGGCATTTCCGGCGAAGCCACGCTCGGTTTCCACGTTCACTCCGTACTCGAGCGTGGGTGCGCGCAACACGCCGAACTCCGCCGAGAGGTCATCGGCCAGCCGCTCGACAATCAGGGTATCGCAGCCGAGTGGAAGGTGCCGTCCGTGCTGCTCGCAAGTCCCAACGGGAATGATCAGCCGCGGATCCCGCTCCACGATTGTGGCAATCTCGTCGGGACGCATCTCCTTGATGCGACGCGGACCGACGTGTTCGGATTCGGAGTAGCTCATTCTGAACGACGCGAGGGATCAGCCATCACGCATCGCGGGTTCGCTCGCGATGCTTGCGCCCGCATCCGTGGCCCTTGGAGTGCTGGCGGCGAGCGGATGGCTCGCAGAACCGCGCGTAGGTTACGTCGCGGTATGTGCTATTGCTACCGTCGTCGGTGCGGTCGCGCTCCATAGAATCACGACGACAGCTGCGCGACGCCCGCTGCTCATTGCGCTGGCCGCGCTCGTCTGCGCTGTTGCGTTTGCTGCGCGCGCTCAGCGGAGGCTCGAAGAATTCTCGCGCGACCCGGCGGCTGTGGCCGCCCGTGAACGGGTGGCCCAGGAGCAGCGTCTCCGCGTTGCGGTGAGCGAAGAAATGGACGTGCTGCGTGCAATCGCACGTCGCGGTCGAACGCTTCCCGCCGGGCCGGCCAATGCCGTGAAGAAACTGACCGGCGCGCTCAACGACGAGCAACGACGGGCGGCACTCGTATTGCGCGGCGACACGCTCATCGAATGGGCGGGTACCCTCCACGCCGATCTGCGGGCGCTGACTGGATCGAGCGGCGCCGTGGCGTCGCCATTCGGATTGACGCTGTACGTAATGGACGACAGCGGAGCGTCTCGCACGATCGTGACATCGCTCCTTTACGCGGCGCCGCCAGCCGATCGCATCACAAAGGGACTCTCGCAGCAATTGCCGAGCGATGAAGTCGCCGAGGGATTCTCCTTTGCGCCGGCGAATGCTCAGGGCAGTGGCCCACTGTATCTCGACGGCAACCGCCCGCTTTTTCGCGCGCGCGCCGAAGTGCCGTCGGCAGGTGAAGTACGCTTTCGCCTGCTCGAACGCGCACGCGTCCGAACGGGCGTTGCCGTCCTGCTTGCATTGATCACACTGCTCATTGCGGTGTCACATCGCAGCAACGCGGGCCTGCTAATCGTCGGCGGCGCAGCGCTTGCGCTCTCCTGCATCGCGCTCATTCCACTGAGCGAATTCTCGACGCGGTCACGGATGTTCGATGCATCCGTCTATTTCTTTCCTGCCGGCCGCGCGTTCACCGCGAATGCCGCCGCGCTCGCGCTCACCTCGGCAACGGTGTTGTTGGTGGTGATGTTGGGCGTGCGCCGCATTGGTCGGCGTATTCCTCGGGTGCTCGCGATTGCCATCGCGGCGCTGACCGTCACGCTCGGACCATTCGCCGTTCGCGCACTCTCGCGCGGAATCACGCCACCAGCCGACGGCGGCACGCCATCACTGTGGATCATCTGGAGTGCGCCGCTCTGTCTCGCCGCCACGGCGCTCCTCGTGCTCGCGAGTTGGGCCGGACGCCGCGCACTGGGAGGCACTCGCGGCCTGCCCATCGCCACCGGACCGTTGCTCGCGCTGTTCGCGGCGGCGCTGGCGCCCGTGTTGTGGGATGCGCCGGGCCAATGGCCGCAGTGGTACAGCGTGCTGTGGGCGCTCGCGGTGGCGTCGCTTGTGCTCTCGCGTCCATCGCATCGCGCACTCATTGCCTGTGCATGCGTCGCTGCACTCGCTGCGACATCCGTGGTGTGGGCGAGCGCGTCGCGCGGACGCGTCGAACTGGCGGAGCGCGACGTGCGTGGTCTTGCCGCACCCGACACGTATGCAAGCGTACTGGCCGATCGCCTCGCACGATCGCTGCGCGACGAAGAGTTGCCACGCACGCCCCAAGCGCTGCTGGAACGCTATGTCACATCTGATCTCGCGTCGGCGAATTTTCCCGTCGCCTTGCTGACGTGGAGTGGACGGACATCACTCGCCGTGTTTGGCGCGGCACCGTTCGTCCCTCCGCGCGCAGACACACTGGCATCCATCGCCGATTCAGCGCAGCGCGCCAACGACGCCGTATCGACGACAATTCAGACCGGCGCCTATGGCGTACGCGTTGTTGCCGTGCCGATGCGCGGTGGCGCTCTCACGATCGTGGTTGCGCCGCGCACTCGCCTGATCGGCGGCGATGCATATGCGCGCTGGTACGGACTCGGTACTTCGGGAAGCAACGAACCGCCGTACACGATTCAGGTGATCAGCGATGCCATTCCACCACGCGATTCAATTCGCTGGCGTCGCGAAGGAAGCGAGCTGCATGGTGATTGGCCCATGTTGTTTGCGTCGGGACCTGCTCGTGCGCACGTCGAGGTAGACCTCCGCGGCCCCGATTCACTGCTGCCCCGCGGCGGGCTGATAGCGATCATCGATGTCGCCATCGTCTCACTCGTGTGGTTGCTCGGCGCATTGGCTGATGGCCGAGTGGGGCGATGGCTGCGGCTGCGCCGGCGGCAGGTTCGCAGCTATCGCGCTCGACTTTCGATTGCGCTGTTCCTCTTCTTTCTCGGGCCGGCCGTTGCGTTCGCGCTCTGGTCGTGGCGGCAACTCTACGATGATGCCTTGGCCGCACGTCGATTGCTGGTCACGGAAACCATGCGCGCGTTCGCTGCAGATCCCATGGACGCGGCGGCGTTCAGGAAAGAAGCGATTCGGCTCGACACCAAGCTGCTGCTCTATCAATCCGGAGTGCTCGTTGCTGCGAGCGACTCGCTGTTCGCTCAATTCGCGCCGATGGGGCAGTTGCTGCGGCCGGATGTCGCCGTGAGCCTGAACGTATCCGAAGAGTTGAGCGCGACACGGCCCGAGACGATCGATGGCTCAACCGGCATGCTCGGCTATCGTGTGTTGCCGAATACCAACGGCGAGTTCGTGCTTGCTGCGCCTGCGCGCGTCGATGACTTGCTTCTCGATCGCCGCCGGCGAGATCTCGGTGTGCTGGTCTTCTTCGCGACTGCGCTCGGAGCGTTCGCCGCGTTGTGGCTCAGTGCCGCAGCTGGGAGACAGCTGGCGCGCCCCATTGCGGCGTTACGCGAAGCGGCACGTGCCGTTGCGCGCGGTGAACGTGATGTACCGCTGGAAGAACGCGGCGTCAGTGAATTCCATCCGGTGTTCAGCGCATTTCGGGCAATGGCGCACGATCTCTCCGAGAGTCGTTCTGCGCTCGAAGAGGCACAACGCCGAACCGATGCCGTCCTGCGCACGGTGGCCAGCGGTGTGATTGCCGTCGATGAATCGGGATTTGTGATTCTGGCGAATCCACGCGCTGAAGCGTTGCTCGGTGGCGTACCGACGCCCGGTGATTCAGTGAGCCGCATTCCCGCGGCGGCGGTGGCGTCGCGCGTAGCCAGCTTCCTGCGCGGCACTCACGTCGACGACGGATTCGAGTTGGAGCGCGACGGACGCACGTTGCGTGGACAGCTCACTCGCTTGACGCGCGGTGGAGCGGTGTTGACGATCGATGATGTCACTGAACTCGCGCGCGCGCAACGCGTGCTCGCATGGGGCGAGATGGCGCGGCAGGTGGCACATGAAATCAAGAACCCGTTGACGCCGATTCGCCTTGGCGTGCAGCATCTGCGCCGAGCGTATGGTCGGCCGGACTTTGATACCATACTTGATCAGAATGTCGGCCGAATCCTCACGGAAATTGATCGCCTCGATGAAATCGCGCGTGCATTCAGCCGGTACGGTGGTGCCCCCGAGGAGCGCGCACCTGCCGAACCGACTGATGTCGCTGCGATCGTGCAGGATGTCGTGACGCTCGAGACGCTTGGTGACGGCCACGTGCAGTGGAAGTGTGAAGTGCATGGTGCCGTGCCTCCTGCGTTAGCGCGTGCGGATGAACTGCGCGAAGTGTTGCTCAACCTGTTCGAGAACGCACGGCTTGCCGGCGCGCACAACGTTGACGCGTCGGTATCGGTCACGAATGAAGCAGACCGCCGCGTCATGATCGATGTCCGCGACAACGGTGGAGGCATCACCGCCGAGGCCTTGCCAAGGATCTTCGAGCCGCACTTTTCAACGCGAACAAGCGGCAGCGGACTTGGGCTTGCCATCACGCGCCGGCTGATTGAAAGCTGGGGAGGCGAAATCAGTATCGTGTCGACGAGCGAGCGAGGAACGATAGTGCGCGTGAGTCTGCGACCCGTCTAGGCTCGCAGCACACGTTCGTTCTTGTCCGTTCGACTGATTGGACACACATTGGGGCCGTCGAACCCACCGCTGAGTCCATGACACGAAGGCTGTCCAGCAGCGCGATCCTGATGTTGTGCGTCGTGTCTCGCGTCGCCACCGGTCAAGGCACGATTGGCGTGACCGCGAGCGGAAGTGCCGTTGCTCAGGTGCTGCCCACTGGAAAGCTTGCCGTGCCGGTCATTCTCGACATGTCGGCCGCCCCAGGCGGTGCGAGCGTATCGATGCTGAATGTCAGTGTTGCATGGGGCACCGCGAGACTGACACTCGATTCCGTCAAGGCAGGCGCGTTTGGTACGCTGACACCTGATCTCACCAACGCGGCGAGTGGCTCGGCGGTGCTGAGCCTGACAAGCCCCACCGGAACGTCGGCGACGATTGCCGCTGGCACACTGTACTTCACGGCGCAGGCCGGCCGCGGTGGCACACACGTGCTGTTGTCGCCCAACGTGCTCGACGACGTGAGCGGCACGGACCTTCTCGGCGTGTCGCAGGGACGGAACCTTGATGTGTGCGTTGCGCCCATCGGCAACTTTGGCGACGTCACCGGCGACGGCAACGTCAACATCATCGATGCGCAACAACTGGCGCGCTACAGCGTTGGGCTGAGTGTCGGCAATCCATTGCAGCTCGCGAATTCCGGCGACGTCACCAACGATGGCCACATCAACATCATCGATGCACAGCAGATCGCACGATGGGCAGTGAGCCTCAGTGCGGCGCCACTCATCAACACGGCAGTCTACACGCCTCCGCCCGTCACCAGCGTGCTGCTGTCGACCGTGACGTCATCACTCGTCGTTGGTGCTCCGAGCACGATCGTCGCGACACCGATGGCGGCGGGTAATGTCGATTTGTCCGGATGCGTGCCGGTCACGTGGAACAGCAGTGCGACATCGACCGTGACGGTATCGTCGCTCGGAGTGGCAAATGCAGTCGCCATTGGATCGGCGACGATTACCGCGACGTCCGGAGGACAGAACGCGCAACTGCCGGTGACGGTGTCGAGCGCGCCGCCATCTATTGCGATTGTTTCTGGTGGCGGACAGCTGACCACATCGGGGACGCAGCTCGCACAACCGCTCATCGTTCTCGTGAAGGACGGGGCAGGAGCACCGCTCGCGAATACGTCAGTGACGTGGACTGTTGCGACCGGCACGGGTGCGCTGACGGCGCTGACGTCACTGACAGACGCCAGCGGCAATGCGAGCGTCACCTATGTGCCGTCGGCGTGGGGTGCGAACTCCATTCGCGCGAGAATCACGTCAGGTACGCCGAATGTGCGCTTCAATGCGTACGGAACACCGGCAGGAGTGCAGCGCGTGTGGATTGGCGGCGCGTCGGGTTCGCCGAGGGCATTTGGTGTGGCGTCGAATTGGACGGGGAGTGCGGTGCCAGTGTCCAGCGATGCCGTCTACATCGCACCAACGGCGGCGAGCCAACAGCCGCAGTTGTCGGGCGCGGTCACGCTCGCGGGCCTGTATGTCGACAACGCAACGTCACTCGACATTCAAGGCAACAACATCACGGTGAATGGCGTTGTGGATGCGCGCGGGCCGGTGAGCGGAAGCGGCACACTCTTCCTCGGCAACGGCAATGTGAGCGGAATCCTGCCGGCTGTCACGGTTAGTGGTTCCGCGACGATTGTTGGTACGACGACCGTGAATGGAAGTGTGCTGGTGAACAACACGCTGGTGATGGGAGCGGCGACAATGACCGTGACCGGCGCGTTGGCGATGAACAACTATCTCGTGATGCAGACGGCTGGCGCGAAGCTCAGTGTGGCGGGTGATGTCACGTTCAACGGGAATGACCTCACGGGTTCTCTCACCGACGGCACACTCGAGGTGGGGGGGAATTTCCTGCAGACGGGCGGGAACGCGAATTCGTTCCGCGCTCTTGGAAATCACCTCACGCGCTTTATCGGATCGGCCGCGCAGACGGTTGCGTGGAACTACGCGACATTCACCAACAGTCGCTTCCAGAACCTCGAAATTGCCAAGACCGGTGGTAGTGTGGCCTTTCCGGGATACACGCCGGTGGCCGGCACCTTTCTCATGTCGACGGTAAGCACGATCACCGCTGGACAGATCGACGTGGCCGGTCAGGTGACGACGGTGGCCGGGAGCAGCATGAGTGGCGTGACGACGCTCAACGTGGTTGGTGGGGGAACGGTATTTCCGCAGATCGCTGGTGTGTCATCGGCCACTGTCGTGCTGAGCGGCAGCATCGTTGCGTCGCAGACGACAACGTTGCCGGGTAACGTCGTTGTCAATGGCGTCCTTGATCTGGGATCGCAACAGATCACGATCACTGGCAACCTGAGTGTCGGCAACCTCCTCGTCATGCAGCATGCCGCGGACAAACTCGTGGTGTCGGGCAACGTCCTGTTCAACGGTGCTGACGAGACCAACGCCATCACCGACGGCATCCTCGAGATCAAGGGCGATTTCGCACAGGTAAACGGCAGCGCAAACTCCTTCCGCGCACTCGGCAATCACCTCACCAGGTTCACCGGCGCGGGCACGCAGAACATTTCGTGGCAATACAACGGGTTCAGCAACAGCCGGTTCCAGAATCTCGAGTTCGCGAACAGCGGCGGCACGATCAACGTGATCAATTACACGCCGGTTGCGGGCACCTTTGCCGTGACGGCGGCAACGACGGTGGTGGGTCCGCAGATCGATGTCGCCGGCCAATCGACATCAATCGCCGGCAGCTCTCTCGCTGGATTGGTGGTGCTGAACGTCGTCGGAGCGGGTCCGGTCTTTCCGCGCATTTCCGGAGCGGCGCCGGGCTTGGTTGCCATTGCGAGCAACACGGTCACGGTCTCACAGGCAACGGTGCTGGCAACCAATCTCACGGTGAATGGCTCGCTCGACATCAACGGGCAGCAACTTTCTGTCGCTGGCAACCTGTCGGTTGCCGGCCTGCTTGTGATGCAGAATGCCAACGACAAGTTGATCGTGAGTGGCGACGCGACGTTTCAGGGCATCGACGAAACCGGCGCGCTCACGGCAGGACTGCTCGAGGTCAAGGGAAATTTCACGCAGTCGAACAACGCGAGCGCGAATGCGTTTCGCCCGCTGGGTTCGCATCTCACACGCTTGAACGGAACAGGCGCGCAGAGCATTTCCTTCGGATACCCCACATACAACAACAGCCGGTTCCAGAATCTCGAGATCACCAAGACGGCAGGCACCGTGACCTTTCCGGGCTATACGCCGATTGCGGGCACTTTTGACGTCACGACGCCAACGGTTGTGAGCGGCGGCCAGATCGATGTCGCTGCGCAGATGACGGCGGTCGCGTCGAGCTCACTCGCAGGCGTCACACTGCTCAACATCGTCGGGAACGGCAGCATCTTTCCCGTGGAAGTCGGCGTACCCGCCGTGACGACGCGCATCACGGGATCGGTGTCGGTGTCGCAAACGTCCGTGCTTCCCGGCCCGCTGAATGTCGCGGGTACCCTCACGATGAACGGCAAGCAGCTCACCGTAAATGGCAGTTTGCTCGTCGATGGGTTGCTCGTCATGCAGAATCCAGCCGACAAGCTGATCGTCACGGGCAACGCCACCTTCGTTGGCCTCGACGAGACGAACGCGCTGACCGACGGCATCCTCGAGATCAGGGGCAACTTCGCGCAGTTGAACGGGAGCGCCAACTCGTTCCGCGCGACGGGCAATCATCTCACGCGATTCACGGGTGCGGCAGCACAGAGCATCAGCTGGGGATACGCCACCTTCACGAACAGTCGCTTTCAGAACCTGGAAGTCGCGAATACGAGTAGCGGCGTCACGTTCCCGGCATACACGGCTGTTGCCGGAAGCTTTGCGGTGACCACGCCAACCTCCGTGTCGGGATCGCAGATCGATGTCGCGGGGACCTCGACGACCATCGCGTCGAGCAATTTGTCAGGATTGACGCTTCTGAACGTCGTGGGCGGCGGCAACGTCTTTCCGCAAATAGCCGGTGTCGCGCCCGCGCAGGTGTTGGTGAGCGGCGCCGTTTCCGTTTCGCAAGCAACCTCGCTTCCCGGGCCGCTGAGCATTGGAGGCAGCCTCACGCTCGCCGGCAAGCAGCTGACGGTGAACGGAAGTCTGGCCGTCGGCGGGTTACTCGTGATGCAGGATCCGGCTGACAAGTTGATCGTCACCGGCAACGCGACCTTTCAAGGTGCTGATGAGACGAACGCGCTCACTGACGGTGTGCTCGAGCTAAAGGGCAATTTTTCGCAGGTGAACGGCAGCGCAAATTCATTCCGCGCGCTTGGCAATCATCTCACCCGATTCACCGGCACTGGAACGCAGACGGTCTCATGGCAGTATGCGACACTCAACAACAGTCGGTTCCAGCATCTGCGCATCGATGCTGGTTCTTCTGTGGTGCTCAACGCCGGCACCTTCGTCGCCGGTAATGTCGACACGTTTGGTGCGCTGAATGCGGTCTCGAACGGCA
>JBBQHJ010000010.1:0-34436 GCA_038323865.1 Gemmatimonadales bacterium
CAAGTAGCGCGTTGTTTCCAATCTCGGGATGACGATCGAGCGGAAGGTGCGAACTGTAAACGGCCACATCGTTCGCGATGATACGCTTGATGCGTTCATAGGCAGCGCCACGGATGGCCGTGGTACCGGACCAGAACAGGCCGTGATGCACGATCAGCAGAGCAGCGCCGTTTTGCGCGGCTCCATCGATGGCAGCAAGTGACGCATCGACGGCAACAGCAACGCGGTCGATCGCGTGTCTGTTCTCGACCTGGAGACCATTGATGGCGCCTGAGTAGTCGGGCGTCCCGGCTGTGTCGAGCAACTGATCGAGATGTGCGACGATGGCGTCGAGCGCGACGGCTGTCATGCTCAATGCACCGCGACGCGCGGCGTGAACTGGCCAGCCGTCATGGCGGCACGAACGGAATCGACTGCGTGTTGCACCGGGGAGGGAATGCGAGACAGGAGCGCGGGGTTCAACACCAGCGAAACCACATTGTTCGTTGATCCCAGGCGAATTACGCGCGGCTGGAATTTTCCATCTTTCACTTCCCGTGCGACGGTGAGAAAGGCATGTGGCAAGTCGATGACGACGCTACCGATAGTGACTTCGGCAGCGACGGTATTCTGGTTCGAGTTGGAACCAACGATCAGCGCTCGCTTCGATTCACGCGCGGCTTGAAAGACACCGAGTCCAGCGGCGTCGGCATTTTGAAAGATGACGTCTGCGCCGCGATTGATCTGCGCGAGCGCCTGTTCCTTACCGGCGCTGACATCGTCCCAGTTGCCGATGTACGAGCGCAGGACCTGGACTTTCGGGTTCGTCGACTTCGCGCCTTCCTCGAATGCAGCGAAGCTTTCCTTGACCGGTGGCAGCTCTGTTCCGCCGATGACGCCGATGGTGTTGGACTTGGTGAGATGTCCCGCGACCATGCCGGCGAGATACGATGCGTCCGCGAAAGCGAACTCCATTCCGGCGACATTGGCGCCTGTCGCAGAGCCTGACGTTGTGATGTAGATGGTTTTCGGGAATTCCGGACCGACGCGCTTGGCGGCATCCTGAAACTCGAACCCATGGCCGAATACCAGGTCATAGCCCTGAGCACCGTATTGACGGAATTGCTCCTCGAACTCAGCCGGTGTTTTCGTCTGGATATGGCTGATGGAGGCGCCAAGGCTGTCCTTGATGCGCATGAGTCCTTGGTAGGCGCCTCCGTTCCATGACTGATCGCTGATCGGTCCAGGCGTAAGCAGGGCGACCTTGAATGGCTTGGATGCTGACGACGGAGGCGGTTTGGGGCTGTCGGCGTCGGGCTTCACTGAGCATGCGAGAAGCGCCAGTGTGGCGATGTGGAAAGGTGTGGAGAACCCCCAGGGAAGCCGGCGGACGCAGCTCGTAAATAGTTGTCTCATAAGCATATACAGAATGTTGATAAGGCGCCGACGCCGGGACAAAAACACCAGTTTAGCATCAGTCGAAGTCGGACCGCTGTCCGAGCAGAAGGTCGAGAAGGCGTTCGAGGTCGTCTGCGCCGTAGAAGGCAATGCGCACGGCGCCGCGATCAGTCGCCGTCTGCTGTACGCTGACATCAGTCTGGAGTTTGCGGCGGAGCTGCTCTTCGATTCGGCGCAGTGATGGATCTGGATTCGGCTCTGCCTTGGACACCCGTGAGACATTGGTCTGTCTCGACGTACTAGTGTTCTTGGAGGTTCCAACTCTGGCATGCTGTTCTAAATCACGAACTGACCACTGTCGTGCCACTGTCTCGTGTGCGGCCCCAATCTGTCTTTTCGCGTCGCGAATGGCTAACAGCGCGCGCGCGTGCCCAGTGCTGAGCTTGCCACTCTCTAACATGCTCTTCACTTCGCCAGGCAGAGCAAGGAGACGGATCAGATTTGTGATGGTCGTCCGGTCCTTTCCGACAGCCTCGGCGACCTGTTGCTGTGTCAGCTGGAATTCAGCAATAAGCCGCTGATATCCTTCGGCCTCTTCAATCGCGTTGAGATCGGTGCGCTGCAGGTTCTCCACGAGCGCGAGAGTCAACATTGCACGATCGTCGAAATCGCGAATCAGAACTGGTATTTCGGTCCACCCCAGTCGGGTCGCGGCGCGCAGACGGCGTTCACCCGCCACTAGTTCCCAGCGATTGCCCGCTGCCCTGACGGTAACGGGCTGTAGCAAGCCATTGGTTCGAATAGAGGATTCGAGTTCGGCGAGCTCCACCTCAGTGAATGTCCGCCGCGGCTGGAAATGATTCGGCGTGATATCGGCGATGCGAATGGTCCGGAAATCGGATCCGGTTCCCGAGGCGGACGCCGACTCTGGTTGTGCATTCTCACGTTGCTGTTTGGCTGTCGAGAGGAGTGCTTCCAGTCCTCTGCCGAGCCGCCTTGGCGTGTCCGCGCTCATGACTGGTTCTCCGGGAGTGGTTTGTTGGTGCGGGTCTCCTCTCGATTGATCAGCTCTTGCGCAACCGCCATGTAGGCCTGGGCACCAATACTCTGAACGTCATACAACACGATCGGCTTCCCAAAACTCGGCGCCTCGGCCAACCGGACATTGCGAGGTACCACTGTTTCAAACACTTGGGTGCCGAAGTATTCTCTGGCATCCGTCGCGACTTGGCGGGAGAGATTTAGTCGAGCGTCATACATGGTGAGGAGGACGCCTGTGATGGCTAGTCGAGGATTCACACCATGTTGAATCAAGTGGACTGTATTGAGAAGCTGGCTCAGGCCTTCGAGGGCGTAGTACTCGCATTGGAGCGGGATCAGCAGCGTGTCCGCAGCGGCAAGCATGTTCAGGGTGATAAGCCCCAGGGACGGCGGACAGTCAATCAGGACGTAGTCGTAGTCCGCTCGTACGGCATCGATGGCTTTTCGCATCCGGCTTTCTCGATCAGAAAGGCCGACGAGTTCAACCTCTGCTCCGGCCAGATCCGGGGTGGCTGGCAGTACATCGAGCATCGAAAACTGCACCTCGCGCTTCCGTGCCGCCGCGATGGTGGTTTCTCCGATCAATACATCGTAGGTGGTAGCCTTGAAGCTGCCCTGCTCTACACCAATGCCGCTCGTCGCATTTCCCTGAGGATCGCCATCGACGAGGAGGGTCCTGCGTTCAGCGAGCGCGAGACTGGCGGCGAGGTTTACTGCGGAGGTCGTCTTTCCGACCCCACCCTTCTGGTTAGCGATTGCGATGACGCGTGCCACGGGTACTCCGGCGGGCGGTAGCACCCCCGGGAGAATCCGTCAGGGGTGTCGCCCAAGGTAACTCCGGCGCGGCATTGTTTCACGTGGCACATACTGAGGTTTTTCTGCCGTGGTGCCACGTGAAACAATGAGGGCTTACCGGCTGGGCACGAAACGCCAGCGGGCGGTCACGTGTACTGTGACGGTCAGGTCGCCTGGGTTCATGGGGGTAGGCGCCGCCGGTGCCATGGCGCTCTTCATGGCGGCCATCTCGTACATGGGGCGCGGGGGAACGGTCGGACCGCCAGTCGTCAATTCAATCAGCTCGCCAACGGACCCGCCCGCTGCTCGCGCCATTGCATCTGCATCCGCGCGCGCGCTAGACACGGCCATTCCGATTGCCTCACGACGCCCCTGCTCGATAGAGCTCGCGAAAAAAGTCACGCCATTCACCAGATTAGCACCAGCAGCAAGCGCGGCATCGATAATTGAGCCAGCCTGATCAATCTGCTTCGTTTCCGCCTTCACGGTGTTTGTCGCCACGTAGCCTGCGACTCGCGGAACACCACCATCCTTGCCGTACTGCATCTCCGGGTAAACCGAATAGCCCTCGGTGGTAACCTGATCCTTGGGTAGGCCAAGCTTTGCCATTGCGTCGAACACAGCACGAGTTCGCTTGGCGTTGTCGGCCGCAGCGGCCGCGGCGGTCGCTGCGCGTGTCTGCACGTTGATCATCACCGACGCACGGTTAGGAGAAACCTTCGCCTCGCCCATTCCAGATGCGGACAGTACTGGACCGACGACCGAGCTCATCACCGTGCCCTGCGCGTGAGCGTTCGTTGTCAACAAAAGCGCTAACGTCGCGAAGACAAATTTTCGCATCATGACCTCCATTAATATACAATAGGATACTAAATACCCATCCGCTCGCGAGAGTTCCACATCGAGGAGACGTCTGAGGTGTGCAGTCATGCACATATCGCGGAGCAACGTCTAACACGCACATGACAGACCGCACTACTGTTGAGACCGAAAGACCCACAGCACTGCGCGACACGCGAGCGATTAAGCCTACGACTCGCCGGGGCGCTGGCGGCGTAAGCGTGTGCGCGTGGCGACGCCGTTGCGCCGTCGCTTCTCGATTTCAATCACGAGATTTTGAACGTCACTCGGACTCACGCCGGGCACGCCTGCGGCCTGCGCAAGATTCAGCGGCCGCAACGACGCGAGCTTCTGTCGCGCCTCGAACGAGAGCGATTGCATCTCGAGGTACGGCAATCCTTCGTCGAGAGGAAACGCACCCATACGACTCAGTTTTTCAGCCTGATTTCTCTCTCGCTCGAAATACCCAGAGTACTTCAGCTCGAGTTCTGTGCTCACGACCGCATCGATGGGGAGTGATGCACCAACACCCATGACCCCGAACAAATCGACCAACGCCACGTCCTGTCTACGCGCGAGTTCTGCGATGCGAACCGCGTGAACGAGCGGAGCGCTCGACGCTGCTGCCAGCACGGGCGCTGCATCCTCTGGTGTTATGGACGTTGCCTCAGCGAGCGCGCGTGCCTCGCGCTCCGCATCGAGTCGCTTAGCCACGATCACACGCTCCGCATCTGAGTACAATCCGAGCCCATCGGCCAGCGACGACAGACGCCGCAGCGCGTTGTCCTGGCGGACAGTCAGGCGAAACTCCGAGCGCGACGTAAACAGCCGATACGGTTCATCAACTCCGCGCGTAACGAGATCATCAACCAGTACGCCGATATACGATGTCTCGCGACCGAGAACCAGCGACGGCAACTCCAGCGCTGCGGCTGACGCATTAATGCCGGCTACTGCACCCTGTCCCGCGGCCTCCTCATAGCCTGTTGTACCGTTGATCTGGCCGGCAAAGAAAAGTCCCGGAACGCATCGTACCTGGAGCGTCGGATCCAACTGTGTTGGCGGGTAGTAGTCGTATTCGATCGCATATCCCGCTCGCGTCATGCGAACATTTTCAAGCCCGGCGATACTGCGGAGCACTGCGAGTTGCACAGGCACCGGCAATGACGTCGACAAGCCGTTCACATATAGCTCATGCGTATCGTGCCCTTCAGGTTCGAGGAAAAGCTGATGACGTTCGGCTGTTGGAAACTTGACGATCTTGTCTTCGACCGACGGGCAGTATCGCGGCCCGCGCGAACCGATTGCGCCGCCATACATTGCCGATTCGCCAATATGCTCCTCGATGATCCTTTTTCCTTCCGCGCCGAGGAACGCGATGAGACATGGAAGCTGCGTCGGATGTCGTGACTGACCATCGTGCTGTCGGGGCTCGTTCCAGAAATGCGACCACGAATAGTCGAACTGATCGATCTCGCTTTCCTGTCTCGGCAACACCGACCAATCGACACTGCGACCATCGATGCGCGGCGGGGTGCCCGTCTTGAAACGTTCGACGGTGAGCCCCGCCTGCTCGAGTTGCTCGGCGAGGTGCGTTGTGGCGCTTTCACCAGCACGCCCACCGGACAGCGATGTGGTCGTGCCGATGTGAATTCGTCCGCGCAGGAAAGTACCCGTCGTAACAACCACTGCTTTCGCGCTGAATCGGCGACCTTCCAGTGTTTCAATACCAATTACACGCGAGCCCTTTAGAACGAGACGCGCTACGGTACCTTGGATGGTCTCGAGCCGATCATGTGCCTCGATCAGCGTTCGAACAGCCCGACGGTAGAGTCCACGATCGCACTGCGCTCGTGGTGCCCACACCGCAGGCCCTTTGCTCCGATTGAGCATGCGGAACTGAATCATGGCGAGATCCGTTGCGCGCGCCATGATGCCACCCAGCGCGTCGACCTCACGAACTACAGTGCTCTTCGCAACCCCGCCGATGGCCGGATTGCACGACATCTGTCCAATCGTTTCGAGTGCGCTCGTGACGAGCGCCGTTCTGGCGCCACGTCTGGCCGCTGCGACCGCTGCCTCGGTTCCGGCGTGACCGGCCCCGATCACGATGACGTCGAAATCCGTCTCGAATACACTGGGCGACATGCATCGAAAGATAGCCAGAGCAGCTACCTTCGATTGAGACAGGCAAACCAAACCGAGAAATCCGATGGCCATCTCACTGACCCAAGGCGTCCCAACATTGCTCTTCCGCCGAGAGGCATACGAGCGCTCGAACCTGAGCCGAACTGCGCTGGATGCGAAACTCGGACTTACCGATGCGGAGTTCAAAGTCGAAGGCGACCTCGTCGCGCTCGGACCGATCTATGATGTCGAGGCTCTTGGCGCGCTGGTCGACGAGCTCGAATCGCTTGGCCTGATCTATTACGACGATTTCTTCGAATTGAGCGGCGGGTGGCCAGAATGGGTGTCTGTGCTTGCTGTCAGCTCTGCCGGCAAATAGCCGTCAAGGCGCGCGGCTTTTGCTCAACTGTCTCGTGTCAACCGACGTGAGCGGACCGGGACGCAACAGCCCATGCCAGCGGCATTCAAAACACCAGCTCGGCCGCATGCGTGGTGCAAAAAGACTCCATCCGCGCGACTGCACGCGGAGAGTCACGGCGTCGCAGTTCGGGCAGCGATCACCCTCGGGGAGAATGAAGTAGAAAAAAACCGTTGCGGCGATCGCGCGAAGGACGAAAAGCCCGCCAAAGACCAAGGTGAAAAGCAGCGCGTCGCTCATGAATGCCTCCGGCTCTGACTGATACTTCGGTGGCAAGAACATGCATGCGTCGCGCCGAATTCTATAGTCGCTGCTCCACCAGCGACCAGCGCTCGACAAAGGCGACGCCGTTTTCTATTCGCTCAATACAGACCTCTTCACCCGCAGCGATGCCACCATGACCCAGGTTTCGCGCCCGGAGCAGCCGCGACGCTCCTTGAGCATCACTCAGAATCTCGCCCTCACCATCGGCTTCGATAGGAACAGACACGACTGCGACGTGGCCTTGAAGGGTGAACCGCGGATCGTCGTGATTCGATTCTGGAGTGATTCGCGCTGTTGCAATTGCTATTTGGGTGACAATGACCGCCCACACCGCGGCGGCAGTCAGCGACTGTGCAAGCACGATCAACGAGTTGTCCTGACGCGGGCCGAGCAGATAACCCACGAGCCCAAACATGACGAGGAATGCGACAAGGGCAGGCTCAGAGCGGCGAAGCGGAAGCACGTATGCCTGAGGGCGGCGGCGCTCAGCGCCGAAAAACAGCAGCCGCACCCCGAGCAGAAGCCCGGCGATGAAAGAGACGATGTAGAGGTATTTCATTTAGGGATTCGCCATGCGACGGTCTGGGATTGGCACAACGTGTTTGGATACGAACTCAATGGCGCGTTCTTCCGCATAGAAGTGCTGCTGCCACGGCATGGTGCCAGTCACAAAGCCAACGTGACCGCCAAATTCATGAAATTCTACCGTAATAGCGGTAGATTTATGTGCCACTAAAAGAACATCATCGAGCACCTCTCGCGGCAGGAATGGGTCATCCTTTGCGCTCAAAAGCAAGGTTGGGACGCGAATTCCATCGAGAAAGCGGATTGAACTGCAGCGACTGTAGTAGTCGTGCGCATCGGCGAAGCCATGGACGGGGGCGGTGACAGCGTCGTCAAAGTCGTAGAGCGTTGTTGCGCGTAGCAAGGCTTCGCGGCTGAACAAGCCCGGGAATTGATCGAGCTTTTTCAGGGCCTTGTCCTTGAGGCTCCGCAGAAAATGCTTGTTGTAGACTCGAGAGAAACCCTGTTCGATATGGCGGCAGCCCTGCTCGAGATCAAAGGGGACCGAAATAGCGGCGGCTGCGCAGAGCTGAGAAGGGATATCGGTGCCCCCTTCGCCGAGCCACTTGAGGAGAACGTTGCCGCCGAGGGAAAACCCGACCAGAACGATTGGCCGCTGTGGTTCGGCGGCTATCAAGGTGTCGACGACAAACTGGAGATCACTGGTTTCACCCGAGTGATAGATACGTCTCGCGCGGTTTGGCTCGCCGTTGCAGCCTCGAAAGAGAAATACGTCTGCAGGCCAACCACGTTGCCGTGCCAGATCGAGGATTCCACGCAGATAGTGCGAATCGATCGTGCCCTCGAGTCCGTGAAGAACCAGAAGGCGCGGCGCCTCTGCGCGGACGTCGTCCAGCTGAAGCCGCCGAATCTCGACGACGTCATTATCAGGCGTCTGCCAGCGTTCCGCGAGCGTCTCGACCCGGAGACTACGGCGCATGAACTTTCCCCAGAGCGTATGTGCATGCGCTCCCGGTACCCACCATGCGGGGGTGTAGGTAAGTTCGCTTGACCGACTCACGATCGATGTCACTGGGCGCGGACCATCCGCGCCGCCGAATTATAGCCGCTGCGGATGGACGTTCAGATCTTTGGTGTGAAGAAAAGCGCAGAGACGCGCACGGCGCTTCGGTTCTTCGCTGAGCGACGAGTGAAGACGCATTTCGTCGATTTGATGGAGCGCGCGGCGTCGCGCGGGGAGCTCACGCGTTTTGTTCAGAAGTTCGGGCTGACCGCCCTCATCGACAAGAACTCGAAGCGCTACACTGAGCTTGGGCTGCACACCGCGCGATACGGAGACGAACGGTGGCTGGACATCCTCACGGATGAGCCGTTGGTGTTACGGATGCCTCTCGTACGGCAGGGTAACGCTCTGACAGTTGGCGCCGCGGAAGCAACCTGGAAGAGCTGGCTCGCGTCGACATGACGCAGATTGCCGTTGGGTCGGTTGGTGTGGACTTTGGCGCGACGACGTTGTTCAACGACATCACCTTCACGGTGTCGCAGGGTGAACGCTGGGGTGTGATCGGTCGCAATGGCACCGGAAAGACGACGCTGTTCAAGCTGATGACGGGTGAGTTGGAGCCCACGCGCGGAAGCGTTGCGCGACAGGGCGGCCTGACGGTTTCGATGCTTGGCCAGCACCGCGACTTCGGCAGCGCAAGAACCGTATGGGAAGCCGCCGCGGGTCCGTTTGCCGAGTTGCTTGCGCTGGAGCAATCACTTGCCGAACAGGCGCACGCGCTTGCAGACCTCAGCGACGAAGCCGCACTCACTCGCTACGGGCGGGATCTCGAGCGCTTCGAACGCGAGGGCGGATACACCATCGCCCCTCGTGTCGACGCCGTGCTTCAGGGTCTCGGTTTCGAGCCCACAAAAGCGAGGACGCAGCC
Organism: Gemmatimonadales bacterium; assembly: GCA_038323865.1. Classification (GTDB taxonomy): domain Bacteria; phylum Gemmatimonadota; class Gemmatimonadetes; order Gemmatimonadales; family Gemmatimonadaceae; genus AG11. The sequence goes on from JBBQHJ010000010.1 coordinate 9,319, forward strand.
GCTCGAGCAACTCAGTGGCGGTGAGCGCGGGCGAATCGGCTTGGCGCGCCAACTCGTGGTTCCGTCGGACATCCTGTTGCTCGACGAGCCAACGAATCACCTGGATCTCGAGACGACTCGTTGGCTGGAGCAGAATCTCACCGAGGGAAACCGCACCATCGTATTAGTGAGTCACGACCGCGCGTTCCTCGCGGCGGTCGTTGACCACGTCCTTCATTTCGAAGGAGATTCCGCGTCCGCATACGATGGTGGATATGAATCGTTCATCGTGCAGCGCTCCGAGCGCCGACTGACGCAACAGCGGCAATTCGACAAACAGGTGAAAGTGGTTGCTGCGGAGACAGACTACATCGCGCGCAACCTTGCTGGCCAAAACACCAAGCAGGCGAAGGGGCGGCGCAAGAAGCTGGAGCGACTCCCCAGGTTGAGCGCACCGATCGGCGCAGACGGCACCATGGGCCTGCGTCTCGAACCGGCGGAGCGCGGCGGTGATCAGGTGGTTGTTGCGGACAAGGTGAGAATCAGCGTCCCAGGAAAGTTGCTCATCGAGCAACTGAGTGGCCGAATCATGCGTGGTGATCGACTCGGCATTCTCGGCCCAAACGGAGCGGGCAAGTCGACCCTGCTCAAAACACTCGTTGGTGAGCTGGCGCCGGACGCGGGCGAACTGCGCGTGGGGAATTCCATTGTCGTCGGCTATTACGACCAGCAGCTCTCGCAGGTTCCGTTCGACAAGACGCTCTTCAACATCATCAACGATTTTCGCCCACTGTGGGAGCGCCGTCAGGTCCAGGCCCATCTTGGGCGATTCGGTTTTTCCGGCGATGAAGCGCAGCGTACGGCGAACACGTTGTCTGGTGGAGAACGGGCGCGTGTTGCACTGGCCATGCTTACTCTGACGCGTGCCAACCTCCTGATTCTGGACGAACCGACAAATCACCTCGACGTCGAAAGCATCGAGGTTTTGGAAGACGCGATAGAGCAATACACAGGATCTGTCATCCTCGTGAGCCACGATCGCGCGCTGTTGCGGGCGCTCGTGAGCAAAGTCTGGGTACTGCACGAGCGTCACATCACTGAATTCGATGGAACATTCGCTGAGTGGGAGGTAGTAAGCGAGGAGCGCGAGCATGCGGCCGCGGTGCGCGCATCGGAAGAAACGGCCTTTCGTCGTCTCGAAGAGAAGAAGCGAACGGCACGGCGCGATGAGAAGAGCAAGGCGAACGATCCGCGAAAGTCGCTGAGAAGAGCGCGCGATCTTGCAATAGCATCAGAGTCGAAGGTAGATGGTCTGGAGGCAGACGTCGCTCGGCTCACGCACGCGCTCGACGATCCGGCGTTATACACCAAGCCCGGTGGGATCGACGAAGCACGACGTCTTGGAACTGAACTCGATCGTGCTCGCGTAGTGTTGGATGGAGCGCTCGCCGAGTGGGAGCAGCGAACGGCGGAACTCGAAACGCTCGAGCGGTCTGCCGCAGAATGACAGGAACCCGAGGGAATCGCACGTGACGCCGTGGGTGCAGCGACTTCTGATTGCCAATGTGCTGGTGTTTTTCCTCCAGCAAACAATGCAGGGTCTCGAGACCCAGCTCGGATTTATTCCGTACCTGTTTCTTTCGCGGCCGTGGACTGCCGTGACGTACATGTTCGTGCATCAAGGGCTGATGCACATCGGGTTCAACATGCTCACGCTGTACTTCTTCGGTCCGCGAGTAGAACTGCGGTTGGGGAGTGAGCGATTCTTCGTACTCTACTTTCTCGCGGGAATTTGTGGAGCGCTTCTGAGTTTCCTCTTTGCACCGACGGGGCTGATTATCGGCGCGTCGGGCGCGATCTTCGGCGTGATGTTCGCCTACGCGCGGTTCTGGCCACGCGATCAAGTGTTGTTGTGGGGTATTGTGCCGGTCGAGGTGCGCTGGCTCGTGGCCATCTCGACGTTGGTGGCGTTATTCGGAATCGGCAGCGGCGTCGCACACTTCGCGCACCTTGGCGGCTTCGTGGGTGGCTACCTGTACCTGCTCTTCCTTGAGCGCCGGCATGGAGCAAAACAGTTCCGCAGGCAAGTGGCGAATGCGGCGCCAGCGACCGACGCTCTCGCCAACAAATGGCAGCGCGTGGACCGAACCCGAATTCACGAAGTCAACCGAGACGAGGTGAATCGCATCCTCGACAAGATCAGCGCCTCGGGACTCAAGAGCCTCACACCACAGGAGCGCCTGTTCCTGACGAACTTCGTGCCGCCAGACGATCGGCCGAAGGACATTCTGCCGAGCTAGAACTCGCCGACGAAGTTGATCTCGGGTTCGAGTTCGTAGCCGAGCTTGTCTTTCACGGCCTTTTGAGCGTGGCGGATCAAGGCGATGACGTCCGCGCTGGTGGCGCGGCCGAGGTTTACCATGATGTTGGCGTGAATGTGAGAGATCTGCGCGTCACCGATGTGGAACCCTTTCAGGCCGCACTGATCGACCAGCCGTCCTGCACCAACTCCTTCGATCTTCTTGAAGATGGAGCCTGCGCTCGGATGATACTCGAGCCAGGGGTGCCTGCCGCCGCGCCAGCTCAGGTTCTCCTGCATGATGCGATGCATGATGTCCGGATCCTTCCGCTCGAGGCGGAAGGTGGTCGCCAGAGCAATGTCAGCGCGGTGGTGTAGAATGGTGTCGTCGTATCCAAATTGCATGTAGGCGGGGTCTACTGTCCGCCGTTCGTTTTCTTCCGTCAACAGCTCCGCAGATTCGAACACTTCGGCGATGAACATCGTGCGCTCGCGTTCCGGGGCGGGCGACAGGAAGTGCAGGTTCTGCCAGATGGCGCCGCCAACCGTACTGGGAATGCCGACGTAGTGTTCGAGGCCGGACCAGCCACGGCGTACGGCCTCGGGAATGAGGCGTGCCATGATGGCACCGCTCTCCACCCAGAGGTGTCCGTCGTCGCTGAAGTTGAAATGAGATGAGGTATTCCGAATGACCAGGCCGCGAACGCCCTTGTCCGCGATGAGAACGTTTGCGCCGAGTCCAAGCACAAACCAGGGAACCCCAGCTTGCCGGGCGGTTACGACCGCGTTTGCCAGCGCATCGGCGGACGTAGCCTCAAACAGCAGATCGGCTGGTCCGCCGACCTTGAAGGTGGTGTAGGGGGCAAGCGCGGCATTCAGTTGAAGTGATGCGCCGGCAAGCGTCGATGCGACGTGCGCGAGCGCTTCGGGATCGACTGTGGTGCCGAAAGATGGCGTAGGCAGTTTTGACATTGGCCGGGGAAAGAAACCATGAGCGTGCAGCATTTGCTACCGCATCGCACCACAGTTCGCACAACGCTGGCCGCAGTCACGGCAGTGCTCCTCTTCGCGCTGCCGCTGAGCGCACAGCGGACGGAACTGGAAAAACGCATTCGACGCGAAGTGTTGCCGAATGGCTTCGAGGTGATTGTCGTGGAGAATCACGGCGTTCCGCTCACGACCATCGAAGCGGATGCGCGCAACGGCTCGTTCACGCAGTCCGCTACGTACGAGGGCCTTTCGCATCTGTACGAGCACATGTTCTTCAAGGCGAATGCACTCTATCCGCAACCGGATGCGTTCGTGAATCGTGCATCGGAGCTCGGTGCGGTGTTCAATGGCACCACGAACGAAGAGCAGGTGAATTATTACCTCACCGTTCCATCGGACAGCACGGCCGCAGCGCTCGAGTTGCTTGCATCCGCACTCCGAGCGCCGCTGTTCCTGCGCGATGAGTTGGAGCGCGAACGTGCAGTGGTGATCGGTGAGTATGACCGTGCCGAGTCGGATCCGTTTTATGCGCTTCGGACGGCAACCGGCAAAGCTCTTTGGGGAGGTGCGTGGAGCCGGAAGAACCCGCTCGGTGAACGGCAGGTGATTCTCGCCACGACGCCCGAGCAAATGCGCGCGATTCAGGCGAAATACTACGTGCCGAATAACACCGCGTTGATCGTCACCGGCGATGTGATTCCGGACTCGGTATTTTCGGCGGCCCGGAGGCTGTTCGGTTCATGGAAAAAGGCGGATGATCCATTCACGGTCGATCCGATCCCACCGGTGCCGATGTTGACGAAAAACATCGGTGTGGTGGTGGAGCAGCCTGTGAACAGTGTGTTGCTCATGCTCCAGTGGCAGGGGCCAGGTGCTCATGTGGACGTGCCAGCAACGTACGCAGCCGACGTGTTCTCGGACGTACTCAACCAGCCGGGCTCGCGCTTTCAGCGAAAGCTCGTCGATAGTGGTTTATGGATGTCGCTCGACGTGAACTACTACACGTTGAACAACGTTGGTCCGATCACCATCAGCGGCGAGGTCGCGCCGGGCAAGCTGCGTGAGGCGCTTGCTGCCCTCGACTTGGAGCTCGCCGAAGTCGTCAAGCCGGGCTACATCACGGTTGATGCCGTGGATGGCGTGAAACGGAAGCGCATCGTGGGAACGATGGAAAGCCTCGAGCGTTCGTCCGGCTTTGCGCACCAACTCGGTTTCTGGTGGGCAGTCACGGGCCTGGACTACTTCTTTGGATATGTCGACACCATGGCCAAGCAGACGCCGGAGGATCTTCGCAAGTATGCCGCGAAGTACATCGTTGGTCATCCGCGGGTAGTCGGCGTACTGCTGGCGCCGGAGACGAGAAAGGGGCTCCAGCTGACCGAAGCGGAGTTAGCGGGAGGAATCGTCCGATGAAGGGACGCATTCTCGGCACCGTGTTGAGTGCATTTGTTGCGCTTCCGGCGAGCGCACATGCGCGTCCCTTTTCTGCGGTACCGGCCACCGACACTGCAATTACGAGCAAGTTCGACGTGGGCGGCGTGACCGTGATTCTCCGCCGCAACACGGCGAACGAAGTCGTTATTGCGAACCTCTATCTCCTTGGCGGCGCGCGTCAACTCACCGAGCAGACCGCAGGCATCGAAGCGCTGATTCTCGCTGCGAGTGAGCGCGGCACGAAGCGCTTCCCTGGCGCGGCGGTTCGACAGAAGACGGCAAAGCTCGGAAGCGCAATCGGTATCGAGGCCAGCGACGACTGGAGCGCGATCGGGCTCCATGCGATTCGCGGAACGTTCGATTCGACATGGGCCATCCTAGCCGACCGTGTGATGGCACCAACGCTGGATGCGTCGGAGGTGGGACTCGTTCGCGACCAGTTCATGACAGTCGCGCGCGAACGGCGGACGAACCCGGACGATGCTGCCAGTGAAATGGCGGATAGCTTGCTCTACCAGAACCACCCGTACTCGGTGAGTCCAACCGGCACCCCCGAATCGATCGCGAAACTGACTGCCGCGCAGCTCAAACAGTATCATGCGACACAGTTCGTCACGTCACGCATGCTGCTCGTGGTGGTGGGCAACGTGGATCGCACGCAAGTGGAGCGATTGGTAAAAGGTACGCTCGCCACGCTTCCGCGCGGTACGTACAAATGGACGTCGCCGCCATCACCGCCACCGGGTGGTTTCGCGGTGACGATCGACAATCGCGCACTGCCGACGAATTACCTGCTCGGCTACGCACCTGGCCCGGCGGCCACCGATGCAGACTACGTCGCTCTCCGTGTTGCTACCGCTGTGCTGTCAGGCCGGCTCTTCACAGAAGTGCGATCGCGGCGAAATCTCAGCTACGCGGTGGAAGCACCATTTCTTGAGCGGGCGTTCGCTATCGGCGGACTTTACGTCACAACTGTTTCGCCAAACGAAGTGTTGACCATCATGCGTCATGAGCTGACGGTGCTTCAGACAGAGTCTGTTGATCCGGTGGGACTGCGCCGCCTCGAGCAGCAGTTCATCACCGAATACTATCTCAAAAACGAAACAAACTCCGACCAGGCAAACGTTCTTGCCCGCGCGGAGCTGTACCAGGGTGACTTCCAAGGAGCTGACCGCTTCATGGAATCCCTGAGAAAAGTTACACCCGATGACGTTCGCAGGGTGGCCAACAAGTACCTGAAAGGCTTTCGTTTTGCGTACGTCGGCGACGCACGCAAAGTCGATCGGAATCTTTTACAACAGTTCTAGCGCTTCGGCAGGGTATGCACGCGGTGACGCTCGGCGAGAACGGACCGTACGTCGCCGAGCGAGCCGCCAACGGAGTGAAGGGCAACGAGGATGTGGTAGTACAGATCTGCCGCCTCCTCGCGTGCCCGATCGACATCCCCGTCGGCAGTTGCCGTCACGAACTCTGCTGCCTCCTCGCCGATCTTCTTGAGGCGGAGATTCCTGTCTCCCAGCAATCGCTGGGTGTACGACCCCGTTTGGTCGGCGGCCGTGCGCGCACGATCGGAAATCAGCGCGTCGAGCTGGGAGAGCGCATCAGCAGATAGCGCATCGGCGCCGAAGCAGGACACGCTACCGGTGTGACACGCGGGCCCTGCCGGAACGACACGGGCCAGCACTGCATCGCCATCGCAATCGGCCGACAGCGAAACGACGCGTTGTACGTTGCCGCTGGTGGCACCCTTGTGCCACAGTCCACGGGTGCGAGAGCGATAGTGCATCTCCCCAGATGAGACAGTTCGCTCGAGCGCGTCGCGATCGGCGTGCGCGATCATCAGTACTGCGCCGGTGTTCGCATCCTGCGCGACGACCGTGATAAGCCCACCGCTCTTCTCGAAATCGAGAGAGTCGAGATCAAGATCCGGCATGTGCTTCCTCAGAGAGCAGTGCACGAGTCGTCGATGAGAGCGCTTTGTTCGTCGCAACGGCGCTTCCGCCAAACGCGGATACGTTGCCGTCCCAATCAGTGAACACTCCCCCAGCTTCCTGGACGATGGGGAACAGCGCCGCGGCGTCCCACGGCGAAAGAATGGGATCCGTCATAATCTCGGCCCGGCCCGTCGCGACGAGTAGATAGCCGTAGCAATCCCCCCATGTGCGGCTCATGGCCGATGCGCGCGCGACGCGCTCCCAGCCTGCGCGACGTTCCGGTCGTTCGCGAAAGCCACAGTCAGTCGTGAGCGCGGTGGCCTCTGACATCGTCGCTATGGCGGAGACGTTCACGCGTGAGTCGTTCCAGAAGCATCCGATACCGCGTGCGGCCGTGATAGTTTCGCGAACGACTGGGAACACTGCGGCGCCCGCGAGCACCGTCTCGCCATCACACAACGCGACGAGAGAACCCCACAACGGAACACCTCGTACAAACGCACGAGTGCCGTCGATTGGATCGATGATCCATCGCCGCTGCGCTTCGGGACGCACAGCGCCAAACTCCTCACCGAGTATTCCATCGAGTGGAAATTTCTTCGCGATCCAGTCGCGGGCTGCCTGCTCTGCCGCGCGGTCAGCCACCGTCACCGGTGAGCCATCGCCCTTCGTCTCAACATCGAGTCGCGTGCGATAGTGACGAAGCGCGATTTGCGCGGTGAGCGTCGCAAGTTCGAGCACCTGCACTGCCAACTCCTGCGGGCTCGTCATGCGCGCACCGGCACGGACGCACGGCGCAGCGTGTCCTTGATCGCGCCAACCGTCGTCAGGCCGTCGTGTAGAATCCCAGCCACGAGTGCGGCGTCGGCGCGCGTGTCGTGGAGAACATCTCGCACATGTTCTGCGCTTCCCGCGCCACCCGATGCCACTACTGGAACGTTCACGGCCGACGCAACCGCTGACGTCAGCTCCAGATCATATCCAGACCGTGCTCCGTCGCGATCGATGCTCGTGAGAAGAATCTCCCCAGCGCCACGGTCAACGCACTCGCGCGCCCACGTCACGGCATCGAGTAACGTTTCCTCGCGACCACCCTTCACATAGACACGCCAGCTATCGCCCAGACGTTTCGCGTCGATGCTTGCCACAACACATTGCGAACCAAAACGCGCGGCTGCCTCGGTCAGAACCGCTGGCCGCAACACGGCCGAGGAATTCAGGCTCACCTTGTCTGCGCCGGCGCGTAACGCCAAGCCCACGTCATCGGCGGTCCGTATGCCGCCACCGATGGTGAGCGGAATGAACAACACCTCGGCTGTTCTGCGTGCGACATCGAGCAACGTGCCGCGCGCATCGGCACTCGCGGAGATGTCGAGAAAGACAATCTCGTCTGCCCCCTCACGCTCGTAGCGAGTTGCCAGTTCAACGGGATCACCGACGTCGCGCAGGTGCACGAACTGAGTTCCCTTCACTACTCGGCCGTCGCGAACATCGAGACAGACGACAACTCGGCGTGTGAGCACTACAGGGAATCCTCCACGCGAATGCCAACGGCGCCTTTGGTGCTGAACACCGCGCCCGAATCGACAAATGCTTCCCGTACGGCGAAGCCGAGGGCCTTGAACGCCGCCTCAACGACATGGTGCCGATCGGTGCCGCGAAGGACGCGCAGGTGAAGTGTCGCCCTCGCGTTATCGCTGAAGGATCGCATCCAGTGATCGTAGAGCGTGCTTGGGAGTGGCCCGCGATAGTGCGGTCGCCCGCCGAGATCCAGTGCGCAGTGAACGAGTGCCTCGTCCATTGGTATCGTGCGGTCGCCATAGCGCGCCGCAGTATCCGGGAGCAGCGCGGCAACGGCGGCACCAACGCAGATTGCGACGTCCTCCACGAGATGATGCTGGAGGTCGCCACTCGCCTTGAGCACAAGATCGAGTCCGCTATAGCGAGCAAAGACCACAAGCATGTGATCGAGGAACGGCTGCCCTGTGGATACGTCCGACGTTCCACTTCCGCGAATGAGCTCGCAGCGGATGTTGGTTTCTCGCGTCTCTCGCGTGACGACTGTCATCGCGCGCTCCGTGGAATCGTGTTCATTCCGAGAATTCTCCAGCGACGACGACCGGATCCAGCGCACCGGTGTAAAGGGCCATGCCGATGACAACGCCCGCGATTCCGCGGTGCTCGAGTGCGCGAAGATCCGCCATGCTTGACACCCCGCCCGATGCGAAAACAGGAAACTCGGACGCTTCCGCGACATCCTCCATCAGCGGCAGATCCGTTCCCTTCATTTGCCCTTCCATGTGAACGGCAGTCACCAGTAGACCGGCGAGCGGAAATGCATTGAGCTCGCCCACGGCGTCCAGCACATCGAGTGGAAGCGTCTCCGACCACCCATGCGTGGTGATGCGTCGCTCGCGCACGTCACACGCAACGATCAACTCATGCGGATGGCGTGCGGCCATGTCAGCAAGCCACTCTTGATCCTCGAGGGCGCGAGTGCCGACAATGACACTCGTCGCGCCTGCTTCCAGCAGCGCTTCAATCGTTTCTGCGGAGCGGATACCGCCACCGACTTGAACGGATACGACGGTGCGTGAGATCATTTCGCGCACGAGTTCGAGATTCGAACCACGGCCCGTCGCTGCATCGAGATCAACGACATGAATACGTTGAAATCCGAAGTGCTCCCACGAACGTGATACCTCGATCGGATTCTCGAGCCGCACGCGTTCGGCAGAATACGAACCGCCGACCAATTGGACGCACGCACCTTCGCGGACATCAACAGCAGGAATGGCAATCATGTCGAGGTGCTCCGTTTGCGCGCGCGCTGGAGGAATTCATGAAGAAAGCGGACACCCGCGTCCGAAGACTTCTCAGGGTGAAACTGAACGCCAACCGTATTGCCGGTGCGCACCGCCGCAGGAAAGCGGTCCTCTTCGTGTGTGCTCCAGGCAATCACGGAGCTAGTGTCACGTGGTCGACACACGAAACTGTTTGCGTAATAGGCCATTGCCAGAGGAGCTGCGTCGAACAGCGCGTCCCGGGCAGCTTCGATGGCATTCCAGCCAATTTGCGGAAGCCGCTGAGTGGCCAATCGCGATACGCCGCCTGGAATAACGCCTAGTCCGAGTCCGCCACCTTCTTCGCTTCCGTCAAAAAGCAACTGCATCCCGAGGCACACGCCAATCGTCGGTAGTCCCTGAAGAATTGCGGTGCGCATGACCACTCTCCCTGGTGCGAGATGAGCTGCAGCGGCACCGAAGGCACCCACACCAGGAAGCACCAGAACATCGGTGTCTGTTGCCCGAACGGGATCTGACTCGACCATCACGGTGCACTCCTCAATCAGCAGCGCTTTCCGTAGCGAGTGCAGGTTTCCAGCTCCGTAGTCAAAAATCGTCACGCGCATCAGCGAACCGGCTCCAACGCATCAAGAAGCGCCGCCATCATTGGCCAAGGTCCAACACCAATCCGCAACGCGGTGTTCGCGTCGACGACAAAGCCGCCAAGTTCCGACGGAAGACCCGATATCACACGGACACGGATGCCTCGTGACACGAGTCCGCGACTTACTTCAACCGCGCGCGGGACGAGTGCGAGGACGAAGTTGGCAGCGGAAGGTAGCGTCGAGATTCCGCGCTCCCGCAGTGCCTCGACAAAGCGATCGCGATTCTCGCCGGCGAGTCGTGCGTGTTCCTGCACCCATTCCTGCCCTTGCTCGCTCATCGACAATGCGGCCCGCACCGCGGACTCGGCGACCGAAGTGACTTTGTACGGACCGCGCGCGCGCGCGACGATGTGTGTCAACTCGCGTGACGCCACGCCAAAGCCGACGCGAAGTCCGGCAAGACCAAACGCCTTCGAAAACGTTCGCGCGATGAGCAGTCGCTCCGACGTCCGCACGAGGTCCACAAACGTCTCTGACGCAAATTCCGCGTAGGCCTCGTCGAGAATGACAACGCCGCTCGCGTTGCGGACCACGAATTCGATTGCAGCGCGAGACGCGGGCGATCCCGTGGGATTATTGGGCGAGCAGAGATAGGTCACCTGCGCACGAGCATCGACGAGTTGCTGCGCATCGATGTCCATGTCGGGGAGGAATGGAATCGTGACAGGTCGCAGGCTGTTCAGTCGTGCGAGCACCGGGATCATCGAGAATGTGGGCGACGAAAAGGCGATACTGGCTCCTTCGGCAGCGAACGCGCGCATGGCCGAGTCGAGCACGTCATCCGAGCCGCAGCCGGTCACCGTGTCGATGTTGTCGGCATCCTGCAGTCCCACGTACTCGACCAATTGGTCTCGCAATGGCTCCGAGTACAACGACGGATATCGAGAAAGTGCACTGCCCGCTGCCGCACGGAGCGTATCCACCGCCGCAGGTGGAGCGCCCCACATATTCGTGTTGTCGCTCAGATCAATTGCGCAGACCGCGGAATCGGTGGCGTAGAGTGGAAGGCTGTTCAATCCGTCACGCGTGAGATCGGAGAGCTTTGGTTGTGAGCTCATTCCACCTCGCTCCGCGCCCATGCTCGCGCTGCAAGTGCGTGACCTCCCAGACCCTCGGCGTCCGCAAACACAGAAACATCCGCTGACAACCTGGCAGCCGCATCGCGATTCACGCGCTGATACGTCGTCCACCGTACAAAGTCGAGCGTCGAAAGTCCCGAGTACGATCGTGCCAAGCCGCCGGTTGGCAGCACGTGATTTGCTCCGGTCATGTAATCGCCGAATGCCACTGAACTGTATGCGCCCACGAACACTGTGCCTGCGCTGCGCAGGCGCGCGAGCACGGCGTCAACTGGCTGCATGAGCAGCAGGAGATGTTCGGCTGCGTACTTGTTCGCAAACGCAATTGCAGCGTCAGCACTCTCAGCCCAGAGAACGGCACCTTGGTTCCGCAGCGACTCGCTCACGATATCGGCGCGCGGTTGGGTGGAAATCAACTCGGCGATACGATTCACGATACGACGTGCGTGTTCCGCGCTCGTCGTCACGGCAACCACCGCAGCGAGCGGATCGTGCTCGGCTTGTGCGAGCATTTCCCGAGCGATCACACGAGGATCGGCGTCAGCGTCGGCAAGCACCAACAATTCGCTGGGACCAGCCGGAGAGTCGATCGCAACCGAGCTGGCAACCTGAAGTTTGGCCTCCGCCACGTAGGCGTTCCCCGGACCCACGATCCGATCGACAGGTGGTACGCTCTCAGTTCCCATGGCCATGGCGGCGATCGCACCAGCGCCACCAAGTGCGTATACGCGGTCGACACCTGCAAGCGCCGCTGCGGCGAGTACGACATCGGACGGCCGGCCGGTTTCGCGTGACGGTGGTGAGCACAAAATCACCTCGCGCACACCGGCAACTCGCGCGGGAATCGCTCCCATGAGCACACTGCTCGGATACGCGGCACGACCACCTGGCGCATAGACGCCAACGCGATCGAGCGGATCGGGTCGCCTTCCAACGAGAATGCCTTCTTCAGGCTCGACTTCCTGCGCCATCGGACGAAACGCTTCATGGACACGGCGAATGTTTTCCGTCGAGCGTTCCATCGCGCGACGGAGCGCAGCATCCAATTCGTCAAGCGCACGTGCACACAGCTGAGGCGGCACCTCGAGCGACTCGAGTGCGACACCATCGAATCGACGTGACATGTCGTGCAACGCAGCGTCTCCGCGCGTGCGCACGTCGGCAACAATGAGGCGGGTTCGCTCCCGAATTTCATCGTTACTGGATGCACTTCGCTCCACGAGCGCGCGCACGTCGTCGACTGAGAGTGCATTGCAAGAACCTGTAAATCGCACGAAGCTCATGCCATGAGCCTCTCGATGCGAGTGACCAGAATACCTTCAGCACCAAGGGCCTTGAGGTCGGCAATCGTCCGATAGATCGTCGCAGCGGGGACAACGGAGTGCACGGCAACGTGTGCGCCGCCGTTCATGATGTCGATCACCGTGGGGCCATTGAGTCCTGGAATGACTCGCTGCACGTCGGCCAGCCGGTCGCGTGGGACATTCGCCATGACATATCGCTTATCGCGTGCGGCCAGAACGCTTCCAAGCGCTGCAACGAGTTCGTCGAGCGCACGTGCCTGCGGCGCATTGGCGCGTACCGTACTTGTGGTGATGAGGCGGCTCGTGGATTCCAGCACCGTCTCGATCTCGACCAAGCCATTCACTCGTAACGTCGACCCGGTCGACACGAGGTCGACAATTACATCAGCAATGCCGATATGCGGAGCAATCTCTGCTGCGCCGGAGACAGGGACGACATCCACAACCAGCCCTCGTGCTTCAAAGAACCGTCTCGTGATGCGCGGAAAGACCGTCGCTACGCGCATTCTTGGCGTGAAATCGGCCAAGGAACGGACACCACTGTCTTCACGCGCTGCCACAGCCAAACGGCAGCGTCCAAAGCCGAGGTCGGCGAGCTCCTCGAGCAAGCGTCCAGATTCCTGAATGAGATCGAATCCCGTGACGCCCGCGTCCGCTGCGCCATCCGCCACGAACTCTGGAATATCCTGAGCGCGGACAAAGAGCGCCTGAAATTCACCACCTAGCGAAGCGGTCAGCGCGCGCGGACCGGCTGCGCGAATCTCGAGTCCCGCATCGGTAAAGAGCTCGCGGGCCTCTTCGGAGAGGCGTCCCTTGTTTGGCAGTGCAATACGGAGCATGGAAGTCCATCCTGCTGCGAGGAAAGAATCGCGGGTGTGAAAAAGAAAAAGGCCCGTCGAATAGACGGGCCAGGAAGTCGACTGCGGTGTGCTCGAACGCTACTCGTGCACGTGCGCGACCCTCCGACCCGTAAGGCCGAGATGGTGCGCATGGTGGTGGCGAGGAGCGGTCATGGAACGGAACCTAACAACAGTTCGTGGCAATGGTCAACTGCGGCGCGGGGCATGCAGCAGGGCGGAGTGCCTGCGGGCGCGCGGGCGGATTTGCGAAAGCCGGGGCTTGTGAATAAAATCACATGCGTCCCGGAACACCCGCGACGCCCAATTCACAATCAAGTTTTTCGGAGATCCAAGAAATGCGGTTCTACGGTATTGCGCTCCTCGCGAGCGCGGCGGTCCTCGGCGCTTGCGGCGGCGAGAAGAAGGCCGCCACCGACAGCGCGGCGACTGCTGCGCCGAGCGCGACCACGCCTGCGGCGACGACCCCTGCTACCCCAGCGCCAGCAGCTGGCACGGTGGCAGCAGCGCCCGTCACCGGCACGACTCACGAAGTGAAGATGATCGGTGACGCATCCGGCTATAAGTTCGAACCGGCCAATACGACCGTGAAGGCTGGTGATGCAGTGAAGTTCATCATGGTGTCCGGCGGCCCGCACAACGTCGCGTTCCTGAACGTGACGGACCCAACGGTCAAGGCGCAGCTCGATGCCAACATGCCAGGCGCCAAGATCGGCGAACTGTCCGGCCCGATGGTCATGCAACCCAACGAAGCGTACGTCATTTCGTTCGGCAACATCCCGGCTGGTACGTACAACTTCACGTGCACGCCGCACGCGGCGATGAACATGAAGGGCGCCATCACCGTCCAGTAGGTCCTGAGCGACTACACGTTTGACGGGGTGGACGCGGTTGCGTCCGCCCCGTCGTGTATTCAGCATCTGTGTATGCTGAAACACCGCTGGTGCACGACGTGCATGACGACCTCGCTATGAGTCCCCGTCGTGTTCGCCGCCGCAGGTCCGCTGCGCTGTCCCAGCACCCGGCGGTCTGGGTGTCGGCACGCGCGCGCAATGCGTTGCGCCGTCCGGCGTTCATCACCGCCGTCAGCATGATCACGTTCATCACGTCGTTGGTGGCGCTGATCATCGTCCCCCAGCAGGCGCGGAGAGCCGCGAATGCGGTGCGGCCACCTGCGGCGCTTCGGCCAGATACCGAGCCGACGGTCTCCGCGCTCATGGAAGCGGACCGCCAAGTGGCCGCTGCCGAGACAGCGCTCGTGGCATCTCGGGCCGCGTATGCGCAGGTCGTCGCGGCGGCAGCGACAGCGGCCGCCGCGGACACGACTGCCAATGGCGCTCCGCTCGCCAACAGCACTCGCGTGCGCCGCGATACGCTCACTGCACAGGTAGACCTGCTGGCCAAGCTGATCGCGCGCGCCGAAAACGCCCCACTACTCAATTCCTACCGGATCCTTGCGCAGGCCGCGCCCATGCAAGGCGATCCGCAGGTGAAGCTCAAGCTTGATTCCCTGGTGGAAATCGAGCGAGAACGGGACAGCTATACGGCAGTCGGCGGTGTGGATCCTGTATTCGTTGCGCTCACCGCACGAGCGAATGAATTGGGCAGGAATATCGCTGCGCTCGCTGAAGCAAAGCGCGTTGCACTCCAACGAGAAGCGATCGCATTGGCACCACCGGCGCTGGCACTACCCACAGCAGTTGCCGCTATGCCGCTGCCTGACACCGTCGCAGCGATCAAAGTACTAGAAGATGCGCGCGTTGCCGCCCGCGGCGTGGCGTCACGATTTGCGCACGAGAAAAACGAACTCACGCAACTCGATGCTCGCGAAGAACGTGCTCGTGAGCTATCGAGCGTTGGCGCCTCTCCCACAGCGATCCTTGCAGCCGCACTTGTCTTTGGCGCGGTTCTCGGCTTTGGCGCCGCGTTTTTCGCCGAGGTTCGACATCCTCGTGTTGCCGACCTCGACGAAGTCGAACGCGTCACCGGGGTGAAGGTACTGGGCGTGGTGCGTCCCCTTGCACCAACCCCCGAGCGCCGCCGCCGTGCCGCCGACCGGACATCTCCAGCGTACATGGATTCTGGTGGCGACGGACACCAACTGGTGTATCTCAACGTTGCCGCGGCGGGAACGAGCACGGTGATGCTTACCGTGACCGGCGATGTTCCAGGCGTCGCGGCGATCATTGCCATCAACTTTGCAGCAATCGCGGCCGACGAAGCGCGCGCGACACTGCTCCTCGACACGGATCCGAGCACTTCCATCGTCAGCACCGCGCTCCGTATGCGACCGCGCGACGGGATGAGTGCGATCGCACGAGGAGCCGCAGAATGGTCCGACATGATGCGAGGCGTGCGACTCGGACGCGACCGCGTGATCGATGTCGTTCCCAGTGGCAGTGGAGCGGTCAGCACGGAGCAGGTTGCGGCCGTCCTTGGGCGTGATGCCGCGCGACTCTCGCGGCGATATGATGCGCTCGTGCTAGTCAGCGGGCTTGATCAAGTCACGGATGGATTGGTCGCGGGTCTCCCCATATCCGACGTTCTGCTCTGCGCACGTGCGGGGCAAACGAAGCTTGCGGATCTCGCCCACACACTCGACGCGATTCGTGAGAAGGGCGGCAATCCTCGGGGCATTGTCATCTGGAACGCGCCGGATCCGGCGTTCGCGCAAGCGCGTCCTGTCGAAGAAGTCGAACGCGAGGGCGAACGCGCATTGGCGGTGTAGTCGGCTACAATTCGCCCATGTCATACATGTGGGCCGACACGCTCGAGGCTCTGGAACGAGCACACCTGCTCCGCCTCACCGTTTGGGGAGCAGCAAGCATAGTTGCCGGAACCGCGCTCGTCGCGTGGATGAAGGTCGCTTCGAGACGGTCGGACCTGCTGCGGCACTTTGCCTACCAGTCCGCCGGCTGGGGAGCGTTAGAGGTGCTGCTTGGAGCTGTGCTCCTGACACGGGTAACGCCGCGCGATCTTGCCGCAGCAACGCGCCTCGACCGATTGCTGTGGCTGAATATCGGACTCGATAGCGGATACGTGATTTGCGGATTAATGCTCGCACTGTTGGGCTGGCGGCTCTCTCGCACACTCGGCGTGGTGGGTGCCGGAATCGGCATCACCGTGCAGGGGCTCGCTCTCGTTCTGCTCGATCTACTCTTAGCTGGACAGATCAATCGGTGAAGGAGGATCTGGGCAAGCGCGTGGAAAGTGCAGTATGTTTCCGAGACGATGTGAAGGTGTCCCTGTATCGCGAGCGGTGATGATCCGAGGTTATTCCGACCGCATCAACCACGCATTCGCATTCGCGGCGAAACACCACGACCGGCAGGTTCGGAAAGGCACGCGCCTGCCCTACCTCACGCATCCGGCCAATGTCGCCATCATTCTCGCGCGGTATGGCCAGGATGAGCAGACCGTCGTCGCCGGAATTCTGCACGACGTCGTAGAGGATTGTGTGCGCGATGGGTACACGCGCGACATGCTCGTGCAGCGAATTGGCGACAAGTTCGGCAGCGAGGTTCTCGAAACCATCCTTGCCGTTACGCACCGGCAGGTTGATGAAGAGGGCATCGAGCTCTCGAGCGAAGAGAGAAAGGATGACTATCTCGCCCGCCTTGCCGCCGCGCCAGAGAGTGCGCGATGGGTGTGCGCTGCGGACAAGATCCACAACGGGTCATCCATTCTGGCTGATCTCAATCGCACGATTGATACGGACACCGTGTGGTCACGGTTCAACGTCGGCCGCGTCGGAACAGTGCGCTGGTATCGCCGCGTGTACGATCGCCTTACCGAAGTCGGCTTCAAGACATTGATCATGGACGAGCTACGAGACGTCGCCGAGGCTCTCGAGAAATTCGGGCACTGAGCTCGTCTCAGGCCGGTGCGAGCTCGTGCGCAGAGGGATAGTTGCGCGCGACGTAATCCTCGAGGATGACGAGAAACTCTTCAACGATCCGATCACCTTTGAGCGTCGTGAGCAGTTTGCCATCCATGTAAACCGGCGCTTTCGGTTCCTCGAATGTTCCGGGGAGCGAGATGCCGAGGTTTGCGTGCTTCGATTCGCCAGGGCCGTTCACCACACAGCCCATCACAGCGACGTTCATGTGCTCGACACCCGGTCGTGACGTCCGCCACAGCGGCATCTGTTCGCGGATGTAGGTCTGGATGTCCTGCGCCATGTGCTGGAAGAATGTGGAGGTCGTACGTCCGCAGCCAGGACATGCGGTTACCTGCGGAGTAAAACTGCGCAGACCGAGTGATTGGAGAATTTGCTGCGCAACAATTACTTCTTCCGTGCGATCGCCGTTCGGTTTTGGTGTCAGCGACACGCGAATGGTGTCGCCAATGCCCTTGGAGAGGAGAATTGAAAGCGCGGCGGCGCTCGCCACCTGCCCTTTCATTCCCATGCCGGCTTCCGTCAGGCCGAGATGCAGCGGATAGTCACACCGTGCGGCAAGCCGGTCATAGACTTCAACGAGGTCAGGAACATGGGAGACCTTCGCAGAAATCAGAATGCGATCGTGACCGAGGCCTGTCTCTTCCGCCAATTGCGCTGAGCGAAGCGCGGATGCGAGCATCGCTTCGATGTAGACGTCCTTGGCCTCGCGCGGCTGCGATGCGCGCGCGTTGTCGTCCATCATCTCCGTTAACAGATCCTGGTCGAGCGAGCCCCAGTTGACGCCAATGCGAACAGCCTTCGCATTGGCGACTGCGATCTGAACGATGGTGCGAAAGTTCTCGTCGCGACGCTTACTGCCGACATTGCCCGGATTGATCCGGTACTTATCGAGCGCGCGCGCGCAGTCGGGATATTTCGCGAGCAGCAGGTGCCCGTTGTAGTGGAAGTCTCCAACGAGTGGGGCTGTCACTCCTGCGTCCGCCAACCGCTGCGCGATTTCAGGGACGGCGGCGGCCGCTTGCTCGTTGTTCACCGTGATCCGCACCAGCTGAGAGCCGGCATTGGCGAGTGCAGCCGCCTGCTCTGCCGTTGCGCCGGCATCGGCGGTGTCCGTGTTTGTCATGGACTGCACGACGACGGGGTGTGCAGATCCGACGGGAACGGTGCCGACGAATGCAGTGACGGTCTTGCGGCGAGGAGCGAAGGACAAGTTCGACGTGGTGTTGAGACGAAGGAAATCTATCGCCTTCCCTTCTCGTCGGTGGCGCGTCGCGCGTACCTTCCCATTTGGAATTTGGCAGTCCGACTCTCATGCTGAGGCACGAGGCGATGGAAGACGAACGAGCGCGCCAGCACACGGAGCCCGCCACATCCAATGCAGCGGCGATTACACCGCCGCCGCGGTCGTCCCGGCCTCGCGCCAAGTGGCCGTGGATCGTGTTCGGAGTGTTGATCGTACTGCCGGCCATCGTGTTTGCCGCGTGGACCGCGATTGCCCTTAACTGGTCATACTCCGAGGGGAATCGTGCCGGCTACGTGCAGAAATTTTCGAAGAAGGGCTGGGTTTGTAAGACATGGGAGGGTGAGCTCGCGATGGTGAACATCCCCGGAGCGGCACAGGAGAAATTCCCATTCACTGTGCGCGACGATAGCGTGGCAAAGAAGCTCACGAGCCTCATGGGTTCTCAGGTCTCGATCACCTACCGGGAACATCCAGGAGTTCCGATCACATGTTTTGGCGACACACGGTACTTCGTGGTCGACGCCAAGTCGGTGAAGTGAGTGCGTGGCAGCTCCGGACTGAACTATTGACCCGCTTTTTTTGCGTTGCTACGTTTGCCGCAAGCCAACACCCCCATCCGGGTAGTGGCAGGGCGGGACACTGGTGGGCCCGCGATGTCAGAGTACCGCAAATCGGCACCAAGTCTGGCGCCGGCGGTCAGTTTCCTGAGGAGTGGGACATGCGTACGACAGGCAAAGTGAAGTGGTTCAACGACGCGAAGGGCTTCGGCTTCATCACCCCGGACAACGGGGAAAAGGATTGCTTCGTCCACTACAGCGCGATTTCTGGGAATGGCTTCAAGTCGCTGGCCGAGGGCGATGCGGTGGAGTTCGACATCGTTCAGGGTGCCAAGGGCCCCGCGGCCGAGAACGTTTCGAAGGCCTGAGCGCGGTCTCGCTCGAAGAGGGGCGGGTGTCTGCGGACATCCGCCCCTCTTTCGTTCAGCGCGACGCCGACGGCCGACCGCGGGGCGGGGAAGGAGCAGACTCCATCGCCTCGGCGAGCCGAATTTCCAGCGCACGCCGGATCAGCTGGATATCGAGGCTGAGCGTAATCGGGCCGAACCTGACCTCCGCACCAGACGGGTCATGGACCATCGAGTGGGCAGTGGCAACTGCAAATGTGATGGGGCTTCCAATCCGCGTCTGCAGTTCGCGAGCGACGGCGAGCACCATAAGGGCGGGAAAGGAGATACGTCGGGCGACTCCTCTCTGCTCCGACACGATCCCATCGACGTGGTTCTGCGATATGGTATTGTCGATCCATCGGAGAGGCGCGTCTATGGCAAGTGCAGCAATTGCAACACTATACGATCTCACGATCAATTTTCCTAATTATATAAGTACTAAAAAGAGGCGAGCCTGCAGTGGTTCCTATATAATAACGATAATTATCCAACGCGTGAACTCGGCGACGCGAATTCCTGGGATGCTTGCATGGCACGGATATCGAAACAACACCCAGCCACGCACCACTTCCATATAAGGAGTTCGACATGCTCAAACGCTGCCTCCGCACCGGAGCCCTCACGCTCGCCCTTGTGGTCCCTGCCGCTCTCCACGCACAGGCGTCACTTGTAATCATGGGCGGTCTAAGCGCCCCCGTCGGAAATCTCGGGGACCTTACCGACATCGGCTACAATGCCGGCGTTGGCATAAACGTCGGTGCGCCAGCACTACCAATCGGACTACGCTTCGAGGGGGCATACAACAGCTTCGGCTTCAAGACGGGAGGCAGAAAGCTGAACATCCTCAGTGGAACCGCGAATGCCATCTTCAGTGTGGGACCCGGCAAGGACGCGCCGTATCTCATCGGTGGGCTCGGGCTCTACAACAGAAGCAATGATGGCTACGGTTCTTCAAAAACGGCCGTCGGCATCAACGGCGGTGGCGGACTGCGCTTTCCGCTAACTGGCTTCAGCACATTCGTGGAAGCGCGATATCACCTGATGCTCGGCAACGCATCGGACGCAACGAATTTCCAATTCATTCCAATTACATTCGGCATCGCGTTTTGACATCGCCTCCGTGGCGGCGCGCGAGATCGCACGCCGCCACAGCTATGCCCGCGGTTTAGCTCTACGCGTTGGCGTCGCATGCAAGGGATCTTCCGGCCACTCGTGCCGCGGATAGCGACCGCGCAATTCCCTTCGCACTTCGAAATATGAATTCGCCCAGAAGCCAGCGAGATCGTTAGTGACCTGCACAGGACGCTGTGCCGGTGACAGTAGCTCGATTGTGAGCCGAAACGCACCGTCGGCAATTGTCGGCGAGTCGGCGAGTCCGAACAACTCCTGAAGACGAACCGCAATACGCGGAGCGTCCACCATCGCATAGTCCACGTGGATCCTGCTTCCGGTCGGGACGGTGATGTGTGTTGGTGCCAACCGATCGAGATCGCGTCGTCGTTCCCAGTTGAGTGACTCGAGCAAAAGCTCATGCAACGGAAGACGCTCGACATCGGTGCGACGACGCATGCCGGAGAGATGAGGAGCCAGCCACTCGGCCAGCGATGCATCTAATGCGGAATCGCTCCAGTCCGGCCACCGTGAATCGCGCGCACGAAGAAACGCGACACGCTCGCGCAGCTGTATCGCAGTGTCCGACCACCGGAGTGCGATGCCGTCCTTCCTGCGGATTGCTTCAAGAAGCGCCGCACTGACCTGCTCCGGCGATGGATCGACGATTCTTCTCTCATCGAGAATCAACGCACCCAACATTTCGCGCCGAGTTGCAACTACTGTGCTCTCTGCCGCGTTCCATTCGATGACTTCTTCCACTTCCACGTCCTGCTCGAACAGCGAGACAATGGTTTCGCGACCAAGTGATGCGGCAAGAAAAATCATTGCATCCGGTCGTCGCCCGTCCAGCTCGGCCACCGCGATGAATTCGTCCCGCCAGAGACTGCCATGTCCAGAAAGCATCGCACCAGTGCCGTTCCGTAGTCGATACCGGCCCGCTGCACTACGACGCTGCGCGATACGGTCCGGATACGCCATGGCAACACACTCGCCCAGACGGGCCGCATCAACAGTTTCGAGTGGCGCAATCCGCATGAGTGAGCGGAGTGCGGATACACGAGCCGTAACAGCGCGAGGTACATCGCGAGACCGATCGGCGACGAGATCGAACCGCAGCTGAAGATCGGGATCGCGATCATGGCCTGAGCGGCGGAGTATATCGCGCTCTTCCAACAAGACGGCCACGACGCACGCCGTTGCACCAGCGCCCACGGAGGCTGCCGTGTGCAGCATGTGAGCGATGCGAGGATGTACACCGAGTCGCCCGATGTCGCGCCCGTGCGCTGTGAGACGCCGCGACACGGTGTCGATCGCGCCGAGTGCGCGCAGCAGCTCGCGAGCGTGTTCGAGCGCGGGCGGCGGCGGCGCATCGATCCAGCGCAACTCATCCGGCTCTTGGACGCCAGCTAACGCGAGGTCAAGCGCAAGCGGCGTGAGGTCGGCCTCGAGAATTTCCGGACGCGCGCGTTCCAGCATTCCGAGCTGCTCCTCTTCCGGCCAAAGGCGATAGCAAATGCCCGGCGACGTGCGTCCCGCGCGACCAGCACGCTGATCCGCCGCCGCACGTGTCACGCGCACAGTCTCAAGGCGAGCCATACCGGTACGCGGAGAAAACCGGCTAACGCGAGATAGTCCCGAATCGACAACGACACGAACGCCCTCGATCGTGAGACTTGTTTCCGCGATCGAAGTGGCAAGGACGACCTTGCGCTCGCCTGCCATTGCCGGCCGAATCGCCGCGTCCTGCGCCTCGAGTGCGAGATCACCATACAGCGGTGCAAGACGGACGTCCGCCGGCAGCGAATCACCCTCGAGCAATGCCTGGCACCGGCGGATCTCGGCCGTTCCAGGAAGGAATGCGAGCACACTGCCATCGTCAGTCGCGAGAGACTGGCGGATCATACTCGCGACCGCCGACTCCACGCCGATGCCATCGCGCTGAGCGAAATAGCGAATGTCAATTGGAAATGAACGGCTCGGACTCGAAATCACAGGCGCGCCACGCAGTGTGCCGGAAATGCCAGCAGTGTCGAGCGTGGCCGACATCACGAGTATTCGGAGATCCGGGCGTAGCAGTTCTTGCGACTGCAGCGACAGAGCAAGTCCAAAGTCACCGTGAATGCTTCGTTCGTGGAACTCGTCGAAGATCACCAACCCAATGCCATCGAGACTGGGATCCGCCAAAAGCATACGTGTCAGAACGCCTTCCGTGACCACCTCAACGCGCGTGCTCGAACTCACACGCGTATCACCCCGCATGCGATAGCCGATCGTCCGGCCGATCTCTTCGCCGAGCGACCACGCCATGCGTCGCGCGACGGCGCGCGCAGCCAATCGGCGCGGCTCGAGAACGAGGATGCGCTGGTCGCCGAGCCAGTTTGCGGCGAGTAGTGCAAGTGGAATGCGGGTGCTCTTGCCGGCTCCGGGGGCCGCCTGCAGTACCACGCATCCCGATTTCTCGAGCGCCGCGTTGAGCTCGTCGAGAACGACATCGACGGGAAGTGAAGTTCGGGGCATGCGAATGGGCATTCACCAGAAATCTACCGACCGCTTCTGCTCGTGAAGCAATCAGGTCATCTTCTACTTGATGCCGAAATTCGAGATTTTCCGTAGCTCACAGATCAGTACGGACTGCGACCAGTGTCACGGACGGGTCGACATCGTGAAGGGCGGTGTCTGCGAGTCGTGTCGCCGAATTCTCTGTTTTCGCCATCTACATGGCTCGTGGGCCCGCAGGCTATTCACCGACCTCGGCGCACGCGTGATCTGTGTGCAGTGCCGCACGCAGGGGAGGACACTTCCCGGTTGAGCCTCACGACGAGGTCAAATATCCAGATAAAGATCTGCTGTATCGCATCGATAGCCGAGGCGGAACTCGCGCTCGAATGCGGTGCGAATCTTCTTGGCCTCGTCTCCGCCATGCCGAGCGGACCGGGTGTGATTGCGGACGCAGAGATCTCGAAGATTTGCGAGTATGTGGCGGGGCGTGCGAGGACCGTGCTTCTGACATCGCGTAGAACAGCCGAAGAAATCTCGGCGCAGCTCCGCCAATTCCCCGTTGGGGTGGTTCAACTGTGCGACGCGATAGCCGAAACGGAACTGGCAACGCTTCGCGATGCCCACCCCCACGTCGACCTGATGCGGGTCATTCACGTACGTGGCGAAGGCTCGGTGCAGGAGGCGATCAGTGCATCGCGCAGTGCCGATGCAATTCTCCTTGACTCCGGAAATCCCGATGCGAAGGTGAAGGAATTAGGTGGAACGGGGCGCGTACATGACTGGGAGTTGAGCCGCAGGATTCGCGATTCGATCGACACGCCGCTGTTCCTCGCTGGCGGGTTGCGCGCTGAAAACGTCGGCGACGCGGTTCGTGTGGTGCGCCCGTTGGGGGTCGACGTGTGCAGTGGCGTACGTGAGAACGGGGTGCTCATCAAATCGCGACTGGCCGCGTTTATCGGGCAAGCGCGCCAAGTTTGATTCGACGTAACCCGAATGATTGCTTATTTTGCTGCCAGCATGTTCACGGCGTTGAACGCTGCGGGCTGACGGAATCTCATACCTGGTCACGATGGGTCGGTCGTACGGTTGCAGACATGTAGCGGTCGTGGCCCTTCTCGCCTTCGCAACAACGTCGGAGGGGCAGGCCGTCCAGGAGCGCACGCGCGATATCGCGCAGGCGATTGCGGTGCACGGCGACAGCGTCGTCACCATTGCTGGCCGAGCGACGGTTGCTTCGGGGAAGCTCCAGACCGGGGCGTTCGATATCGCGATTCAGGATGGCACCGGAGGGCTTCGAGTCTACTCCCGGACGCAGCAAGCCACGATACGCGAAGGTGACAGCGTGGTCGCGACGGGTACCATCAAGACGTATCGCGGCAACATCGAGCTCGTCGCGTCTCAGGTCCGGGTGGTGGCTGTCTCACCGAGAAGTATCAATGCGCTGGATCTCGCGATCGACACAGCAGCAATCGCGCGGCATCTCGGAGAGTTGGTTCGTGTGCACGGCCACGTGGCAGGCGCCGGACGGAGTGAGGGCGGGCAATGGCTTCGTCTTCGCGATACGTCGTCTCCAATGGGAGGCACGGTTACTGTCTGGGTTCCGGCGAATCACGGATCCGTGATCGACCTCACCCACGCGAGCGCTGCAGACAGTGTTGTTGTGTCAGGCATTGTCACGGCATATCAGGACAATGCCGACGATGCAGTCGTCTGGCAGCTCGTGCCACGACAGGCGAGCGACATCGAGATCGGAACGGTTGCAGCTGGCTTTCGCGACTGGATTCTCTGGGGCTTGCTGGCCATCGCACTTGTCGTCGGCTCGATCCTCATCATCGGGCGGATTCACACGCGGCGTCACTTGCATGCTCTCAAGGAAACAGAAACGCGATATCGTCAATTGCTTGCACTGCTTCCCGACGGCGTGATTGTGCACGCGCGCGGCACGATTCTGTTCACTAATCCGGCCGCGGCAGAGTTGCTCGGGCTGCCGTCGGAGAACGCGCTGATTGGCCGTCCGCTGGCAGAGTTCATCCACCCGGAATTCCTCGATGCGTTTGCCGACCGCAGTGGTCAGCAGGATGCATCGGGG
>JBBQHJ010000011.1:0-34280 GCA_038323865.1 Gemmatimonadales bacterium
CTCGGTCATCTCGAACGCGGGCAGCGTGGTGAAGAACCGCGCGACCTGCATGTCGAAGATGTATGTCGAACCGGAGACGAGCGTGTAGCCATGCTCGACATGCGCGGCGACGATGACCTCTTCGCCGCCCTGACCGCGGAACGCCACATGTGTCGCGCTCTCCTTCTCGAGGAAAGCCGCGTAGATATTGCTGTGGCGCGTGAAAAATGTTTTCGCGCGCGCAAGAACATCCGCCGGCGGCAGCGTTGTCTTGAATTCCTGAAGGGTGCGCTGTGTCTGATTCATTAATGTGTCTGTTGGACAACGCAGAAGCGGCGTTGGTTGTTGAAGAATAATCGATTGGACGAGCCAGAGGGTCAGACGCTCTGGCGTAGCTCCAACGGCAGGTCGACCGCGAACGTCGATCCCTGACCCGGCGTCGACTCGACGTAGATCTCTCCGCCCAGCAGGCGAGCCAGCCGGCGGGCGAGCGAAAGGCCGAGACCCGATCCGCCATACAGCCGAGTGCTGGAGCCATCTACCTGCCGGAACTCCGCGAATACGGCCTGGTGGAGATCCTCAGGGATGCCAATACCGGTATCGGTGACGGCGTACGTGACGCGCTCGTCGCGCACAGTCACGGACACTCGCACTTCTCCGCTCGTCGTGAACTTGTAGGCGTTGCTCAAGAGCGACGTGAGGAGCTTCATGATCTTCCGGCGATCACTGACCATGATCATCGACTGCTCCGGTTCCGACACACGGAGCGCCACTCCCTCGCGCCGCCCCCGCGTGGCCGTGATCGCCTCATGCAACGGATCGCGCACATCGAACGCCGACGTCACCGCTTCGAGTCCGCCTCGCTTGAGCGTTGTCAGCTCGAGCAAGTCACCGATGAGATCGAGCAGGTGATTGCTCGAGACCTTCACTTGGCCAAGCGTCTTTTGCTGCTCCTGGGTGACGGGGCCTGCGAGCCCTTCCTCCATCAGCGAGATGTATCCGACGACGGCCGTGAGCGGCGTACGCAGCTCGTGCGATATGTTCGCGAGGAACTCGTCCTTCACGCGCCGTGCTTCGAGAAGCGCGACGTATTGCTGTTCGAGCTCTTGATTCTTCTCCTGCAGCGCCGCGTTGGCTCGACGGAGATCCTCAATAAGACGCGCCTTCTGCGCGGTCGCCGCCATCTGGTCGGCGACCATGCGCAGAAGCGAGCGCGTATCGGCGCTGATCGTGCCCGCTTCGGCGAAGTAGAACGCAATTGCGCCGAGTACGCCCTCGCCGGTTTGCAGCGGCAGCGCGACGATCGCACGGAAGCCGAGCTCACTCGCGACTTCGGCCCAATCTTCGAGCGACGAATCCGCCATCACGTCCGGCACTTCAATCACGCGTCGCTCGGCCGCGGCCTCGCCGCTCGGACCAAATCCGAGTCGAACGCGCATCTCGCCAAGGAACGGCGTGAAGCGCTCGGGCCAGTTGTGGACAGCAGCCAGTCGCATGAGCTCGGACGCGCCGTCAATGAGATAGACGCAGGCGAACGACGCGCCGACGAGCGGGCTGACACGATCGAGTGCGAACTGAAAAACTTCCTCCGGCCTGTCGGCTGTGAGGAAGGCGTGCACGATCTCGCGCACCGCAATCAGCTCGCGGAGACCAGACTCCGTGGGCTCAGTTGCGAGGCGGAGTCCTACCTTGGCAAGGGGAGTGATCCGCGTCACGAGCGCAAATATGTGACATTGCGCCGCAACAGGCCAGATGTTTAGCGATCTGTTTACTTCTTTTTCGGGACCGTGTTGGACCGGATCTCCAGCCGGTGGACCAGCACCTTGCCCGGGGCGGTGACCACGTGGGTCACCGATTCGGCGACCTCCTCCGACGTGAGCTTCCATTGGTCGGCGTCGGACGCCATATGCCCGCCGAAGTCCGTGGCCACGCCGCCGGGCATGATCACGCTCACCTTCACGCCATGCTCGCGCACTTCGAGCATCAGCGATTCCGACCACGAGGTCACGAACGCCTTCGTCGCGCCGTAGCAGGAGCCGCCAACCCAGGCGCTCCGCCCGCCAATGGAGCCAATGGTGCACACGTGACCGCTGCCACGCTTGATCATTGCCGGCAGCACCGCTCGCGTGACGTGATACAGCGCGTTGATGTTGAGATTCACCATCGCATTCCATTCGTCAGCCGAGAGCTCGGTGAACGGCTTGATCACGCCGATGCCTGCGTTGTTGACGAGCACGTCGACGTCGATGCCCTCGAGGGCGTTTTTAGTTGCGGCGACGTCCGTGAGGTCGATTTGAATGCCCCGAAACTCGCGCCCAGCCGCACGCACTTCTGCGTCGAGCGTATCGAGCTCGGCTTGGCTTCGCGCTGCGGCAACTATGTCGAACCCGGCACCAGCGAGATGAACGGCAACCGCGCGCCCAATCCCCTTTGTCGCTCCAGTAACGAGCGCCGAACCGCGACGTGCGCTCATTGCGCGACCCGCAGAATTGCGCCGTAAATCATCTTCGTGCCGAATTCGAGCGACTTGAGCGGCACACGCTCGTCGTTGCCATGCATACGGTCCTCGTCGTTTTGATCCATTGGGAACGCCAGCAGTCCGAACGCCTGCATGCCCCATGTCCGCAGTCGCGCACTGTCCGTGGCGCCGGTGCTGAGATATGGAACCACGGCCACCGACGGATCCAGCGCCTGCGCACTCTCGCGCAGTGCGGTGAACAGAGGCGAATGGAAATCAGACGCCGGCGAATCTTCACCGCGATCCGAAGCAGTGATCTCCACCTGCGGATCGTTCACCAGCTTCACGAGCCGCTTCACCACCGTGTCGATGGACTGACCTGGCAGCGTACGGATATTGAGCCGCGCCGTGGCATCTGTCGGAATGACGTTTGTTCGAATGCCGCTTTGCAGAATGGTCGCTGAGATGCCGGTGCGAAGCACGGCGTCGAAGACAGGAATGCGCGCCAGTACCTTCGCGCCACGTTCGACTCGCCGCGTGTCCGGCGAAGCGACATCGGACATTGCACGTCGCTCTTCCGTGTTCGCCCATGCCTTCGACAGCTGCGTAAAAAACTCGCGCGTCGATGGCGTGAGGAAGGTGGGCTCGCGATGTGCAGAGATTTTCTCCAGTGCGCGACCGAGGCGGAAGATTGCATTGCCCGCCAGTGGAATAGATGCGTGCCCACCCGGGCCCTTTGCCTTCACATCCACGACATGTGACACCTTCTCGGTGTTCTGCACAGCGACGTACAACAACTTTCCACCAACAATTCGCGTGCGACCACCTTCGTTCAGTGCAAACTCGCCCTGAATGAGCTCGGGATGGTTCTTGATCAGCCACCCCATTCCGAAATCACCACCCTGCTCCTCATCTGAATTCGCGACGAAGATCACGTCGCGTGACAGTGAGCCACCCTTGTCGATGACGTTCCGCTTGAGGAGCAGCATCGTCTCGAGATTCACCGCGAGCATACCCTTGTCGTCGATGGATCCGCGGCCGTAGAGGTAGCCGTCCTTGATCGTCGCGGCGAATGGATCGACCGTCCACTTGTCCTTCTCCACGCCGACGACGTCCATGTGGCCCATAATGACCACGGCCTTCTTGGAGCCGTTTCCCTTTAGCCGTGCGACGAACGCCGCGCGCCCGGGCGCCGGCTCGAAGAGATGCGTCTCGATACCCGCGCTCTTCAACGTGGTCTCGAGAAACTTTGCGACCTGTATCTCGTTGCCAGGCGGATTCACCGTGTTGAGGCGAATCATCGTCTGGAGATTCGCCAGCGTCTCCTTATGCGCGGACGACCAATCGGGTTCCTGCGCCTGAAGTGACGTGGCCGTCATTGCTGCGACGAGAGCGAGAGTAAAGTGAGTGCGCATTGTTGATGTCAACCAAGCATCCGTTCGATGCTGCGAATCAATGGCGCAAACCCCAACGCCTTCCCCGCAACACGCTCGGCCTGTTCATGCGCGAGTTCGCGTTGTGCCTCACCAAACAGTGCGTTCACGATCCACGGACCAGCGCGCGGGTTGCGCCACCAATCCGCGTTGTATCGCTCGACCAGCGTCTCATCTAACAACGACTGAAGCTGCCACGCGCGGAGATATCGCGCCGAGTAGTATCGCGGATCGACGTCGACGAACGCATCGGCGCGCGAGTACTGAAAGCCGGTCGCTCCCGTGAGCGATTCAACGTAGAGATCGGGAAGCGAATTCCACGACACATCGCCGCCATAGAGCTGCGTCTCGTAGATCAGCTTCGCGCTGTAACGCCGCAGGAAATGCAGTTCTTCAAATCCAGCCGTGCGCAGGAACTCGGGCGCGGTGCGCTTGTCGAGCCCTGTGTAGCGCTGCAACCAACCGCTGTCCTGCATCCGGTGATCGAACAGCATCGCATAGCTCTCCGTCACGGAGTTGTCGCCCATGAAGCGGAACTCCATGGCGTGATCGGGTCGCGCATATGCGTAATGCAGCGCGTGCCCGAGCTCATGCAGGAACGTGTTCCAGTCCGTCTGTCCGCCGTGCGGACGCAGCACGAGATAGACCTCATCCGGAATACGAACGGGAGAGCAGAACGCGCGCGAGCGCTTGCCTTCACGTTCGCCCGTGTCGAAGTGCACGCGACCGTTCGCTTCGGGATCAACGCCCATCTCGCGAACCTGGCGGCGAATCTCCCGCTCCATGTCGGCGCCCGGGAAATATTCGTCCCACTCGCGCGCACGAAACAGCGCGAGCGCGTCGGCGCGCGAGGTTTCCGTGAGCTCCATGCCGAGCGCCTTCTTCACGACGCGTGGCGCGACGTCGTCCCACATGGCCTGCGTGTCTCGCAGAAACGCTTCGCACTCAGCGCGTAACCCTGAGAGCGAGATGCCACTGTGCAGCTCCCACGTGGCGTTGTAGCTGGTCGCGATGTCAACCGATTCCGTGATATCGCGCTCTCGCTGAAAACGCTCGCGCCGTATCGGCGCCAACTCGGACTCGACGAGCACCGCTCGTGCCTTTTCGATCATGGCGCGTTCAGCACGGTCGGTGCTGTTCGCGAGCTCGATGGCGGTGCGCTGATACGGGATGACGCGTCCGTCGTCAGCGCGAACGATCGCATCGTTCTCCCACGAGATCTCGCGCTCATCGAGTTCGGCCAACGCGCGCGCACTACGCGAGTCCACCTGCCAGTCGAGCATCAGCCGCGCTGAACGTCGCTCCTCGCTGCCTTCGGTGCTGCCAACAAAGGCTTCGCGCGTGACTTCGAACGCATCTTCGCTGAACAAGGCCGGGTGACGCGCATAGATCTCCTGAATCTGCGCATCACGTTTGAGACCGCTCGCCGCCTCGTAGTATTCGCGCGACAGTTCGATCATGAACTCCTCTCCCTCGCGCCGCAGCCGATCCAGCGACATCCCCTCCGCCATCAACCGAGCCGCTCCTGGAGATACGCCTTCACGTGGTCCGAGGAGATGCGAGCCTGCGCGAGTGTGTCGCGATTACGCACCGTCACAGTTCCGTCTTTTACAGAATCCGTGTCGACGGTGATGCAGAACGGCGTCCCAACTTCGTCCTGACGACGGTAGCGCTTGCCGATGGAGCCGGTTTCATCGTAGTCCGTCGGGAAATGCGAGCGCAGCTCACCGGCGATGCGGTGCGCCATCTCCGGCATGCCTTCTTTTTTCGTCAGCGCAAACACCGCCGCCTTGATGGGCGCGAGCGTCGGATTGATGCGCAGCACAGTGCGTCCTTCCGCTTCGCCCTCGACTGATTCTTCGCGATACGAATTCACCAGCACTGCCAGCGTGGTGCGATCGGCACCGACCGATGTCTCGATCACATACGGCAGGTACCGCTTGTTGTTCGGCTGGTCGAAGTACTCGAGCTTCTTGCCCGAATATTCCTGATGACGGCCGAGGTCGAAGTCGCCGCGATTGTGAATGCCCTCGATTTCCTGGAAGCCAAGCGTGCCGCCGAAGTCGAACTCGATGTCGTACGCGGCGCGCGCATAGTGCGCGAGCTCGCTGCCTTCGTGCTGGTGGTAGTTCAACCGCTCCGCATCGAGCCCGAGCGACTGATGCCACTTCATGCGCTCAGCCTTCCAGAACTCGAACCACTCCATGTCGTTGCCGGGCTCGACGAAGAATTGCATCTCCATCTGCTCGATCTCACGCGTGCGGAAGATGAAATTTCCCGGCGTGATCTCGTTGCGGAATGCCTTGCCGATCTGCGCGATCCCGAACGGCACCTTCTGTCGCGTGCTCTGCTGCACGTTCAGGAAGTTCACGAAGATGCCCTGCGCCGTTTCCGGGCGCAGATACACCGTCGATGCACTTTCCTCGACGGGCCCCATGAACGTCTTGAACATGAGGTTGAACATGCGCGGCTCGGTGAGCTGGCACTGCTCGGCTTCACCTGGCTTCTTGCTCGGCTTCTGAGGACAGCGCGCATCCTCGATCTTGTCGGCGCGGAAACGGCCCTTGCACGTCTTGCAATCGATGAGCGGATCGGTGAAGCCGGCGACATGACCGCTGGCCTCCCACGTGCGCGGGTGCATGAGGATCGCGGCGTCGAGCCCTTCGACGTCATCGCGCATGCGCACCATCGCCTTCCACCACGCGTCCTTGAGATTCTTCTTCAGCTCGACGCCGAGTGGGCCGTAGTCCCACACCGAACCGGTGCCTCCGTAGATCTCGGAGCTCTGGAAGATGAAGCCCCGTCGCTTGGCGAGCGACACGAGCTTGTCCATGACGTCGGGCTGGGTGCTGGCAGGCATTGGTCTCAGGGTTCTGTCGTCCTGAGCGTGGCGAAGGACGACGGAGAAAGTTATCTACGTATCGAGCTCTGCGCTCAAAACCGGCTCGGGCGGCTTCGGTTGGCCCATCAAGTGCGCCACGATCTTGTCGCCGTGGAAACGCCCGTTCTCGATGAACACCTTGTTCGCGTCGAATCCCGCGACAACCACTCCGGCGATGTACAGGCCTGGTACCGACGTTTCGAGCGTTTCACCATCGTGCTCGGGAATTCCAGTGAGGTGATCGATCGGCACACCAGCATCGCTCAGCAACTCAGTGTTGGGCGCGAAGCCCGTCATCACATAGACGAAGCGCGTGGGAATCTCCTCGCGTCCGTCAGCGCCGGTGATCGTCACCATGCCGGGTTCGATCTTCGACACACGACTCCCCCATCGCGTGGAGATCGCACCCTCCTTGGCACGATTCTCGAAATCCGGACCCACCCACGGCTTGATGCGCTTGTCGAACGTCGGGCCGAAATGCACCAGCGTCACTCGTGCGCCGGCACGCCAGAGATCCAGAGCTGCCTCGGCGGCTGAGTTTCCTCCGCCTACCACGACGACATCCTGATCGAACGCGCCGTGACCCTCGTGGTAGACGTGCTGGACGTGCGGCAGCTCCTCGCCGGGAACGCCAAGCATGTTGGGTGAACCGAAGTATCCAGTCGCGACGACGACGGCACGCGCGCGTGTCTCGAAGGTGCGCCCATCCATCTCCGAGTGCACGGCCCATGCGTCGCCGACACGCTCGAGTTGGGTCACGCGCTGGTATTGGTGCACGTTGAGCTTGAAGTGCTTCACGATCGCGCGGTAGTACGCGAGCCCGTCACGTCGTGTGGGCTTCTCTCCGGCGACGACAAACGGCACGCCGCCGAGCGACAACTTTTCGGCCGTGGAGAAGAAGCTCACGTAGTACGGGTACTGCGTGATCGTGCTGACGACGCAATTGGCGTCGAGCACACGCGCGGTGAGGCCAGCACGCTGTGCCGAGATTGCCGCCGCGAGTCCGCACGGCCCTGCGCCAACGATCAGAAGGTCAAGCATGTGTCATTCCGAGCGAAGTCGAGGAATCTGCACCTTCGCTCTTACAAACCAATGATCTGATCACGCCGTGTTCCAACACTCACATACGTAATCGGCGCCTCAACCAGCGAACCAATGCGATCGAGATACTTCCGCGCCGCAGCAGGCAAGTCTGTGAGCGCTCGCGCATCGGCCGTCGAAGTCTTCCAACCCTCGAACTTCTCGTAGACCGGCTTCACGCGCTCGAGCGCGCTGAGATCACCGGGAAATTCCTCGTGCAGCTCACCGTCGATCTCGTATCCAGTGCAGAGCAGCAACTCATCGAGTGTATCGAGAACATCGAGCTTGGTCACGGCGAGATCGGTGAGTCCATTCACACGCGTGGCATATCGCACGACAACGGCATCGAACCATCCACAACGACGCGCTCGACCAGTCGTCGCACCGAACTCATTGCCGAGCTTTCGCACTTCACTCTGCAGCGGCTCGGCCAATTCCGTCGGGAGCGGACCGTTCCCGACGCGCGTTGTATACGCCTTCACCACACCGAGCACTCGATCGATGGTGTTCGGACCGATGCCGACGCCAATCGCCGCGCCACCCGACGTCGTATTGCTCGACGTCACGAACGGATACGTACCGTGATCGATGTCGAGCAGCGAACCCTGCGCGCCTTCGAGGAGCACCGATGCATTCGACTTCACCGCGCGATGAATCGTGAGGCTGATGTCCTCCGACAACGGAATCAGCCGGTTCGCGAGGCGCTCGAGCTGCGCGATCACGGCGTCAACATCCACGCGCTTCGACGAGCCATACCGATCCAGTCGCGCCTGCGCATTCTCGGCGCCCTTCGCCACGATCTCGCGCAAACGATCCGTGTGCTTGAGATCGAGCACTCGCACACCGCGACGCGCGACCTTGTCTTCGTAGGCAGGACCGATACCGCGACCGGTGGTTCCGATTGCCTTGCTGGACGCGCTCTCACTGTCCACGAGCTTGTGGTACGGCAGCACGAGGTGCGCGCGCTCACTCACATAGAGCCGGCCTTCCACGTCGATGCCGGCTTTCACCAGTCCGTCAATTTCTTCGAACAGCGTGTCGGGATCCAACACGACGCCATTACCGATCGCGCAGCGAACGCCTGGGTGCAGGATGCCGCTCGGAATCTGGTGCAGCACGAAGGATCGATCACCGAGGTCAACGGTATGGCCTGCATTCGCACCGCCCTGATACCGCACCACCCAGTCGGCGCGTTCAGCGAGCACGTCAACGAGTTTGCCTTTCCCTTCGTCGCCCCACTGCGCGCCAACGACGACGACTACGTGTGATTGCGGACCGAACATTGTCATTCCGAGCGAAGCAGTGGACAACAAAAAACGCCCCGCGGGTGCGCGTGGGCGTTGGTTAAGTCTACCGGCGCGTCGGTGGATGTCAAATAATGGCGACCACGGTGATCCACGCCGCCATGGCGACGCCAATCCCAACCTTCACCGCCGAGGCGAGCGCTCGCCCGATCAACGCGCCGGTGGCAACACGCGTGGCCTGCCCACTGTCGCTGCCGCCGCTGAGCTCAGCGGCAAACGCACCGAGGAATGCACCGACGAACGCGCCAATCACATTGCCGATAATCGGCACGGGCGTGCCAATCAGCGCTCCCACGATGCCGCCGATGATGGCGCCCCAACTCGCGCGCTTCGAACCGCCATACTTCTTGGTGTACTTGGCCGTCAGTGTGAATTCGATCACCTCGCCGATAATCGCGAGCACCGCAATCGCCACCACCGTGACGATGCTGATTGAACCCGGAACCAACACTGAATAACCAAGTGCCGCGCCAGTGATGATCCACGTGCCCGGCAATCCGAACGGAATCATCACCAAGCCGAGGAACAGCACGACCAACAGGAGAATCAGGCCCATATCGAGAGACACTCCATCGCAAGAATGAGAACGTCGCCGACGGCGCGAATGGCGTCTCCGGCAAGACCAGTCAGCGAGTCACGTCGCGTATGCACTCGGCGCAGCGATGCCGCCGTTCCGTGACTGAGAGTTACCGCCTTCCATCCCTTCTCCGCAAATGCGGACGAGTCAGTCAATAGCCCCGGGGGCATTCGTCGCACGGCCACAGGCTGGCGCGCTTCACGCACCAGCATCTCCACGAGCTCTGTTTGCGACTTACCAGAATGCATGATCACGAGTTGACCGTTGTCGTCGACACCATCGCAATTCAGCGCGATTCCTGGTGGTCGAGCCGCAGCAAACGCACGTGCACCAGCAAGTCCCAACTCTTCTGCACTCGGGAGCAACACGCCAAACCCGGGTCCCGCCTTGGCGCCAGTTGCAGCCACCAGCACCGCGGCCACCCCTGACGCGTTATCCAGCGCACCCAGTGAATCATTGCCGACAACGCTTGCCATCACCGAAAGCCCACCAACGACCGCTGCAACAACTGCTGCCCACCAGACCATACGCGCCGAGACATCCGCGAGTGTCAGCCCTGCGGCGAGCACGGCGAGGATCACGGCCGTGCTCAGTACGATCACGCCGGCCACTCGCACCGCTGAGGGCACCGGCTGCGACTTCGAATCGAGATGTGCTACGAGCCAGACGCGCGGCTCTGCACTGCCTCGTGTCGCAACGAGGTTGATGCCCGACGTGCGCATCCATGGATTGTGAAGCACGCCGTCACCGAGCATCGCTCGCGCGCCGACGAATGCAGCGATCAGACCCAGGGCGAGCACTATCACCGATGCGATTGGATTGTTCGGCGCCAGTACGGCGGCACTCACAACCGTCACGACCAGCAGAGCACCAATGATCGGCGTGCCGTAGGAGCCTGGAAATCGCGAGTACTCGAACGTCTCCTCGCGGACGTCGAAGCCCGCATCGCGCAGCACACCGGCGGCGTACGCACGCGCTCGTGCCTCACCTGCACTGCCCGCTGCGCGCGGCTCGCGCGCAATCTCGCGGAGATGCCGAACGCCGCTGCGCTCGACGTCGTCCGCGCTGTGCGTCACGCCGCTGGCGCGAGCTCCGCCGCGCGCAGCAGTTCCTCGAGTAACGCCCGCGCGGGCGATGCCAATGGACGCAATGGACTGCGCGGCGAACCACCGGCCAGCCCGACAGCATCGAGCGCGGCCTTCACGCCCGGCACGCCCATCTTGCCAACGATGTTCGACGCGAGCGGCTTGAGAATTTCCTGAATGCGATCCGCTTCTGCATGTTCGCCGCGCTGATGCGCGTGCAGCACGTCGAACGTCAACGCCGGTGCAAACAAGCTCACCGCGAGAATGCCGCCGTCGGCACCGAGCATCAGCGCCTCGTGCCACAACACGCCGCTGCCGGTGAGAACGCGGAATGAATCGCTTTTCGATTCGAGATACTTCGTGAACAACGCCGCATCACCGGCGCTGTCCTTCATGCCGACAATGTTCTCGTGCGTCGCTAACTGCGCCACCACCTCGGGCGACACTGTGAAATGCATGTACTTCGGAATCGTGTAGATCAATACCGGCAGCGGGCTCTCATCGGCAACGCGACGATAGTGGGCCAGCAGCGCGTCCGGAGACATCTGGTCTCCGTAGTAATGCGGCGCCACCACAAGCACGCCATCCGCGCCGCGCTCGGCGGCCGACCGAGCGCGTTCAATCGTTGAGCGCGTCGACTCCGCACCAATGCCGATCAGCAATGTGCGATCGCTGTCGACTTCCTTGCGCGCGGCGTCGATGAGCGCAAGACGCTCGTTCTCGTCGAGCAATGCTGCTTCACCGGTGGAACCAGTGACGACGATTCCGCACACACGATGTGCGATGTGCGTGCGAATGTTGGCTGAGAATCCAGCGAGATCGAGTTCACCGTCCGCGCCAAACGGCGTCACGACAGGCGCGAGCACACCATCCAGCTTCATCACTGGCCGAGGAAGTCGAAGGCGCCACCACCGGTCATGCCGTCCATTCCCGACGGAGTGGTTGGCGTTGAGTCGGCAGCTGACTCCGCCGCTGCAATGCTCGATGATGACACTGTTGTGGTGACACGGCGGAACATGCGCATCTTGAGCTCGAAGTCCGATGGATTCGTCGCTGAAGCCATTGCCGTTTCAAACGTGACCTCGCCCGCCTGCACGAGATCAGACAGATGCTGGTCGAACGTCTGCATGCCGTATTGGTCGCGACCGTCGGCGATATAGTCGCGAATTTCACCGATGCGTTTCCCATCGGCGATCATGTCGCGCACGGCGGGCGTCACGATGAGAATCTCGGCGGCAACCGCGCGGCCATTTCCGTCAGCGCGCGGCAGCAACCGCTGCGACACAACAGAGTTCAATGTCTCCGACAGACGAATGCGCACAACTTCCTGCTCTTCCGGCGGGAACATCGCCATGATGCGGAGGATGGTGCTCTGTGCGTCCGGCGTATGCAGTGTGGAGATGAGCAGGTGTCCGGTCTCCGCTGCCTTGATCGCGGTATCGATCGTCTCGGCGTCGCGCATTTCTCCGATCATGATGACGTCAGGGTCCTGACGCAGCGCAGCACGCAGTCCCATCTTGAAATCCATCGTGTCGGAACCGATCTCGCGCTGTGTGATCGCGCTCTGGATATCGGTGTGCAGAAATTCGATCGGATTCTCGAGCGTGAGAATGTGGCGGTTCTCGTGCTGGTTGATGTAGTTCACCATCGCCGCCATCGTGCTCGACTTACCCGAGCCCGTGACACCGGTAACAAGCACCATGCCCCGCTCCGCTTCTGCAACCTTCGCGAGTGACGGCGGAAGACGCAGTTTCTCAAACGTTGGTACTTCGAACGGAATGACGCGCATCACGATCATGAAGCTCGACCGCTGCTTCATGATGTTCACGCGAAAGCGACCGATGCCGTCGGCGGCCCACGAGCAATCGTAATCCATCAACTTGTCGATGCGCGCGCGATCGTCCTCGTTCGACATGAGGTGCAGCGCGATCGTCCGCGTCTGCTCCGGCGTCAGTGCCTGCTTCGTAAGCGGGACGAGCTTGCCGTGAATGCGCGCACGAAAAACGTCGCCGGCCTTGATGTGCAGGTCGGAAGCGCCACGATCGACTGCCGCCTTGATGATGCGTTCCATGGTTCAGTACCCTGCCTTCATGTCAACGAGATTGCGCAGCGGCTTGCCCTCGACATAGCGATGCCAGTTCTCCAGGAAAAGATCCAACTGCCTCGGCCAGAACTTTCCCGGCGACACGGGCGACACGTGCGGCACCACCAGTGCGTTACGAAGCTGCCAAAGCCGGCTGGTACTCGGCAATGGTTCTTCCCTGAAGACATCGAGCGCGGCCCCTCGCAACTGCCCGGCGTCGAGCAGATCCACGAGTGCGTCCTCGTCCACCAAAGCGCCACGCGCGACGTTCACAAGTATCGCCCGTTTTGGCAGGCGCTGGAGTCGCTCGCGGGTCATCAATCCCTTCGTCTGCGGCGTAAGGGGCGCCGTCAGCACGAGCACATCGGCCATGGGAAGCTCGGCGTCCAACGCCTCGAGCCCAGCAACCTCTGAGAATCCCCGTGGCAGCCCAAGTTGTGGGCGCCGGCGGAGGCCAACGCATGTCGCGCCCAATGCGCTCAGGCGCCACGCTGTTTCGCTGCCCAGCCCACCAGCTCCAACAATGAGAACGCGCGCTCCACCAACCTCGCGAAGTGGCGAATCATCGGCCACGAAGAACGACTTGTTCCACTCACGGCGCCGCTGCTGATCAACAGCCACATCCAGGCCGCGCATGAAATGCAGCACCGCAGCGACGACAAACTCCGCGATGGGAGGCCCGTGCAGGCCGGCCGAATTGGTGAGAAAAAGATCCGTGTCGCCGATGCCAGAGTTGAGCACGTTGCCCACGCCCGCAGCAGCAGAGTGCACCCACTTGAGCTTCGGCGCGGCCTCGAGGAGATCGCGCGTCACGCCGAAGCCGAAATAGATCTCGGCATTTCGAATCAATCGAACAGCGTCTTCACTCGCGTGCTGCGGCCCATCGCCATCAGAGCTCGTGGGCGTGTCGACAATGTCCACTGCCCAGCCGGCCGGCGCCGCTGAAATCAGCTGCTGCTCGAGCTCCGCCGTGATGGCCCAGTTGGTTGACGCTGCTGCCAGGTCGAGCAAGAGGCGTCGTGCGTCACTCAATGTGCACTCCGTAGACGAAATCGCGTTCGAGCAACGTCTGGCACGCCACGACAAACTGGCGCGACGGACCGGACAGTTTCACCTCCAACGTTCGATCCTCAGCGTGATCGAAGGTTCGCATCTCGAGAACATTAATGCCCTGCGCCTTGAGCGCTGCCGTGACTTGTTCAACCGGCGTTGCAGGCTTTACGCGGATAGTAGCACTCGCCACTCGGCGTAAGCGCCGCACATAGTGCTCAAGACCGCCGAGGCCGGCGAGCACGAACGTGACGAGCAGTCCGGCGCCGATACCTTCGATGTAAAAGCCTCCGCCCACCGCCATGCCGATTGCGGCGACAACCCAGATTGTCGCGGCGCTCGTGAGGCCTGTCACGGTGCCGCCGCCCTGCATGATGGTGCCAGCGCCGAGGAACCCGACTCCGGTCACGATCTGCGCGGCAATGCGGCCGGGGTCGCCGATGCGGTGACCGTCTACGAGCCCAATGCGTTGCGAGAGGTCCATCAACAACGCCGCGCCTAGACAAATAAGAATGTTGGTGCGCAGGCCGGCGGGCTTTCCCGCGATCTCTCGCTCAAAGCCGACAATCCCGCCGAGCAAGATGGCGAGACCGAGCTTGACGAGGAGGTCGAGGCGCAGGGCGCGCACGACCTCCATCATGCTCTGCGCGTCTACCGGTTGTGCAGGGTCGAGCAGAATGGCGGGCTCCCGCCCGCCGGCAGCCTACAATGCGTCGAGATCGCGCACGTCGTCACGAGTCGTATCAGGCGAACTGTCGCCATACGCCATGCTCCGCGCTTGTAGCTCGAGTGCATCGATTGCCGCTTCGTCGGGCTCGGTTGGGGTGGCGAATGTTCTGAACACCGTACTGCCGCATTGCTCGCACGAGACCGTCGCCGGTACCGCGCGCGTATAAAACTTTTCCTTACCGCAGGTCAGGCATATAAGCGTGACCACACCAGTTGGTCCTTTCGACGCCATGTCTCGCCCCGTTGAGAGTGCAGGCGAGCAGTGCAAGAGCCATGCGGAGTTATCGCTACAGCCAGAGACGCTACAAGCCTAACATGAGGCCGCCAGTTCTCCTGCGCTAGCGTTGGGCGCCACTCTGAGGGATCAAGATGCGCAACGGTCACATCCATTGCCGCCTGCGCCATCACGAGGGCGGCCCATGCAGCCAGCATGATCATGCGCTTGCGCCCAGTCGGAGCAAATGCGCGAGCAAACTCGATGCATGCGACGCTGACGACCAGCACCTCGATCACGAAGTCGAGCCATGGAAGATGATAGACATCGAGCCCAACCATGTGGTTCAGATTGATGAATGGCTTGATTCCGGTAATCAGGTCTGCGAACCAGTGAACCACCCACGCGCTGCCAACGACCAGCGCTCCGGGGCGACGAAGTATCGCCTGGTAAAGTAGGGCCGCAACGCAGGCAAATCCGAACACAGCCGGAAGTGAATGGGAATACGGCGCCATTCCCTCCTTGGGCTTCGGGATCATCAGCGCGAGGTCCACTATGTCCGGGCCGTACGACGCGAGCAACAACGGAAGCACCGGCACATCTGGCCGCCGCGCCCGGAAGAGTAGCGCAAGCGCCGCGTGACCTGAGTACACGTCAGCGGCGGCGCAACAGACGATCTGCTACGACGACAATCGCCATTGGGACGACGAGCGCGAGAAGGATCTGCGGCCAGCCAAGCGCCCAGCGATTGCCGGAGAAGAAACTGTCCAGTGGAGAAACGATCACGAAAAACCCATTCGGTCGCGCACGGCACGCATGGTCTCCCGCGCCACGCCTCGGCACTTGGCCGCGCCGGCCGCGAGCGCGTCATCAACACGCGCCGGCTCGCTGCGAAGAAGCTCCGCGCGTGTGCGGATCGGCACGAGTTCCGTCTCGATGGATTCCGAGAGCACCTTCTTGCAGTCGATGCATCCCCAGCCCGCCGTGCTGCACTGCTGTGCGACGTGCTCCACCGTTGCCGGCGGGCTGAACGCCTTGTGCAGATGGTAGATGTTGCAGACTTCGGGCGTGCCCGGATCAGTCTTCTTGATGCGCGCCGGATCCGTCATGGCAGGACGCAGCTTCGCCCAGATTTCGTCCTTCGACTCGAGCAGCCCGATCGTATTGCCCATCGATTTCGACATCTTGGCCTGCCCATCCAGGCCCATGATGCGACGCGTCGGCGTCAACATTGGCTGCGGCTCAGGGAAGTAGTCGGCATCGGGAGCGAACGTCGCGTTCCAGCGACGCGCGATCACACGCGACAGTTCCAGGTGCTGCACCTGGTCTTCGCCGACCGGCACGCGATCAGCGAGATACAACAGGATGTCGGCCGCCTGAAGGATGGGATAGTTGAGCAACCCCGCCATCACGCTTTCCTGCTTTGCCGACTTGTCCTTGAATTGCGTCTGCCGCTCGAGCTCTCCGACCGGCGTGACCGTGTTGAAGATCCACGCGAGCTCGGTATGTTCCGGCACGTCGGACTGCACGAACACCGTCGTGCGCTCCGGATCGAGACCGGCTGCGAACAGTCCAAGCGCCATCTCACGACGGCGTACGCGAAGCGCCGCCGGGTCGTAGGCGGCAATGATGGCGTGGTAGTCGACGATACAGAAAAACGATTCCGCCGTCGACTGCAACGCCACCCAATTCTTCACCGCACCGAGGTAGTTTCCTACGTGGAGCTCCCCGGACGGCTGGATCCCGCTGAAGATGCGTGGCATCCCGAGAACGTAACGAGCGCGTCAGAGGCCATGCAAGGAAACGCGAATCAGCACCAATCATCGCTGTCGCAGGGAGACCGACGAGCCCTGCTCGCCACCTGTGTGGCCGCTGCACTGCGATCGGGCGAAGTCGTGCGAAACGGTAGCGGTCGCCGCGAAGTACT
The DNA here is from genome assembly GCA_038323865.1 of Gemmatimonadales bacterium. GTDB lineage: Bacteria > Gemmatimonadota > Gemmatimonadetes > Gemmatimonadales > Gemmatimonadaceae > AG11. Next base: position 16,801 of record JBBQHJ010000011.1, read on the forward strand.
GACGTGGGAATCAAAGGGCGCGTTCGACTACGTCAGTGACGTGGATCGCGCCAGCGAAGACGCCTTGGCCGCGATCGTGCGCGAACGACATGCGGACGCCACACTGCTCGCAGAAGAGGGATCACCCGACGCATCAGCGACGCACGGCCTGGTCTTCGTTGCCGATCCACTCGATGGCACCACCAACTTCCTCCACGGCGTACCGTGGTATGCGGTGTCCATCGCCGCCATGGTGGATGGTGTGCTCGAGGCGGGCGCCGTCCTCAACGTCCCGAGCGGCACGCTCTTCACGGCGACACTCGGCGGAGGCGCGCGCATGAGTGGTCAGGAAATCCGCGTGAGCCGCGAGACGGATCCATCGCGCGCGTTGATCGCGACCGGCTTCCCATTCTCGAACAATCACGAGGTCGAGCAGTATGTGCCGATGTTGCCCCCAGTCATGCGCGCGACTGCCGGTATGCGACGCTTCGGCGCCGCCGCGCTGGATCTCGCGTGCGTTGCTGCCGGCCGCTTCGACGCGTTCTTCGAGCTGCGCCTGAACGCGTGGGATCTCGCCGCCGGCAAGCTGTTGATCGAGGAGGCTGGCGGCATTGTTACGAAGATCGATGGCTCTCCCGCACAAGTGGAATCGACGTCTCTCTTAACAGGTGGCCCAGCGATGCATGCGTGGCTGCTGACGTTGTTGTCGTCCTGAGCGTGTCCGTGTCATTTCGAGCGTAGTCGAGGAATCTGCACCTGTCATCCTGAGCGGAGCGAAGGATCTGCTTTTATGAAGCTTATCGAATGCGTTCCAAACTTCTCCGAAGGCCGTCGCCCTGAAGTCGTCGACGCCATCCGCGCCGCAATTGCATCCGTCGCTGGCGCGCATGTGCTCGACACAAGCGCCGACGCGAGCCACAACCGATGCGTCATCACCTTCGTTGCTCCCATCGAGCACGTCGTCGACGCAGCCTTCGCTGGCATCAGCAAGGCCCGCGAACTGATCGACCTCACATCGCACTCGGGCGAACATCCGCGCATGGGTGCCACCGACGTCGTGCCCTTCATTCCGCTCGAAGGCTCCACGATGGAAGACTGCATTGCCCTCGCGCGCCAGCTCGGCGAGCGCGTCGGCACGGAACTCGAAATCCCGGTCTTCCTGTACGAGCGCGCCGCAACCCGACCCGAGCGCGAAAACCTCGCCGATGTGCGACGAGGAGAATTCGAAGGCAGGCGCGACGACATCGGCACGACTCCACAACGTACGCCCGACTTTGGCCCGAAGACGATCCATCCCACCGCCGGCGCCACCGCCATCGGAGCGCGCCCCTTCCTCGTCGCCTACAACGTCTACCTCGGACCCGCTTCGAATCTGCAGATCGCCAAGGAAGTTGCGAAGTCTGTGCGCGGTTCGGTCGGCGGTTTGAAATACGTGAAGGGCCTTGGCTTCGAGGTCGACGGACAGGCACAGGTGTCCATGAACCTCGTTGACACCGAAAAGACGCCGCTGCACCAAGCCTATGACATGGTGCGCATGGAAGCCGAGGCGCGCGGCGTTACGCCCACATGGAGCGAACTGGTTGGTCTCGTTCCCGAGCGCGCACTGTTCGACGCAGCCGCGCGCCACATTCGCCTCCGCAATTTCACGCCTGACATGGTACTGGAGCGAAAGGTTCGCACGGCCATTGGCGGAGGTGAATCGCTGAGCGGTTTCGTCAGCTCCGTTGCGTCACCACAACCAACACCAGGCGGTGGTAGTGTCGCTGCACATGCCGGCGCGCTCGGCGCAGCGCTCGCGCAGATGGTCGCAGGACTCACTATCGGCAAAAAGAAATACGCCGCAGTCGACGCGGAGATGAGGGAGATCGCTGTTCGTGCAGCCGCACTCGGCAATACGCTGAGCATCTTGGTTGCTCGCGATGCCTCCGCATACGCGATCGTCTCGGCGGCATACAAGCTTCCGGGCGAGACCGACGATCAGAAGGCCGAGAAGTCGAGACAGATCGACGACGCACTCATCCATGCTGCCGAAGTCCCGCTCGAAACCGCGCGTGCCTGCGCCGACGTCGCCGAGATGGCCGTTGTCGTCGCCGAGCAGGGCAACACGAACGCGGCGAGTGATGCCGGTGTCGCGGCGCTGATGGCCGAGGCAGGCTGCGTTGGTGCCGCATTCAATGTGCGCATCAACGTGAGCAGCATGACCGACAAGTCGCGTGGCGCTGCACTAACGACAGAAGCCGCACGGTGCGTTGAACGCTGCCGTGCGGCTTCTCGTCGTGCTCAGGAACTCGTGGAGTCTCACATCACCTGACCGGCCGCGTCAGGGAACCGGCGCGGGATCAGTCGGCGAATAGATACCATTGAACAGCCACTTGAAGGTTCCATGTGGCTGGCCGCGGAAGGTGATCTCCGGTGCAAAGAGGTACACCTTCCCCTTCCCGATCGACGCCTCAACTGCTTCAACCGCGCCATCGAGATAGTTCTGGCCCCACGCCCAACCACTGCGCAATGGCGTGCCATTCGGGAACACCACCAGCGGACGCACACCCTTGGCCGCTGCATCACTGCCAAGCTTGAACGCCGGGCTGTTGTCGTAGAACACGTCGACGTCGCGCGGCATGCCCACCGAAATTGACGCCGTGGTGTCGACCTGTGCTCGCAGTACTGATCCAGGCACATAGAACTTGTCGTTCGAGATGGGACGCTCTGCTCCTTGCGCGTTCTTCTCGACGAGCATGTTCGCCATCGGCAGTCCGAGATCGATGCCAAGGTTCGCCGATGTCCCGATCGCGATCACCGTACCACCCGCCTCGATGAATTGCTTGATCGCGGGGAGTGTACGCGGAGCGCTGTAGCGACCAACATTCGTACGGAACTCCGCCGGGATGTTGTTCGTGTCCGGACCAAAGCCACCACCACCACGCCCACCATCGCGCGACGGAATCGCGCCCGATGGAAGAATCAGCACGTCATACTTCGCGATCAGATTCCCTGCATCAACGGTTGGCGGATAGATCACGTCGAACGGGAACTCGAACTGCTCGAGCAACCAACGCGTGTGTCCACTCGGCATCGAGCCGCCATACACGTCCCACAATGCAACGCGCATGGCGTGCAGCTTCTTTGCTGTCGACGGAGGAGCGCCCGTCGTAACGCCAACGTTGATGCCGTTCGACTTCGACATGTCGTTGACGAGCTTCGTGGTCGCCGGCGTCGCCGCCACGTAGAACGAGCCCGCCGAGAACATCTGGTCGGCCTTCGTGAGACGATACACGTCGGCGTTCGACTTCAGCGCGCGATTGACGAGAATGAAGCCATCGTTGATCGACGGCGAGATCACATAACCCTTCGTCGCGTTCGACGTCGCCACCATGCCGGACATCGGCTTCGCGAGCTGGCCATGCGGAATCAACTCGAACGGGCCATCGAACCCGTCGAGAATGCGATCGAACTTCACACCCATCTGGAACGCGAGCGTGTAACCGGCGTTGTCATACGGACGCCTCGGCGGGCCGCCCGGATAGGCAAAGTCATTCGGGTGATCCTGCGGTTCGAACATGTCGAGCACGTGCGGACGGAATGCCTGCGCCGACTTCACCACATACGAGCCCGCCGGGTACGACTTGCCCGCAACCGTGAATCCCTTCGTCGCACGGTGCACATCGACGCCCACGTGCAGCAGGGCATTGATGAACTTCGTCGCCGTCGGGAAATCCGGCTGGTCACTCGGCAGGATGTATCCGCGCGGATCGCGCTTCTCTGCGGCGTGCAGCACGTCCGTGTAGTACTTCATATCCGCACCACGACCGAACGGCTGCGTGGGATTGCCAACTGCTGCGCCTGCGTCCGGCGTGGCGGCGACATCAGCTGGAGCGCCGCCACCACGTCCACCGCGGCCACCCGCTGCACCACCACCATCAGCAACGATCTTCGCCTTCACTTCTTCGATGCGCTTCGGGCTCGCCGTCCATGAATCCTTGTTGCCGCGCTCGATGGAATTGCGACCCATCCGGTACATGTTGTACAGCATCGTCTCGCGGTAGCGCGATGCGACATCAAGCACAGCGCGATTCGCGGTGAGCGAATACTCGATGGACTGACGGAAGTGCCACTTCTGCGGCGCGATCGGATACGGCAAGTCAGCGCGCGGAAGCTGCTGGTCGGGCACGAACGGAATCGTGATCGGCGTCGGATTGCCGATTGACTCCGTGAGCAGGCCAATCTGGTTGTGGAAGTACACCGTCGTGCGCAAACCGCCGTTCCACCACGTGGAATACGTGGAGCCGGAACGCATCGTGACGCCGGGCTTTCCTTCCGCCTCGAAGCGCGAGTGCATCGCCGCCGCAACGAGATCCAGCTCCACCGGAACGAGCGGATCAAAATTGAAGTTGAATGGATCGCGGAACGGCGGCGCAAACATCACCGTGCCGGCCGGGCCCGTCTGGTGATGGTTGTACACGATCTGCGGATACCACTCCCAGTACAGCTGATGATTGACGTTCTGCGTCTCCGGCTGGTTGGAAATGTAGAAGTCGCGATTGTCATCGTGGCCGATGTATTTCTGGTAGAGCCGCGGAATGTTCATGTTCCGCTTCAATGTGTCGGCGTCCTTCATGTACCAGTTCGAGACGAGCTCCATGCCATCGGGATTTGCATGCGCCGCGAGAATGATGTCGTCATTCAACAGGCGCATCGTCTCTTCGTCGTTCTTGCTGACGAGTTGGTAGATGGTCTCGATGAGCTGCGCTGCGCCGAGCACTTCAGTCGCGTGCAGGCCACCATCGATCCAGACAATCGCCTTGCCTTCCTTCGCCAGCGCATGCGCTTCGGCTTCCGGAATCTGCGCGTGCGCCAGCTTGCTCGAGATATCCTTGTACCGCTCGAGCTTGGCGAGATTCGCCGGCGACGAGATGATCGCCATGAGCTGCGTCCGGCCCTCGGCCGTCTTGCCCATTTCGACCAGCTTCATGCGCGGCGATTCCTTCGCCAGTTTGCGCACATAGGCCTCGTACTGCGTGTAGTTCGCGAGCTTGTAGTCGTCGCCTATGTTGAAGCCGAACTGCTCCTTGGGCGACGTGATCTTTTGAGCGTGGATCGTTGGCGCCGCGAGGGTGACCGCGAGCGCAACACCGGCTATGGATCGTGTGGGGACACGAATCATCGAGCTTCCTCGATACTTGTGGGAGGGGACTGACTGGAAAACGTATGAAACCGACGCTTCGTTGGCTCGGCTGTCATACCGAGCGAAGCCGGTGTCATTCCGAGCGAAGTCGAGGAATCTGCACCTCCCGCCCCTTACCGAATCAAATCCAGCGCCCTTTCGACGATCGCCGCAAACGCCCCTCTTCGGGAACCCGTGCCGCCCGATCGCTGCGTATTGAATGCCGCCACCACGGCGTCGCCGGTCTGACGGTTTACATAAAAGAACGCCGTGTATCCAGCCTGGCCGCCTGTGTGGCCCACGAACGACGTGCCTTGACGGTGCACTGTGAAGTACGAGAGGCCAATTGAATCACTCGACGTTCCAGGATTCGGCTGCGGCACAGCCGATATCCTCGGCGCCCACATCTCCACCAGGTCGCGCCGCGGCAGCACCATTTCATAGCGCGCACTCCACCCCGTATCCCCACGAATCGCCGCGCCGAGAAACGCGATGTATTTCGCAAGGTCGCTGAGCGGTGCATTCCATCCGCCGTTCGGTATCGTCACGCCGGGGTCGAAATCGGTGCCGTTGTCGATGAGCGTATCACGACCCGACGCCGAATCTCGGCGCGCGTAGTAGTTGTGCGGCCGGTCCGCAGCGAGATAGTAGGGCGTGTTGCCGAAGTACGACGTCGTCAGGCCAAGTGGTGCAAAAATGTTCTTCTGGACGTACGTCCCCCACGGGTCGCCCGTCAGAAACTCCATCGTCCGGCCGAGATAGACGTATCCCGGATTCGAATAGCTGTATCGGAGGCCCGGCTTGAAGAGCACGCTCTGGTACGGCATCATCGCCACGAGCTGCGCCCACTCGGTCGGCTCGAATGGCTCCCACGCGTTGCCGTCACCATACGGCCACGTGCCGTTGCGGAATCCGCCGGAATGCGAGAGCAGCATCCTGATGGTGACACTATCGATCGTGCCGAAGGGATCGTGGATGCGCCGCAGCTCCGGCACGTACTTCACTACCGGATCCTCGAGCGACAACTTGCCGCGATCACGTAGCTGCATGATGCTGATCGCCGTCAGCGTCTTGGTGATCGAACCCCAATGGTAGATCGTTCGCTCCGTGATTGGCGCCTTCGTCGCGAGATCTGCGTAACCATGCTCGTGGTGGGCGATCACCCTGCCACCACTCACGAACGCGACACTCGACCCGACGATGCGATCGCTATCCGCGTACGCATTAAATGCCTCGGTGAACGTCTTCCACCTCGCGGCATCTATTGGACGCTGTGCGGCGAGCGGAGCACTCACGCTCACGAGAACACAGGCGATGGTCAGGAATCTCATCGCCAAAACGTACGCCGTGCAGTTGCTGTCAGCGAGCGGCGGAGCCGCGAGCGGGCTGACAGCGTAGCGGGCTGACAGCGCAGCGGGCTGACAGCGTAGCGGGCTTACGCTGCTGTCAGAACCCGATTCCCGGAATCAGTAATCGCCACCGTATGCTCGAAGTGCGCCGATCGCGATCCATCCACTGTCACGATCGTCCACTTGTCCGAGAGCGTCTTCGTCGCCGGCCCACCGATGTTCACCATCGGCTCGATCGCAATCGTAAGTCCGGGAATGAGCTTCAATCCCCGCTTCGGCTTGCCGTAGTTCGGCACCTGCGGCTCCTCGTGGAACTCCACGCCGATCCCATGTCCCACGAGATCGCGCACCACGCTGAAGCCCGCCTCCTCCACTACCCGCTGCACGGCCGCGCCAATGTCGCCGAGGTGATTTCCCGGAACCGCAGCAGCAATGCCGGCGTGCAGCGAGCGCTCAGTAATCTCAAGCAGGCGCCCCGTCTCTTGGTCTACGTGGCCAACGGGAACCGTCATGGCAGAATCGGTAAAGTACCCCTCGAAGCCGACGCCCAGGTCAATGGAGACGATGTCGCCCTCCTTCAACACGCGCTTCCTTGAAGGAATACCGTGCACGATCTCCTGGTTGATCGACGTGCACAACGTACCCGGGAACCCATAGAGTCCCTTGAACGCGGGCGTCGCGCCCTTATGGCTGCGAATGAACGCCTCGGCCATCTCGTCGAGCTGCAGTGTCGAGACACCGGGTTTTACCTCGCCGCGCAACATGCCATGCGTCGCCGCGAGGATACGTCCCCCCTCGGCCATGATCTCGATTTCGCGCGTGCTCTTGAGCTGAATCATCGTGCTCCTGCGTCAGGTCGCCAGCACGCCGAGTGCGCGCGCCGTCACATCCTGAACACTACCAACGGCGTCAATGACTGCCACCTTGGTTCCGTGGTCGCGGTACCACTGCAGCACCGGCGCCGTCTGGCGTTCATACACGATCAGGCGATTGCGAACGGCATCTGGCTCGTCGTCCTTGCGACGGACGAGCGATCCACTGTCGCTCTTGTCGCAGGGAGTTCCCGGCTCGCGCCCGGTGTACGGAGTCTGGCACTTCTCGCACACGGTGCGACCACTGAGTCGCTGGACGATCTCGTCGTCGTCGATATCGAAGCAGAGCACGGCATTCACTTCGCGACCGAGCTCCTTGCAGACGTTCGCGAGCCCCTCCGCCTGTGGTACCGTGCGCACGACACCGTCCAGCAACACGCCCTTGGCATGACGCGGCTCGCCCAGCGCTTGCTTGATGATCCCCATGATCACCGCGTCAGGCACGAGCTCGCCCGCATCCATGAAACTCTTCGCCTCGAGGCCAAGCTTGGATCCGGCGCGAATGGCGGCGCGAAGTTCGTCGCCGGTGGAGAGCGTTGGAACGGCAAGCGCCGCTGCGAGCAGCGGCGCTTGTGTTCCCTTTCCGGCGCCTGGCTTCCCGAAAAGAACGATGATCATGTAGTTGCGGTCAGCGGTTCGCGTTTAGCGGTCGGCCGATCTCAAAATCCTGCGGGGCCCGGCTGCTGCCGGCCACGGATCTTGAGTTTGCCCTTCTTCATGAAGCCGTCGTACTTCCGCAGCAACAGATGCTGCTGCATCTGCGCCAGCGTATCGAGCGCCACGCCAACCACGATCAGTAGCGACGTACCACCGAACGACACCGTCTGCGGAACGTTCATCGTGCGGCTGATGAACACGGGCAGCAATGCGATGATCGTCAGGAAGATTGCGCCCGGCAACGTGATGCGCGTAACCACCGTGTCGATGTACTCGGCCGTCTTCGCGCCCGGCTTCACGCCGGGAATGAATCCACCCTGCTTCTTCAGGTTCTCTGCAAGATCGATCGGGTTGAAGATGATCGACGTGTAGAAATACGTGAAGAAGAGAATGAGAATGGCCGACGTGATCAGGTAGGCTGCGGAACCCGGAATGAACATGTCCGCGATCTGCTGAGCACGCGCGTTGTGCGAGAACTGCGCGAGCGCGCCCGGGACCACGATGATCGACTGTGCAAACACAATCGGCATCACGCCGGCGGTGTTGATGCGGAGCGGAATAAAGCTTCGCGCCGCCTCTCGCATGCGACCACGCGCCATCGTGCGCTGCGGGATCTGGATCAGGATGCGGCGAGCCGCCATCGTGATCGCGACCACACCGGCAACCACGGCAACCATCAGCACGCCAAGCACAAGCAGCGAGAACGTTCCAATCGCGCCCGTCGTGACAAAGCCGTACGTCGAGCCGATGCCCGGCCAGATACGCTCGACGATCGAGAAGAAAATCAGCAGGCTCGCGCCGTTGCCAAGTCCGCGCTCGGTGATCTGCTCACCCAGCCACATCACGAACATCGCACCGGTCGTTAGGAAGAACGCCATCTGCAAACGAAAGCCGAATCCAGGCGTAGCAATGGCACCCTGAAGCGACTCTGTAAACAGCGCAAATCCCCACGCCTGCACCGCGGCCAGCAACACCGTGGCGTAGCGCGTCCACTGATTGATCTTCTTTCTGCCTTCCTCGTCCTTCTGCATCTTCTCGACCTGCGGCACCACCGCGCCGGCGATCTGCAGGAAGATGCTGGCCGAGATGTACGGCATGATGCCAAGCGCAAACACCGTTGCGCGCGACAGCTGGCCGCCCGTAAACAGGTCGTACAGGCCGAGCAGTCCACCACCCTTCGAGTTGTTCGCGAAGAAGTCCTGGAGGGCGAGCACATCGACCCCCGGAGCGGTGACGTGTGCACCGACCCGGTATATGAACAAGCACAGGAGCGTGAAGAGAATCTTTTCCTTCAGCTCCGGCGTCTTGAAGACACTCTGAACCGCCTGGGCGGCTGCATTCTGGGCCATGATGGCTCCTTAGGGTGCGACGTTACTCCTCGACCGTACCGCCGGCAGCGATGATCGCCTCACGCGCCTTGGCGCTGACCTTGAGGCCACGCACCGTGACTGCGCTCGAGACTTCGCCGTTCGCCAGCACCTTGACCGGACCATTGCGCTTCACAAGACCCGCTGCGCGCAACGAATCTGCCGTCACGTCGCCTTCAACCGTTCCAAGCTGGTCGAGACGAACAACGTTCGACTCCTCGCGAAATGGATTCGTGAATCCACGCTTCGGCAGACGACGCGTGAGCGGCATCTGACCACCTTCGAAGCCCGGCTTTCCACCGCCAGGACCATGATGGCCCGAGCGCGCCTTGATACCCTTGTGACCCTTGCCAGACGTCTTACCCGTGCCGGAACCCGGACCACGACCCAGACGCTTGCGGTCACGGTTGCTGCCGGGCGCGGGCTTGAGGTTGTGCAGGCCAATCTTTTCCGTCGTCACTGTCTTACTCCTCCACAGGGCTCACCTCAACGAGGTGACGCACCTGCTTGAGTTGTCCACGAAGGGCGGGGGAATCCTGCTTGATCACCTCGGCCTGGTGGTGCTTCAGCCCGATCGCCTTGAGCGTCAGGTTCATCTTCCAATTATGACCGATGCCAGAGCGCACCTGCTTGATGCGCACCTTGCCCGTGGTCAACTCGTTCTTTCCAGTTGTCTTTGGACCGCGCGTGCGGTGCCATACGAATGTGCGTGCCATGTTAGACCGCCTGCTTTGACTTCGCGCGCGACCGGTACCCCAGCTTCGACGGCTCCACACCGCGCTCGCGCGCGATCTGGTCGACCGTGGTCAGCTGCGCGAGTCCGTCCATCGCCGCGCGCACCATGTTGTGCGGATTCGTCGAGCCAAGGCTCTTGGTAAGAATGTCGCTGATGCCCACGCACTCCATCACGGCGCGCACTGCACCACCAGCAATCACACCAGCTCCCGGCGCCGCCGGCTTCATCCACACCTTGCCTGCACCATGCCGTCCCGTGACTTCGTGCGGGATCGTCGAGCCCGTGAGCGGAACCATCACCAGGTTGCGACGCGCAGCCTCGACAGCCTTGCGGACCGCCTCGGACACTTCGTTCGCCTTACCCGATGCGAAGCCCACCTTGCCCGCACCATCGCCAACAGCCACGAGTGCGTTGAAGCTGAAGCGACGACCACCCTTCACGACCTTCGCGACGCGATTGATCGCCACGACGTTTTCGATCAGGCCACTCTCTTCACGCTCGCCGCCACGCTCGCCGCCGCGACCACCGCCGCCACCACGACCGCGGCCATCGCCACTGCCGCCGCCCGGGCCACCACGGTTGCCACCGGGACCGCCGCCGCCACCCGGGCCGCCACGACCACGACCGCCACCACCGCCGCCTGGACCACCACGGCCACGGCCGCCACCACCGCCACCACCGCCACCACCACCACCGCCACGACCGCCACGCGGCGCCGGACGGGGAGTGCTGCGCTCGGCGTCGCCGCCAACGCTTACGACTTCAGAAGTCTCATTTTCCATTTTAGAACTCCAGCCCGCCTTCGCGGGCCCCGTCGGCCACCGCTTTCACGCGGCCGTGATACTGGTACCCGCCACGGTCGAAAACCACCTTCGTGATTCCCTTTTCCTTGGCGACAGCGGCGATCTGCTTGCCGACTTCCAGCGACTTCTCTGCCTTCTTGCCTTCGACGATCTTCGACGACGTCACCGTTGCCAGCGTACGTGCCGCAGCATCGTCCACCAGCTGTGCCGTGATGTGCTTGAGCGAGCGGAACACGACGAGGCGCGGACGCTCCGACGTGCCCTGCACCGACTTGCGCACGCGCAGGTGACGGCGAACGCGCTTCTGAGCGCGATTCTTCGGAATACCAATGCGGCCCATGGTTACTTGCCTCCCGCCTTGCCGGCCTTACGGCGAATCTGCTCGCCAGCGTACTTGACGCCCTTGCCCTTATACGGCTCGGGAGGACGCAGGCTGCGGATCTCCGCTGCCACCTGGCCCACGACTTCCTTGTTCGCGCCTTCCACCAGGATCTGCGTCGGAACCGGTGCGCTCAACTTGATACCCGTCGGCGCCTTGTACTCGATCGCATGCGAATAGCCCAGCGCGAGCTGCAGTCCGTACGGACGCACTTCAGCCTTGTAACCAACGCCAACCAATTCGAGCTGCTTCGTGAAACCCTTCGTCACACCCTCCACCATGTTGGCGATGAGCGTGCGCGTCAGGCCATGCAGCGCCTTGTGATTCGACTCGTCATCCGGACGCGCAACCGTGATCTGCGCGTCGTCCTGCGAGATCAGCATGGCGGTCGGCAGGGAGCGGCTCAGCTCACCCTTCGGACCCTTCACCGTGATCTGGTTTCCATCCTTCAACGTGACCGTGACACCCTTTGGCAGGGCGACGGGATGCTTTCCAATTCGCGACATGTTGTCTCTCCTTACCAGACGAGGGCGAGAAGCTCGCCGCCCGTGCGCGCCTGACGCGCCTCACGGTCGGACATCAGCCCCTTCGACGTGGACAGGATCGCGATGCCCAGCCCATTGCGCACGCGCGGCACATCCGCAACGCCGACATACTTGCGCAGGCCCGGCGTGCTCACGCGCTGAAGCGCGCGGATCACCGACTGGCCGCCCGCTGCGTACTTGAGCCGCACACGGAGAACCGTCGTGCCATCCTCGGTCTCGACCGTCCCGTAATCCTGGATGAAATCGTTCTCCTTCAGGATGCGCGCGATCTGGGTCTTCATCTTCGACACCGGCATATCGACGCGTCGGTGCTTCGATCCGCAAGCGTTGCGGATCCGCGTCAGCATGTCGGCAATCGGATCCGTCATGCTCATGAGTCATTCCCTTGTCCTCTCGTATCCCTGCGGACGTGGAGGAATGAATGTGAATCGGTACGACTACCAGCTGGCTTTGCGCACGCCCGGGATCATCCCGAACAGCGCCAGCTCACGGAAGCAAATGCGGCACAGTCCGAAACGGCGCAGGAAGGCGCGTGAGCGCCCGCAACGTCCGCAACGGTTGTGCACGCGGACCTGAAACTTTGGCTTCCGCTTGCTCTTCTCGATCATGGCCTTACGAGCCATCGTAAATCTCTCTTAACTGAGGTGTGTGTTACGCGCGGGCGCCCGTCTTGTCGTTCCCGCGGAACGGCATGCCCAGCTCACGGAGCAGCGCAAACGCGATATCATCGCGACCCGCCGACGTGACGAACGTGATGTCCATACCGTGAATCGTCTCGATCGAGTCGTAGTTGATCTCCGGGAAGATCATCTGCTCCTTCACGCCGAGCGAAAAGTTGCCACGGCCATCGAACGACTTCGAACCAACGCCACGGAAATCGCGCACACGCGGCAGGGCGATCGTCACGAACCGATCCCAGAACTCCCACATGCGTGCACCACGCAGCGTCACCGACGCGCCGATGTCCTGGCCCTCACGCAGCCCGAAGTTCGCGATGGACTTCTTCGCCTTGCGACGCACTGGCTGCTGGCCAGTGATCGTCGCCAGCTCGTCGACAATCGTGTCGAGAAACTTCGGCTGCTTGATCGCCTCGCCCGCACCGACGTTCAGCACGATCTTCGTCAGCGTGGGGATCTGGTGCGGGTTCTTGAGCCCGAACTGCTCCGCCAGCTTCGCGCGGACCGTGTTCTTGTAGAGCTCATGCGCGCGCGGAGGCGGTACCGGCTTGCCGGCGCCTGCGTGCGGACCACGCGCCTTCGGCGCATCGCCACCCTTTTTCTTCTTGGCGCCACCCTTCGGCGCGCCTGCGCCCTGCTTCTCTTTCGTCGCCATTGTCTACTCCTCGTCGGCTCAGTGTGCGCGGGGAATTGCGTCCCCGCTCTTCACACTGATCCGCTCCTTGGTCCCGTCCGTATCGATACGGCGACGCGTACGCGTCGGCTTGTCTGCCTTCGGGTCGAGCAACATCACGTTCGACGCATGAATCGGAGCTTCGAACGAGATGATCCCGCCCTGCTCCTCCGCCGTGCGCGCCTTGCGGTGACGCTTCACGAAATTCGCGCCTTCCACCACCACGCGGCCCGTCTTGAGATAGACACGCTTCACCTTGCCCACGTGCCCCTTGTCGTCACCACGCACCACCTGCACGGTGTCGCCCGTCGAGACATGAATCTTCACACGCTCCGAATTCCGCGCATGACGCTTCTGTCCCTTCGACTTCGCACGATCGGTCTTCTTGTACTTGAGAATGCGCATCTTACAAGACCTCCGGCGCGAGCGAGACAATCTTCATGTACTTCTTCTCGCGCAGCTCACGTGCGACGGGGCCGAAGATACGAGTGGCCCGCGGCTCGCCCGCGTCATTGATGATCACCACGGCATTCTCGTCGAAGCGGATGTAGCTGCCATCCTTGCGGCGAGTCTCCTTCACCGTGCGCACGACAACCGCCTTCGCGACGTCGCTCTTCTTCACTGTGCCATTCGGGAGCGCGTTCTTCACCGCCACGACGACAATGTCGCCGAGACCTGCGTAGCGCCGGCGGGTTCCGCCGAGGACGCGAATCACGAGCGCGGTCTTCGCACCCGAGTTATCCGCAACCTTCACCATCGATTCCTGCTGGATCATGGTAGTCCTCCCTTAACGTGCGCGGTCGACGATCTCGACCAGACGCCACCGCTTGTCCTTCGACAGCGGGCGCGTCTCGACGATACGCACCGTGTCGCCGACCTTCGCCGAGTTCTCCTCGTCGTGGGCCTTCAGACGCCGCGTCCGCGTGATCATCTTGCCGTAGATCGGATGCGGCACGCGACGTTCAATCGCCACCACAATCGTCTTGTCCATCTTGTCGCTCACAACGAGTCCGGTGCGCGTCTTCCGCGCGTTCCGCTCGCTGACCGTTTCGTTCGTCATCTCAGCCATTGGTCATTCCTCCCGCGCTCAGCGCGTGCCCTGGAGCTCTCGCTCGCGCAGGATGGTCTTGAGGCGCGCAATATCCTTGCGGATACCACGCAGCCGGAGCGGATCGTCGAGCGGCTCAGTCGCACTGCGGAAATTCAAGCGGAAACGCTCCTCCTCGAGCTCCGCAATCTTCGACTGCACATCCTCGACCGACATCTCGCGAATATCACTCGCTCGCATCGGTGTGCGCCTCCTCACGCACGACGAACTTGGTCTTCACCGGCATCTTCGCCGCAGCAAGCGCCATCGCCTTCTGCGCAATGTCGAGCGGTACACCTTCCAGCTCGAACATCATGCGGCCAGGACGCACAACGGCCACCCACATTTCCGGTGAGCCCTTTCCCTTACCCATGCGGGTTTCGGCAGGCTTCTTCGTGATCGGCTTATCGGGGAAGATGCGGATCCACACCTTACCACCACGCTTGATGTGACGGGTCAGGGCAACACGCGCCGCTTCAATCTGGCGGCTCGTGATCCAACCCGGCTCCAGGGTCTGCAAACCGTAGGTCCCGAACGCCACCGTGTTGCCACGCTGGCTCAGACCCTTCGTGCGGCCCTTGAACATCTTGCGGAATTTGACGCGCTTCGGACTCAGCATCGCTCGCTCTCCTTACTGACCGCTGGAGTACGTGCTGCCGCGACGATCCTGCACGATGTCGCCCTTGAAGATCCACACTTTGACACCAATCGTGCCGTACGTGGTCTTCGCCGTCGAAATCGCGTAATCGATATCGGCTCGCAGCGTGTGAAGAGGCACACGACCCTCGTGATAGCCCTCGACGCGCGCGATTTCAGCGCCGCCCAGACGACCACCCGCCTTCACCTTGATACCCGCCGCTCCCATCCGCATCGTGCTCTGCACCGCACGCTTCATCGCGCGGCGAAACGAGATACGCTGGGCGAGCTGCGCGGCGATGTTGTCCGCCACCAGCTGCGCATCGAGCTCGGGACGCTTGATCTCCTCGACATTGATCCCGACTTCCTTGTTCGTCAGGTGCGAGAGCTCGTCGCGAAGCTTGTCGACTTCTGCGCCCTTCTTGCCGATCACCACACCCGGACGTCCCGTATGCAGCGTCACGACAACCTTTCCCGGCTTGCGCTCGATCACGATGTTCGCGATCGCCGCATGACCCAGGCGCGCCTTCAGATACTTGCGAAGCAGCTCGTCCTCACGAAGCAGCGCCGGCAGCTCACGACCCGCGTAATACCGCGAGTTCCACTGCTTGCTGATTCCGAGCCGGAAGCCGATCGGATTAGTCTTTTGTCCCATTAGCGTCCCCCGCCGTTACGCTCAGCCACAATGATCTCAACGTGACTCGTCCGCTTCTTGATCGGAGTCGCGCGTCCCTGAGCGGCAGGCATGAACCGCTTGAGCTTCGGACCCTCGTTCACGATCGCGTGCTTGATGTACAGCGCATCCAGATCGAGCGCCGCATTCGTCGACCGCGCCGCCTGTTCGGCGTTCGCAACCGCTGACTTCAGCGTCTTCGTGATCTGCTTCGCTGCATGCTTCTTCGAGAACGCGAGGAGACCCAGTGCCTCGTTCACGTCCTTGCCACGGATCTGGTCGATCACGAGGCGCATCTTGTACGGCGACTGACGCGTGCTGCGCTGAAACGCGCGAGCCTCGGTCGCAGGCGCGGAGCCGACAGCGGTCCGCGGTCGGCGGCTCGCGGTCGTCTTCGCCACAGTCTTCTTGGCCGCTGCTTTCTTGGCTGCTGGCATTGGTTATTTGCCTCCAGACGGCTTCGGCGCAGGCGCCTTCTTGTCCACCGCCTTCCCGCCCGTATGACCACGGAAGAGCCGCGTCGGCGAAAACTCGCCGAGCTTATGGCCAACCATGTTCTCCGTCACGTAGACCGGCACGAACTTGTTGCCGTTATGCACGGCAAACGTATGCCCGACGAAATCGGGGAGCACCGTGCTCGAGCGTGACCACGTCTTGATCACCTTCTTGGTGCCCGACGTGTTCTGCGCTTCCACTTTCTTCACGAGCGCGTCCTGAACGAACGGCCCCTTTTTTACGCTTCTCGCCATGGTATCAATCCGGGATTACTGCGTGGCCTTGCCGCGCTTCCGGCCGCGGACGATCATCCGCTGCGAAGCCTTCTTCTTATTGCGCGTCTTCACGCCTTCCTTCTTGCCCCACGGGCTGACGACGTTCCGCCCGCCGCGCGTACGACCACCGTGCGGGTGATCCACAGGGTTCATGACTTCACCACGAACCTTGGGACGCCAACCCATCCAGCGGCTCTTGCCCGCCTTACCCCAGCTCTCGAGCTCATGCTCGGAGTTGCCCACTTCACCAATCGTGGCCAGGCAAAGCTTGTGCACCAGGCGGACTTCGCTGCTCGGCATCCGCAGCGTGACGTACTCGCCTTCCTTCGCCATCACCTGCGCTGACATACCGGCCGAGCGGCAAATCTGCGCGCCCTTGCCGAGCTTCAGCTCGATATTGTGCACGTCCGTACCGAGCGGGATCTCGCCCAACGGCAGCGCGTTTCCGAGGCGAACGTCCGTGCCAGGGCCGGACGAAATCACGTCACCAACCTTCAACCCCTTCGGGTGAATGATGTAACGCTTCTCGCCGTCCTCATACTGCACGAGCGCAATGCGCGCCGAACGATTCGGATCGTATTCGATCGTCAACACCGTGCACGGCTGGCCGGGACGGTTGCGCTTGAAATCGATGATCCGGTACTTCCGCTTATGGCCACCACCGATGCGACGCATCGAAATGTGACCGTGATTGTCGCGACCGCCGCTCTTCTTGATCGGCTCGAGCAACGACTTCTCAGGCGTCCGCGTCGTGATCTCGGCAAAATCCGAGACCGAGCGGAAGCGGCTGCTCTTGGTAACAGGCTTGAATTGACGAATCGGCATTTTCGATTAACCCTCGAAGATCTGATCGATCTTGTCGCCGTCAGCGAGCTTCACGATCGCTCGCTTCCAGTGCGACTTGCGGCCGACGCTCTGGCCAACGCGCTTGTCCTTGCCGCGATGGTTCGACGTCCAGACGCCCGTCACCCGCACGCCGAACAATTGCTGAATGGCGCTGCGGATTTCCGTCTTGTTCGCGTCGGGATGTACCTCGAAGTGGTACTCCCCGCGCTCCTGATAGGCGACCGAGCTCGCTTCCGTAATGAGCGGTCGCACGATCGTGCGATGAAGCGT
>JBBQHJ010000012.1:0-32698 GCA_038323865.1 Gemmatimonadales bacterium
TTCCGGCCCACGATACCCGACGAGCGCGAAGCCAAAGGCCGCGCAATAGAAGTGCGCCGCCTGCCGCGCATTGCCGACGTAAAACTCGATGTAGTCCGTGCCGTTGATCGGGAACGTGTCGGAAACTTCGACGGCCGATTCTTCGATTGTCGCAGTAGCCATTGAAAGCATGTCCTTTGTGTTGACAACGATTCCTACGGTATCGGATTCCCCCAGGGACGCGCCGATCGACGTCGGACCAGTTGGTAAGTCGTAGCTGTTGCCCACCAACCTTGTCGGGATGGAGTGACAACGCACGTGCTGTGAGAACGACGTCTACATAATAGGGAGACGACGGATCGCTCTGGAGGTAGTCGCCGGCCAGTCTGCCCGCTGCCGCCCTTTAATACTGGTGGCGGGATGGTACCAGTACACCGCATCCTGCACCGCAGGGATAAACGGTTCGTAAGACCAGCACGGGTCGACGCCGAAAGTTCGCACGAGACGGCACGACAGAGTGTCAGAGTTCCATGGACGCGAACGCGCCACTTCCACATCAACTTGCGGACGCGGATATTGGTGTTCGGCGTCCGACTGCCCGAGGGAGCGCCGTGCGGGGCATGACGGCCCTTCAGCCGGAGTTGTGGTGCAGACTTCTTCTGGTCAGTTCGATGATTGCGCGCGGCGCTTGGCGATCGTGCTCTTGCTATGCTGCCACTGTCCGGCGGTGACCGCACAGCGCAGCCCTGCAATTACCCGCCACGCCGATGTCGTTCCCGAGCACGGCGGTATCCTGGTGCTGGCCCTCGGCGATTCACTCCGGGTGGTGGCGCGAGCCTATCGCTGCACGGGCGATGTGTGCATGATCGATTCGGTCGTCACGACATCTGCGTGGATGACGGAGTCGCGCGGAATCAGCGTCTCCCCTCTCGGCATATTGCGCGCGCGCAAGCTTGGAGTGTTCGTTCTTCGCAAGCGCGTGAATGGCTTGGTCGCGCAGGATTCCGTGACGGTGCTTCCCCCTATTGGGCGTATCGCCTGGACGGCGCGCCCTCGGACGCTTCGGGTTGGCGACACGCTCCGTGTCGGACTCGTCGCACGCGATTCAGGCGGCACCGTCGTGTATCACTTCGGCGCGTCCGAGCACATCTCCGGCACGAATCGCAGCGGCGAGATTCTGTGGTGGAATCAGGCTGGTATGACGGGTCTGCTCGTGAACCGCGTGGGCCTGATCGAGTTGGTGGGATGGCTCGCGCAACGCAGCGACACGCTCCGCATCCGGGTTGTTGAACGAGCCGTCGATGTGGATCCGGCGCGGCTCTGACAAGGGCCACGCACCCGCTCATAGTGCGCCGGTGCGGCATTCCATCATTTTCTGACACTTCTCCTTTGCTCCCATCCTGTCGCCGCCCCGTCTGTGGGACGATTCTTGTACAGACCGTTTCCAGTGTCGCCACTCTCGCCGCATCCTTCCGCAATGCGCTCGTCGTTCCGTTCTTGCATAGTCAGCATTTGCGCCGTGTGCGTGCTCAGCAGCCCCGCGCGCGCGCAGTCCACTCTGGAGCAGGGCGTGTTTCATAGTGATTCCGCAGAGTTGCACTATGCATTCGACCGCCCTGAGGGACCGGGGCCCTTCCCGGTGATCGTTCTCGTGCACGGATCCGGACGCGCGACGCGAGACGAGATGCTGAACATCGTTCCCAAATTCACGTCGCGCGGCTTCGCGGTATTCCGCTATGACAAGCGCGGCGTCGGTGAATCCACCGGCAAGTTTCGCGGCGTCGGCCCCATCACGTCACGCACGGTGATCCCCGAGCTCGCACGCGATGCGGCCGCCGCATTCGCGACGGCGTGCGGCGCGCGCGACATTGACTCACACAAGTGCGGCTTCTTCGGGGCCAGTCAGGCGGGATGGATTATTCCCGAGGCCATGCGCATCGCAAGCACAGCCGCATTCGGCATCCTGTTCTCCGGTGTCACCATTCCTGTTGGCGCGCAGATGAACTTCGCCGGCCCAAACCCGACGCTGACGAGTTCTGTGGATTCGGCGTACGCCAGGTTCCCCTCGTTCACTGGTGACCCGGGATTTGACTCGCGTCCAACGCTGGCAACCATGACGGTGCCGACGCTGTGGCTGATGGGAATGAAAGACCCACTCCTTCCGAACAGATTCGCCGCGCTCCAACTGGATTCACTTCGCGCGGCTGGGCGTCCCGTCACAATCAAGACCTACCCGGAATACACGCACAGCCTCGGGCCGGACGTCTGGCCGGACATCGATGCCTTTCTCGCACGATTCCGTTAGTCCAACCGGAGCCACGATGGGAATACGCGTGGATGTACCCACACTCGGCTCCACGTTGCAAACGCTTTCGTATCCCGGCATCATCCTCACCGAGGCGGAGTACTATGCCGATGCGCGCTATCCGTGGCATGTGCACCAGCGTGCCTCGTTCGCTGTCATCCTCAACGGACGGATGACGGAACGGTTCGGTCGCGCCACACACGATGTCGGGCGATACGACATCACGTTCAAGCCCATGGAAACGGAGCACGCCAACGCCTTCGGTTCCACCGGTGCGCGGTGCATCATCGTGGAGCTGGAGTCAGATTGGCTCGAGATGCATGAGCCCCGCACGCGCGGCGTGCTTCAGGGAACGTGCGTGCGCGGTGCAGCGCCGTCCGAGTTGAGCCAGCGGTTGCATGGTGAGCTTCTGCGGCAAGACGTCGTCACGCCGCTCGCCGTGCAGTCGATCTGCCTGGAGATGCTCGTGGCTGTTGCGCGCGCCTCGGTATCGGTAGAGCGACGCCGCATGCCCGCCTGGCTGCTCCGCGCACGCGAAATACTCCACGATGGCTGTACCGAGCATATCTCACTCGATACACTCGCCATGGATGTCGGCGTACATCCCGTACACCTCGCGCAAGTGTTCCGCCGCTCGTTCGGCATGACCATCGGAGACTACACGCGGCGTCTCCGCATTCATCGCGGCGCTCGGCAACTGCTCACCACGACACGCTCCATTGCCGACATCGCGATGGACAGCGGTTTCTGCGACCAGAGCCATTTCAGCCGCGTCTTCAAGTTGGTGACCGGCTCCACCCCCGCCGAATACCGGCGTTCTGCCGGCGCGGGTTCGGCGCTGCCGCCGCTCGATCCCGTCCAGTAGTCGGCCTTGGAAAGTTGGCGAACTGCGATGTGAAACCGCGATGAGAATGGCGATCATTTCGGTGCATGCTCGACTACCGCCGCACACGCGCGTTCTGCATCGCTGCGGCGTCGGTTCCCGTGTACATCTACCTGGCGTATCTAAACGTCGTTGGTGCGTGGGACGCACACACCGAGCGCGTGCTCGCGCGATCATTTGTCGCGTGCGATGCTGCCGCATCCGCCGACGCGCGTACGGCGCTCGAAGCGTTGCGCCAGCGGCAAGGAACCTGGCCGGCGGTGCACGAGTTGCTTGCTGCGCTCGACACTGTGCACAATCCGGATACTCAGCGGGCAATCGTCGACTTGCTCGGCACCCTCAGTCTCGGCGATTCGGCAGTCGTGTCCGCACTGATGCCTTTGGCACGGCAGCAAGCTGACCTCTCTATGCGCATGCTCGCGTTCGCATCGCTCAGAAAATTTGATCGGACGGTGCTGGCGGTCACTAGCGCTCGATATGTCGGTCTCACGCCAACTGGCCTCGTCACCTTCGCGCTGCCAACGCCCCACCCACTGTGTGGAGATACCGTCTCGGCGGCAGTCGCTGGGCTGGTGCTCGCGCGGCCGGACTCGCAGGACGGTTGTGAGGTGGAAGCCGCAGGACTAGCGACCGCGTTTCTCGCGAGTGAATTGGCGGGGGCGAAACGCATCAAGCTTGAGGGTGTTAACATGACGGCCGACGGTGGTTTCAGCGCGGCTGTAAAGGTCAATGACAGTTGGTTGAACGAACATCGTGGGAAGAAGGTGCCGGGCACCAATCTGACAAACACAACGAGTGGTGCGTCTGCCAATTTCAACTGGTATGCTTGGCTCCGCGATACGGTGCAGCACTGAGTCTTAGGACAATGGCATACTGCCGTGCGCTACCGTCGGGTCAGCGTGCTCGGCCCGCCCCTCGGTAAGCCAGTGCAGTGTATTGAGAACGAATTGCTTGAAGTTGGTATTGCTTGCCGTTTAGCGAAGGGAATGAACCGAAGCGCATTGAGGAATCTCTGCCGTCCCGCGCACTGTGCCGAGACGGTATCGTGACCGCATGTTCCCTTCAGCGATCACGGCACCATTCATTGGTTTCCACTATCCGCGCGACTTTCGTCGCGCGCACTTCCCTCCCCGGCAGCTCGAACACGAGATCATTCCCAACTCGCCGGCCGCGCAGCGTCTGGTTCGTGTTCATGTCATAAGTGACGATCGCATCCCCACTCAGGTACCAGTACGGAGACCACGCCGCGACATCTACGGGTGAGTCGGCCGCGAAGCCAACGGTCTTCCGCTGTTCGTCGTCATCGACGTTCACCTCAGGCCCGGCGCTTGTCCATGTGAAGCGCACGGTGAGCGTAGTATCCGCGAAGCGCAGGCGAACCGTCGTGAGAAATACCCCCCGGTCGAGCCTGTCCGAGCCAAGAACGCTCGCGCAGCGGAACGCACCGAGCCGCGATTCAACTCCCTTCCAGGTGCGCGTCAATTCGCTGGCGCGCAGCGCCGAGCCAAGAAAGTTCACGGAGCCTGCACTGTCGCGCATCGCGAGCGCCTTCACTCCCGCGAGTGCGCGGTCGTTGATCCGATCGCGATTGCGCATGCTCCCGCTGTCGCGGTTGAACACCAGCACGTTCACCGCTGACTGCCCCGTGGCGCCGAGTGTGAGGCGTCCGCGCGAAGTATCGATCCGTATGTACGACCCCGAATCAATCCGGTAGACGCCGGCGAGGGGAGCGAGTTGCGCGCCCTCCGCACGGGCGACCCATGGCGGAGTGAGACCGGCAGAACCGAGGTACACCATGCGCAGGTTCGGCAGGATGTAGCGGCGGCTACTCCATCCGTGATGGCGATTGTTCGAGAGAACGATGAACGTGGAATGATCCTTCGGGTATCTGCGCCACTCGGCGTTCAGGCCATATTGGCTCGCGTCTCCCCCCCTATTGTATTGGATCCCGCCGTCCGCTGCAGGCTCGATCCACCAATCATATCCGTTGGCAAGCGTCGGTGAGCGCCGTAACTGCTCGGCAAACTGCTTGGCCTGTATCACCTTCGACACCGGAGTGCCGCGCCGTAGCGCGAGCTCATACTTATAGAGATCGGTCACCGTCGTGAGCATTCCGCCATTTGCCATCAGGTTCCACCACGGACCGCGCGACGTCGCCAGTCGCTCGGCGGGTGTTCCATGATCGGTGGGGGGTGTGTACGTGTGCGCAACGCGTGATGAATCAAGGTTCGTCAACCGATACCCGGTTTCGTGCATGCCCGCCGGATCCAGGAGCCGCGCTCTGAGAAACTGTTCGTACGGCTTCCCGGTAATCCTCTCGATGAGCGCGCCGAGCAGGGAGTAGCCGGCGTTCGAGTATTCGAACTGCTTCCCCGGCACCGATACGAGAGGCGAGGCCCAGATGACCTTGAGCGCCGAGTCTCGCCCCACGGCATCGTAGTCGCCGGCCACATCGCCTACGATGCCCGATGTGTGCGTCATTACCTGGTGCAGGGTAATCGCCGCCTTGTCCGCCGGCGCCTCTGGAAAGAACCTCGCAATCGAATCCGTCGTCCGGAGCTTTCCCTCGGATTCAAGGAGGAGTATGCCGGCGGCGGTGAACTGCTTCACGATCGATCCCATGTCGAAGATCGTCGACGCGGTGTTCGGCTGGTTCCGCGCCTCATTGGCTAATCCGTAGCCGTGGCTGAGTAAC
Organism: Gemmatimonadales bacterium; assembly: GCA_038323865.1. GTDB lineage: Bacteria > Gemmatimonadota > Gemmatimonadetes > Gemmatimonadales > Gemmatimonadaceae > AG11. The sequence continues at coordinate 5,863 of JBBQHJ010000012.1, forward strand.
ACCTGGCTCGAGTCGGCAATGAGCACGCTTCCCGCGAAGCCAAAGTTCGCGACGCGCGATAGGTAGTCATCGAGCCGGGCTCCGACCTCGCCTACCGAGATCTCGGGGCTCGAGCGGACGCTTGCCCTGCCGCACCCTGCAAGGAGTGCGCAGAGACAGACGGCGGTGAGGCCACGAATTCGAGACGGCACTGGATCTCCGGGCTGAGTGGGTGACCGGAATGATGCCCCGCGCTCGCAGCGGTGTCTTGAAAGATTCGAACTCTCGTGCCGCTAGTGCGACGCGCGGAGCGCGCCCGGAGTCGTGCGCGCAACGACACGGAAGGAGCGACACATGTGGCTGTGGTCGGCAAAGCCGCAGGCATGCGCAATCTCCGACAGTGTCCGCCGCGTGCCCAGCACGAGTTGTGTAGCGCGGCGTACCTGCACTACCAGACGATACTCGCGTAGCGACATTCCGTATGCCCCCCGAAAACGCCGCGCGAGATACACCGGGTGCACGTTCGCCTCGGAAGCCAGCGCCGATACTGGACGCAGCGGCTGTGAGACGTCGTCCAGCGATGCCCTGACCTTGCGCAGCCACTGGTGGTCGAGGCCACCGGGTTTCTCCTGCTCGAGGGCCGCGATGAATTCGGTGTAGATGCCATCGCTCCGCTCGGTGACGAGTCGGAGCGCGGATCGGAATACCGAAGGACGTTCGATCCAACTCCACGTCGTGGGAAATCGTGACGACGCCAATCGTGGCACGATAGCAAGGAGCGTGGCACCGGCAGCCCCAAAGGCGTTGGCGTGAATCGTGGACGCCGGCTTGATCACCGACCAGCCCGGGCCGGCGTAAAAGCTGGCGTGGTTCGCCTCCTCAACGAGTGTCCCCTCTAGGACGATGCTGACGCCGTTATCGTCGTGGGCGTGAGCGGGCATCACGGTGCTCGCGGCGTAGCGCGCGAGCTTCAGGGTGAATTCCGCTGTCTCTCGCTCGAAAAGGACGGTGGCGGCCATGTGCTAGAACAAGCGCACACTGCGGCGCGGCAGCGCCGGGGTCAACGCGCTCGACCCCCCCTGGGCGCTGAGCCAGTGCAATACGTTGAGGACGAACTGCGCATTCTGCTTCGCTGCCGGATGATTCATTCCCATTGCCTTGCGAGGCGTATCCTCCCACTGCGCCGTAAACATCGCCGCCTCGGCTGAGAATACGATGCGCCCGCCACCAAACGCGCGCGCTGCGCCTTGCGCCAACCCCACGCCGGCAAGACGCGGCGCACTCGCAGGAAATTCCCACGGAGCGTTTGGCACTATCACTATGGTCCGCTTTGGTAGCTGCCACAGCGTGGCGAACGTCGCCTCCGGTTGGAACGCAGCGCCAGTGAACGTCGCAATGGAATCCACCCGCTCTGCCGGCGAGCGTCCGTCTGTGATTGCGTGAGCGCGCAGGCTACCGTCGGAACGACGATAGACGATTGGCAATCGCGACGTCGTGTCCGCGACGGTCGTGGCAAAGCCGTCGATCGCCTTGAATCCGAATGCCTCGATCAGCAGGCGCATCGAGGCCACCACAGGCATGTGATCCGTGATGAGGAGGAGCGACCCGCCATCCTCCACCCACGTCTTTACGATCGCTACCTCGTCCGCGGTGTATGCGTTGAGAATGGGGCGCGAACGCGAGCGCAATGTGGCTGCATTGCGCGGGCTGGCGATGACAAGAATCGAGCAGGCGTCCAGCACCGCCCTCGAGAGCGGCCCGTCAAGCGACTCCACGCGATAGCCATCGGCCGCGGCGAGCGTGCTGAATGCGAGATACTGCCCGCGAGTGGTGTGCACATTGTTGTGCGCGCCGTCCTGGCAAACCACCGGGCCAGTACCGGTGGGATACTCCGGCCGTGCAACGTGCGGAATGAAACTGCTGTCCGGAATCTGCTGACTGAACGCCGGCACGGCGTTCAGCCAACAGACAACGGTAAGGCACCGCGATACGAGCTCTATCCGCACCGCGACTATTTGAAGTTGGGATTGTTCGCCGTTTCTGTTTGCGGCAGCGGCACGCACGTCTGATTGCCCACCAGTCCGAGGTTGGCTTTGGTGAAGTACGCGGAGCCTTCGGTGAGCATGTACTTGATCAGCGCGGGATTCTTGTAGGTATCCACTGCACGACGCACGTCGCCCAATCGGTGACCCTCGAGGAAGAAATCACGCGCACGCTGGTCGAACAATTCGGCGAGCACGGACGCCGCATCCACGCCACCAGCGTATGCGGGCTGACCGCCTGCGGTGCGCCGCAGCGCGATGAGTGCGAGCGCCGGCGCCGTATTCGGAAGCTGTGCTTCCGCCGAGATGTAGTCGCCTTCGAGCTTCGACGCGAGACGAATCGGTGCGCTGTAGGATGTGTATCGCTGCTGCGCGAACAGCGTGGTTCCGTCGCCTGCCGGCAATCCGGAAACCGGATTCTGGAATGGAACACGCGTGTCAGCGAGCGCACGGTATGCCGGCGCCGTGCTGAGTTGACCGCTGCCCAATGTGAACTGCCACAGCCGGTTGCTCACGCGCGTGCGATTCCCGGCGTCGTCCACATACTGCAATGAGTATGTGAATCCTGCCGGCACGGCCGCCGCATCGGCGATGGCCAACGCGAGATTCCCGCGCTGCAGGTGCGCGCGCGCGCGACCCACGCGTGCCGCGCCAACGAAACTGGTTGCTTCGGCGAGCGACGCTCCGGTGAGCACTCCTGTTGCCGCAGTGGCGATGTCGATTGTACTGGTGTAGCGGACGATCGCGGTGTCGAGGACCTGCGCGGTTGTCAACCGCGCGCCGGGCTTTAGCGTGGTCACGTCGGCGAGCGTTCCTTCACAGAACGTCTCGGCCATCAACTCTAGCGCATACGCGGAGAACAGCGCGGCACGTGCCGAGTTGATGTTACTCTCGGCGCCGGCAGTACCCTTTAACAGCAGCGTCACCTTGTCAGCCTGAACGCGTGACGATGATAGTGGACCCCACACGGTGGGACCATTGAGGAGATTCAGGATGGAGACGCTGCGCACGGCGAACTGGCCTTCCGGTTCGGAGGTCCCCACGTACTGCATCTCCGTGGTGAACATTGCGCCAAAGCGAATGATGTCTCCGTACGAGCTCGCGAAGGCAGTTTGCGCCGATCGCGCGAAGACGTCCACCACAAGCGGGTCGTTCCCGTTGAGCGTCGTCGCGTCGATGACGTCGGGATTGGGCACGGTGAGTAAGTCGCCACACGCGCCGCAGGCAAGAAAGAGGAGCGCAGCCACACCATGTCGCCGCACGCTGTATTGGGTCGGGAGAAGTGTCATGGTCAGAACAACAGGCTGAGGCGGAGGACATAGCGCCGGGTCGGCGGCACGGTCCAGTTGTCGATCAGGACGTTGGTCTCGTTCGGGTTGCGCTGTACCTCGGGATCCGCACCCTCGTACTTGGTCCACAGGGCAAGATTGCGCCCCGCGAGGGTGATCTCCCCCGATGACGCACCCATGCGGCTGACCAGACGGCGCGCTAGTGACACGGTGAGTGATACTTCGCGCAGCCGCGTGAAGCTTGCGTCCTGTACGTATGGCTCGATCACTTGATCGGCCGACACGGGATGCGACGGCGACGTGGTGCCTTCGGTGAAGAAGGGGCCGAAGAATCTGAGCCGTTCTTCCGCCGGGAGCGAATCGCGCGTCACGCTCCGGTACGACGGCAGGTTACTCGACGTACGGTCGCGGATGTCGTCGCTCAGGTTGTAGATGCGATAGCCGCGTTTCCAGTCCATCGTGGCGGTGAGCCGCGCCTCGCGGAACAGCGTGAGCGTGCCCCCGACGTTGCCTTCGAAGGTCGGCACCTGGTTCCCGATGAACTCCGCTGTGTCGGAGACAATCGCGCGACCCGCGGCCACGTCCACGCGCCGGAGCTTCAGTGTATTCCAGTACGCGAGCTGCTGGCCAACGTTGAAGCGCACCGGGCTGCCGAACGCCGCAATGCCGCCAAGGTCCGTGAGCTCGCTGTGCAGTGTGTTCATGCTGGTGCGCAACTCGAGGCCGATGCGCTCTCCCTGCAACACCGCACCGTGCACTCCGACCTCCACACCGGTATTCAGGGCGCCGCCGAGGTTCGCGAACGGGCTCGCCGAGAATCCCAGTGAGGGCGGGAGTGTCTGCGCGATCAGGAGGTCACGTGATTCCTTCCGGAACCATGTCAGCTCGGTGCCAACGCGATCTCCCCAGAGCGCGGCGTCGATGCCCGCCTCGTACTCCACGCCCCGCTCTGGCCGCAGGTTGGCGTTTCCCGGCGACTGCGGAACCACGCCTGCTGCGGTCGTCGTCGAACTGAGCACGTAGGGCGACGCGATGTACGTCTGAAGTGCGGCGCCTGGTGTTGGTGAGCGCCCGCTGGTGCCCCAGGCCCCGCGAAGCTTCAGTGTGTTGATAAAGTGCAACTTCTCGGGCCATCGTGGATCTTCCGATGGCACCCACGAGATACCAAGCTTCGGGAGATAGAAGGCATCCGCGTTTGGACCGAACGATGAGTTCTGGTCACGGCGAAGGCCTGCCTGCACGAACAGCCGGTCCTTGAACGCAAGCTGCCACTGCGCGAGGTAGCCCAGCGACCGTGTCTCGACGAAGGACTGCCCGTAGGTGCGCGAGACCGCCGGTGTGGCGTTGATGTTTGCGTTCTCATTCGTGACCAGCCCTGTTCCCGACGCGTTCAGGTCGGTGGTGCGGTTGTCGAGGAGTTGCACACCGAATGAGAAATCGGAGACGATCTCCCGCATCGTGCCGTGCAGGTTCCCCTGATAGTCGAACGTCATGTAGCGAGTTGCAAGACGATCTTCCACCAACTGCCCATCGTTCTGCGTTCCGGGGTACCACACATTCAGGTTTTTCGGGAAGAGCTGGCGGCCCTCGGTCGTTGACAGGTCCACCCCGGTGGTCAGGCGATTCCGGAACCAACTCCGCGTCATGTAGTCGATCGTAATTGTCGACGTGCTTCGCAGGTTGTTCAGCCGGCTATCTATTGCCTCGAGGGCCTCGCGACGCCGATTGGGCTGGAACCAGCCGTTGCGCTGTCCCAACCGCGTTGCCACCGAGTCATCTACGCGGGTGAGTGGACTCCCTTGGCGCGTGAGCACCATGAAACCCAATCCGTTGTCGTTATTCGGGAGGCGCGTCTCAGATCCGGTCACCGATGAGCCCACGCTCAATGACCAGGCGGCACTCGGCTGCCAGTTCACGTTCGCGCGCCCGTTCCTCCGCGTCACGAAGTTGTTCCTGAAGATGCCGTCCTCGTGCGAATTGTTAAACGAGAGGAAGAAGCCGTAAGCGTTTCCGCCCCCTCGGCCACTCCAGTCGATCGCGCCGAGCGTGCCGTCGCGGAACACGTTGTCGCGAAGGATCGGATTGTCGTGCACCACGGCACCAACGACCTGACCGCGACACAATGGATTCAGACTCGTCGCTGCGACGAGCGCCGCAGTGCACTTTCCGTAGTTGTCGGAAGGCACCCACGGCATCGTGATGTCGTTGTATTCCAGTCCGAGGTTCTGCGAGAACGGCTGCCCGGCTCCAGTCCGGCCGCGTTTCGTGATCACCTGAATCACGCCCGCCGAGGCGTCCGCACCGTACAGCGTCGCCGCGGCAGGCCCCTTCACGATCTCGATCTTCTCGATGTCCGCCGGGTTGATGTCGTTCAGCCGGCTCGACGTCTGTCCGCCAACCGAGAAGCCCGACGTGTTGCGGCTGTCCACGAGAACGCCGTCGACGTAAATCAGTGGATCCTTCGCAAGCGAGATGGATCCGGAGCCCCGAATGCGGATGGCCTGCGAGGTCCCTGAGGTTCCGCTGCTCTGGAGCACGGAAACGCCGGACACGCGCGCGGTCAGTATGTCCGCGAGACTCGCTATCGGTGCGGTGCGCGCCAACTCTGCCGCATCGATGGTCCCGATCACGGCGGACTGCGCCCGGAGTCGTTCACTTCCCATCGCGGTGCCGGTCACCACCAGCGCCTCGAGCGAAACGGCACTCGGCACGAGCGTGACGTCTTGCACTTGGTCGCCGGGCGAGCCAACGCGCACAACGACCGTGACGGGTGTGTATCCGAGCCGCGTAATCCGCAGCGTGTCCGTTGCAATCCCGTTCACGGCCACGCGGTAGGAGCCCAAGTCGTTCGTCAGCGTCGTCAGTTTGGAGAGCACGAGAACTACCTGCGCTCCGGCAATCGGCTCGCCGCGCGGAGATCGAACGCGGCCGGTAAGCGCTGACTGTGCTCCTGCAATCGTCGTCGAAAGCATTGCGCACAATCCAAGCAGCATCGAGCAGTAGCGAATCCGCATGTGCACCCCTCGCGGGTCACGAAAGAACACGTGCCGCCGGCACGCTGGTCGTCGGTGCAGCCGTGGGCGCACCGGTAAGGTGACTCAACCATTGGGGACCGAACGCCGCCGGTCTTGCACGCGCGCAAGCCGATTTGTAGCGCCTTATGGCAAAACACACGAATACGGCCATCCGTTCAAGCGCACATAAGACCGTACAAGACCATGCGCCGTTCGTTGCCTACCTATCGAACATGCCGCTCCGAATTGGTGCCTCGTGAAGAGCACGTCTGCAGTAAAGCCTGGACGGAACTCGAACCTCGTCGACTACGAAGGAGCGCCGACAGGTATTGGCGCGAGCGGTTCCATGACGGCGCCCAGTGAATCCTTCCTCGCCGCAGCAAATGCGCGAATGCTCGCGCGTCCACCCGAGCAGTTGGCGTCAGCCGTGCGCGCGCTTGTCGAGCGCACCGATAGTTGGCGGCAGCACGAATGCCTGAACATGAATGCCGCGGAGAACACCACATCGGCATCCACCCGGCGTCTCCTCGATTCCGATCTCGCCACCCGTGTGACCGAGGGCTTTCCCGGCGACAAGGAGTTCCCCCCGCAAGTTCAGAACAACGCCATCGACGAAATCGAAGCCACGCTGATCCATCTCGCGCGGCGGCTCTTTGGTGCTGAGTTCGTAGAGTGGCGGCCAGTCAGCACCACCATGGCATTCATGGCCACGATGCTGGCCACCACGGAACGGGGAGACACGCTTCTCGTGCAGTCAATGGAAGGCGGCGGCAGCATGACGTATTCGTCAGACGGCCCGCCGGGCTGGATGGGCCTCAACGTCGTGGAGATTCCTCCCGGCCCACTCTTCGAGATCGACCTCGACGCCACACGCGATCTGGCGCGCAAGCACTTGCCGCGCCTCATCATCGTTGGTGGCAGCTACATTCTGTTCGAACCCGCCCTTGCCGAGCTGCACGAGATAGCGCAATCGTGTGGCGCCCTTCTCGTTTACGATGCCGCGCATGTTTCACTCTACGGCGCCACGGGGTGTTCGCCATCGCCACTCGCCGTCGGCGTCGACATTGTGGTCACGAGCACACACAAGATCCTTGGCGGTCCCGTCGGCGGACTCGTACTCACCCAACGTCCCGACATCGCGCGCAGAGTGCTGCACTTGTCCTTTCCCGGATTGTTGCAGACGCGCGACCAGAACAAGCTCGCCGCCACCGCACACGCGCTCGCGGAAATGGTTGCCTTTGGCGATGCCTACGCCCGTACGACCATCGCAAATGCGCGCGCGCTCGGCGTGGCGCTCCAGGAGCATGGCATCCGAGTCCTCGCGGCTGACCGCGGAATGACGGACACACACCAGATTTTCGCCGACGTTGCTGCCCTCGGTGCGCGCGCGGTGGAAGAGCGATGCCAGTCGGCGAACATCCTTCTTCACGCAGCGCACCTCTCGGGCGATACGGAGCGCGGCCGGCGCACGGGACTCCGCATCACCGTGCAGGAGGTGACGCGGCGCGGCATGCATCCGGGTGACATGCCCACCATTGCTCGCCTTATCGCGGCAGCCGCGCACGACGAACGGTTTGACGGCATTTCCGCCCTTCGCGATGATGTGCGCGCGGTGGCGGCATCGTTCCCCGGGATCGCGTACTCGTTTGATGTCTGACGTCGCGGTCGCGCGTACCTCACTCGTTCGCGCGCTTGGTCCGCTCGATGGCACGGCCATCATTGTCGGCGGCATCATTGGAACCGGCATCTTTGTTTCGCCAGGCCTGATTGCACGCGAGACCGGCGCGCCCGGTCTCAGCATGATCGTCTGGCTGGTCGCTGGCCTGCTCGCGTTGAGCGGAGGTCTCTGCTACGCCGAGTTGTCCGCAGCGATTCCGGAAACGGGCGGTACGTATGTGTATCTCCGCCGCGCGTATCCGTGGTCGTTCGTCGCGTTCTCATTTGGCTGGACGTTTTTCTTTGTCGACGGGCCCGGTGCCATCGCGGCGGTCGGCGCGGTATTCGTCTCCTACCTGGCGTATTTCTTTCCGGGGCTTTCGCCGGAGCATCCCGCTGCCGCGCGCGCATGTTCCGCTGCTGTCATCGTTGCTCTTACTGCGGTCAACGTTCTCGGTGTCCGCACCGGTGGTCGTGTGCAAGGGGCACTCACCATCCTGAAGCTCGTCGCGTTAGCGGCCATTGTCTCCGTGGCGCTCGCCGCCAATGCGCACGGCAGCATCACCACGCCGGTGCTTCCGTCGGGTGACAGCGCCGCCGATGCAATGCGGCGCGTGGCCAGTGCACTCATGCCAGCGATGTTTGCATTCGGTGGATGGACGTACACCTCGTACGTCTCCGGCGAAATGCGTCACCCGGAACGGAACATTCCGCTGTCCATTGTTGGCGGCGTTCTCATCGTGCTCCTGGTGTACCTCGGCGTCAATGCTGCGGTGCTGCGCGCATTGCCGTTCGATGTGGTCCGCGTCTCACCGCATGTGGCCAGCGATGCCATGCAGGCGGCGCTCGGGCCAAAGGGTGCCGCCGTCGTCGCCATTGCCGTCATGGTGTCTGCGCTTGGCGCCATCAACGCGATCGTACTGAGCTACTCACGCATCGCCTTCGCAATGTCGCGCGATGCGTATTTCTTCACGGCGCTCGCGCGGATAGAGCCGCGCTTTCGCTCACCACTCAACGCCATCCTGGTGCAGGGTGCCGTCGCCTGCGCGTTTGCGATGAGCGGTTCCTTCGATGACATCCTCGGCTACTTCTCATTCGTCGAGTACGTCTTCTTCTCGCTCGGCGTGGCAGCGCTCGTGGTGCTGCGTATTCGCGAGCCACTGCTTGCCCGGCCTGTGCGTACCTGGCTCTATCCGCTGCCGCCCGTGCTGTTCCTCACGGTGTCGGCGCTCTATCTCGCCAACCTGCTGTGGTCTCACTTCGCCGGCTCAATGGTCGGCGTAGGACTGCTGCTCATCGGCGTTCCATTCTATCGCCACTGGTCACGCGTGCGCCCCAACGCCCTTCCGACACATGCGCCTTAACCTCCGTCGCGCCATGCAACCCCGCTCGGTGTTCGCGGCCCTACTGCTCTTCCATCCGCTCTTGATCGCGGCGGGCGCGGGAGCGGGAGCGCTTGGCTTTGCACATGCACGTGATGCGGACATTCGCGCACCAGTGGCGTTCGTGGATGTCACAACGCTGCCGATGACCGGCGATTCCCTGCTCACGCATCAGACAGTGCTGGTGCGTAACGGACGGATCGACCGTGTTGGAGCGGTGGGACGCGTGCCACTCGGCAGCGACGTGATTCGCATCGACGGCCGCGGGCGGTACCTCATGCCAGGCCTCGCCGATTTGCACACGCACCTCCGCTACAAGGATGACCTCCTTCTATATGTAGCGGCCGGCGTCACCACGGTGCTCAACCTCAGCCAGCCGATCGACAACCCGATTCTGGCCTTCAAGCGCGCGGTCGCTGCCGATTCGCTGCTCGGTCCGAACATCTTTGCCAGCGGCATTCGAATCGACGGACGTCCCAATGGGCCCTTCGATCCTTCGCGTCCGTTTCTCGTGCGCACGCCCGAGGAGGCGGTGGCAGAAGTACGGCGGCAGCACGACGCGGGCTTTCAGATCATCAAGGCGTACTCGTGGCTTCCGGCCGACGCATTCGCCGCGATCATCGCCGAGGCCCAACGATTCCACATGCCGGTGGTGGGTCACGTGCCGCACTCCGTCGGAGTTCTCGGTGTGCTGAAGAGCGGGCAGCGCATGATCGCGCATTCCGAGGAGTACCTCATCGGCGCCGACGGTGCGCCACTGGACTCCACGGGACAGCCGTCCACCGCAGTGCGCCGCGCCTACGACGTGTCGCGCATTCCTGAAATGGTGAACGCAACGCGTGCAGCAGGCGTGTATGTATGCGCGACACTCTCCACGACGGAGAACATCGCGTCGCAATGGGGACGCCCGCAGGCGCGCGATTCCCTGCTCGCGCAATCAGCTGTACCGTACGTGCGCCCCGAGTGGCGCAACCAATGGCGGAATGATGCGCGGTATATCGGGCAGACGACACCCTTTGAACCGCGACTCTCCTTCCAGCGGACACTGGTAAAGCAGCTCTTCGACGCCGGAGTCCCGCTTCTTCTCGGTACGGATTCTCCCGGCAATCCGGTGATGCCGCCGGGAACATCGCTATACGCTGAACTGGCGGCGGTGGTGCGAGCTGGCGTCACTCCACTGGGCGTTCTTCGCGCGGGAACGCGCAATGCTTCGAACTTCCTGACGTCCGTACTCCCGGATACGCCGCCGTTTGGCGCCATTGAGCAGGGACGCATTGCGGATCTCATACTGCTCGAGGCGAATCCGCTCTCAGACATCAACAGCATCTCGCGCCAGGTTGGCGTGATGGTTCATGGCCAATGGCTCACATCTGCTCGTCTCCGTGAAATGGTCGAAGCGCAGGCAAACGGCTACGCCAAGTGACCTCGCGCCGCGACTTTCTGGGTAACGCCCTGCTCGGCGCCGTTGGGTTGCGCACGGCGCCGGCGATCTTGCGTGGACGTTTTCAACTCTTTACCGGGAGCCGGAGCGACTACAGCGCGCGCGCCATTCGTCTCATTGAGGAGACGGTAACGGTTGATCTCCTCAACCAGTTTCGCTTTCCCGATTTCACGACGACACCGGTTGTTCCTCAGGAGTGGTTCAACAGACCGGGTGCATTCACGGCCGATGACTACGCCACGTATCGAGCGTCCGGCACGCGCGTGTTCGCACTCGGCTCCGGCCCCGGGCGATACGAAGACTCCGTCAAGTTCTTCGCCGACTGGAATGGCTTCATCGCCGGCTACGACGAATGGTTCCTGCGCATCGACGACGTCCGCGACTTTGCGCGGGCAAAATCGAGCGGACGCGTTGGTATCATGCTCACCTGCCAGACCGCGGATCATTTCAGGACAGTAGACGACATCGCCACGTTCTTCGCGCTCGGGCAACGTGTCTCGCAGATTACGTACAATTCCACAACGCGGACCGGCTCCGGTTTCCTCGCCGACGACGACGCTGGGCTCACCGCGTACGGCGCTGCCGTCATCGCGCGCATGAATGCAGTGGGCATGGCGGTGGATCTTTCGCATTGCGCGGATCGCACCACGCTGGATGCGTTCACCGTAGCGAAGGGCCCGGTACTCCTCAGCCATGGTAGTTGCCGCGCGCTCGTTCCCGGCCACCTCCGCTGCAAAACGGACGAGATGATCCGGAAGCTCGCGGCCACTGGCGGTGTGATGGGTATTCCGTTTCTCCGCTTCTTGATTCGCGGTGAAGAGCCCGTGACCATTGAGCACGCGCTCGATCATTTCGATTACGCCGCCAAGCTGGTCGGCGTGGAGCACGTCGCGGTTGGCTCTGACCTGGACGTGCACGGCAATTCCGCTGCGATTGGCGGACCGCGTGCGCCAAGCGACCAGCCCAACTTTGAGCGGTACCATGTGCATCGCGATGCCGACGGGCGAACCACGATCCGCGGCCTCGATCATCCAAAGCGCATGTACGATCTCGCGGATGGTTTGATTCGTCGCGGCTACAGCGACACCGACATCAAAGGCATGCTCGGCGAAAACTGGATACGCGTGCTCGCCCGCATCTGGCCGTCCTAACGCATCTCATCGGGAGTTGTTCATGATCCGCTTTCCCAAGGCCGCAACGCTCGCGGCGGCTGCACTGTGTTTCGCTGTCACGGCCATGGCGCAACCGAGATCACTGCGTGACCGGTACACCAAGGTCGAAGTGCGCATCCCCATGCGTGACGGCGTGCGCCTCTTCACAACTATTTACGCACCGCGGGACACAACCACGCGCGTTCCATTTCTCATTGCCCGTACGCCATACAGTGTTGCTCCGTATGGTGCCGACAATTGGCGCGCCGGATTGGGCCCCACTGACAATCCGCGCTACGCCGACGCCGGCTTCATCTTCGTGTATCAGGATGTACGGGGCCGGAACTTCTCCGAGGGCGAGTTCACGGAAACCACACCACATGTTGGTGCACCGGGACGCCCCAAAGGCGTCAACGAGTCAACGGATACGTACGACACCATCGCGTGGCTCCTCGCGCACCAGGCAGGAAACAACGGACGCGCCGCGCTGTATGGCATTTCGTATCCTGGCTTCTACGTCGCAGCCAGTTGCATCGATGCGCACCCCGCACTTCGCGCGTGTATCCCGCAGGCGCCCATCGTCGACATCGCCATGGGCGATGACATCTTCCACAACGGCGCGTTTCTCCTCGCGCACAACTTTGAGTTCTATCTCGCCTTCGGACGCACGCCGCGAGCTCCGGCGTCAGGGCCGGATCCAAAATATCCCCAACCCGATTTCGGCAGCGACGCGTACGACTTCTTTCTCAAGCAAGGCTCCTTGCGCGAGATGGCGGATCGTTGGCTTCCACGCGAAACCGCGCCGAGATGGCAGGTGCTCGTCGATCATCCGGCGTACGACGCCTATTGGCGTGCGCGGAATCTCGCGCCTCACCTCAAACGCACCGCGGCAGCAATGCTTGTGGTTGGCGGTTGGTACGACGCAGAAGATCTCGCTGGAACGCTGGGATCGTTCGAGGCAATTGAACGGAACCACGCGTCTGCCCAAGCGACGCTCGTCATGGGGCCATGGTCGCACGGCGGCTGGCGTCGCGGCGATGGCGACGCGTTGGGAGGCGTACACTGGTCATCGAAGACTGCGGCGTTCTACACTGACTCCGTCGAGTTCCCATTCATCATGCATCACCTGAAAGACATGGCTGCGCCTGCACTGCCCAAGGCGCTCGTCTTCCGCACGGGCGCAGACACGTGGGAGCGTCTCGACGCGTGGCCTCGAACCAACACGCGCAGAAAATCTCTCTTCTTGCAACGTGATGGCGGACTCTCTTTCGGAGCGCCGCCAGCGGGGCGAGCATTCACATCGTACGTCAGCGATCCTGCGCGGCCAGTTCCGAGTAGCGATCACATCGAGGGCGCCGGCATGCCGGCTGACTACATGACCGGAGACCAACGCTTCGCCGCGCAACGTCCCGATGTCGCGGTATTCCAAACTGCGGTGCTCACGGAGGACGTCACCATTTCCGGAGCGGTGTCACCGGTGCTGCACGTTGCCACCAACGGTACCGACGCGGACTTCATCGTGAAGCTCGTTGACGTGTTCCCCGGAATCGACCCCGTGGCCAATGGTCTTCCCGGAGATCGCGCGAGCCCCGGGTATCAGCAGCTCGTCCGCGGCGAACCGTTTCGCGCCCGCTACCGTCGAAGCCCAGAACATCCCGTTCCTTTTATTCCACTCGTGCCTGACTCACTTCGCTTTACCATGCCTGCCATCAATCACACATTCCGGCGGGGGCATCGGATCATGGTCCAGGTGCAGAGCTCGTGGTTTCCGCATATCGATCGCAATCCACAGAAGTTTGTCACCAACCTGTTCGCGGCAACATCGAAGGACTTCCAGTCCGCAACCATGCGCGTGTTTCACGACGCGTCGCGCCCGTCGCGCCTCGAGGTAGATGTGGTGCCGTGAGCCGCGACCGTGGCGCACAATGCCGCCGCCAACCTTTTGCGGCTCCGCCGTGTCCATCTGAGAGTGCGCTGTGCTTGACAACACCCCCCCAAGTCTTAATTACTTAAGACTCATGCCATCCCTTCGACTCACGCCCCGCGAACTCGACATCATGTCGGTGCTCTGGCGACGCCGTACCGCCACCGTCACCGAGATTCGGAACGAGCTCAGTGACGACCTCGCGTACGCCACAGTGCAAACCATGCTGCGCGTGCTCGAGGGCAAGGGATTCGTGGCGCACACACTGGACGGCCGCGCTTTTGTCTTTCATCCCCTCGTCGCACAGGACGACGCGGCCGACAGTGCACTCCGCCGCCTCGTTTCAAAGGTCTATCACGGTTCGCGCGAGTTGCTCGTCACGCGCCTCATCGAGGACGAAACGATTTCCACCGACGAACTCCGCCGAATCAACCGCGTCCTTCAACGACGAATACGAAAGGCTGACAAGTGATCATCCAGTGGATCGCCTACGCGATGCTGTGTTCCGCCGCGCTCGCCGGTGTTGGGGCGTGCGCCGACTACGCCATCGGCTCCCGCCTGCCCGCCCGCAGAGTGCTCTGGATCGTCACCATTGCCGGATCAGCCGTACTTCCGCTCGCAACATCCCTCCTCGTGCGCACGCCTGCCATCGAATCGCACATCGAGATCTCGGCCGGTGCGTCCAACCCCTCACCGACAGATGACAGCAGTGATCGGCGCGCACTGTGGCTATGGGCATGCACCTCGGCGCTCATTGCGAGCTGGCTACTCGTCAACCAGATCAAGCTCCCTCGCGTCATTCGGGCCGGCACCCAGCGGGACGTCGACGGCGTCAGCGTTCTGCTTTCGCCCCGCTTTGGGCCGGCACTCGTCGGCGTTTTCCGCCCGCGTATCGTGCTCCCTCACTGGGTGCTGGGTTTGCCGCAAGGCGACCGTCGCCTCGTTATCGCGCACGAGGCCGAGCACCGCGCGGCGCATGATCCCGCGCTGCTCTGCCTGGCGGTCGGCCTTGCGGTGTTGTTCCCATGGAACCTCGCGCTGTGGTGGCAGATCACGCACTTGCGCCTCGCCATCGAGTTCGACTGCGACGCCCGTGTGGTGCGCCGTCACGACACCGATCCCTACGCCTATGGTGAGCTGCTCGTCGTTGCGCAGACTCATAGCATGCGTCCGATCACGGCGGCGCTCGCACTGCTTCAGACACGCTCCTCGTTGGGCCGACGCATCGACGCACTGGTCGGACAGCGCGATCGGCCCGCCATGCGACGCCTCTCGGCTCTCGCCACCGCAGCCGTCCTCTGCTCCGTCATCGCTGCTGCGCCCGCGCCGTCCATTCCGCGATGGTCCCCGGCCAAGCCACCGGCGCCTGAAGCCCTCCTTACAGCGCGCATGCCATCGCCTCGTGCTGCAGCGACAATCGACACCGTCGGCCGCGCGCAGCCACACCTAACGCGCACCTCTGCCGCCAATGTTGCCAAGACACGTGTCACACTTAAGAGCGCGCTGCCACTACCACTTCCGCAAGTGCAGGTGACGTACGCAAGCGACACGCTCGCAACGCTAACGCTCCCGGCACGCTCGCTGCATCTCGCACCAATGCCGTTGGCAATGAATCGTGGTCGCCTGACATCCGTGGGGCCAAGCACCGGAGGAGGTCGCATTCGCGAGGGCGCGTCGGCCGGCGGCATCATCATGCGCGCCAGCGGATCACGCGCCGCCCTGTCGGCCCCACGCGACACCATCGTTCGAACACCATAACGCACCGTCTCGTCCATGAGTTCAACGACCATCCGCATGCCAGCTATCCACCTTAGTCTTAAGAAATTAAGACTCGCGCTGTTCGCGTTCGCGCTTACCGCCGGCACACAGCCGATCCTCGCGCAGGCTGACGTCATACGCGGCCGAATTAGCGGACCAAACGCGGAAAGCATCCAGAATGCCGCCGTCATCGTGACGTCCACCGCGGGTGGGCTCTCACGCAACGCCACCACCGACGCCACCGGCCGCTTTACCATCACATTCGCCGGCGGCGACGGCGACTACTGGATCCAGGTCACCGCCATCGGATATGTCGTCCGCCGCATGCAACTCCGGCGCGTGGCCGATCAGGCGATACTCGTGGCCGACATGCGACTGGAGCGCTTCACCGCAACGCTCGACACCCTCAAGGTCAGCACGTCACGGCCCCGCGCTGTCCCCGACACCAGCAGCGCAGATATCGGAGGCGCCGAGCGCCGTATCGACGTCGACGCCATGACAGCCGCACAGCTGGCTGACATCGCGCTGCTCGCCGGCAATGTGCCCGGCGTGCAGATCGTCGCCGGCAATCCCGGCGAGCCGAGCGGCTTCTCCATTCTCGGGCTGGGCGCGGAGCAGAATGAAACCAGCCTCAATGGAATGCACTTCAGCGGCTCGGCGTTACCACGCGACGCCGGCTTCGATGCATCACTTGCCTTGAGCCCGTATGACGTGTCACGTGGCGGATTCAGTGGCGCCCAACTCGCCCTGCGCTCGCGACCACCCACGAATTTCACACTCCGCGCATACTCGTTGGCCCTCGATGCACCGCGATTGCAATGGACGGATCCCGCGGGCAGGGCGCTCGGCCAGGACTTCGGCAACGTATCGCTCGGTGGAGTTCTTACAACGCCAATCCATCGTGACAGGGCGTTCGCGCACATCGCCTATCAAGCGGGACGTCGGTCGAGTCGCCTGAACACCCTGCTCGACGTCGGACCGTCCGGTCTTCGCGCCGCAGGGCTTGCTCCCGATTCCGTCGCACGCCTGCTCTCTCTCCTTGGCACCTTTGGCGTGCCGACAACTGTCGTCGGCCTGCCGGCCAGCGCGCAGTCGGACGAGGCGCTCGTCTACGGTTCGCTCGATGTCCTGTCGCCGGCTTCCACCGGCGACGCACTGAACATCACCTTCGCCGGTAGCTGGAACCGCCAGACACCTGCGTTACTGAACAGTCGCTCGTTCCTTAGCAGCAGTGGTGAGCGACGCAGTTGGCAAGGCACCGCGCAGCTCAGGCTCACACGCCTCTTCTCCTCCATCGTGCTGAGTGAAACCCAGCTCGCCGTGGCGGCTTCTCGCAACGATGGCGCGCGCTATCTCGATCTTCCCGGCGCCATTGTGCGCATCGAATCCGACCTCGGAAACGGTGATCGCGGTGTGGCGTCGGTTGTGTTCGGAGGGAGCCCGTCCCTGGATCGCGACCAGCGCACCTTGAGCGTGCTGGCGCAGAATCACCTGTCGTGGTTTTCGCTCGACAACCGGCACCGCCTCAAGTTCACCACCGAGCTCTCGCGTGAGTCGCTGAACGAGCGACGTGCCTTCAACTCGTTGGGCACCTTTGCCTTCAACTCGCTCGCCGATCTCCAAGCCTCGCAACCGACAGCGTACACGAGGCAACTCACCGCCCCGGGTCACGATCTCGCCACCTATCGTGCAGCGGTCTCGCTTGGCGATGCGTTCTCGCCGACGCCTGCATTGCAGCTGAACTATGGTCTGCGCGTCGATGCGAACCACTTTGCCAGCGCGCCGGTGAACAATCCTCTCGTCGAACAGTTTCTCGGCGAGCGCAACGATCGCACACCGCAACGCGTGCGCCTGAGTCCCCGATTGGGCTTCGCCTTTGCGGGCGGCCACCCGCAACAGGTTATCGGCGTGGATGGTGCGGCGCGTGATCCCGGCTTCACGGTAAGTGGCGGCATCGGCGTCTTTCAAGGAGCCACCGGCGCGAACGCAGTTACAGCGGCTATCGACAACACCGGGCTGCCCGGTGGAATCCAGCAGATTGCGTGCATCGGTACGGCCACGCCCACCCCGGAGTGGGCGCGCTATCGCGCGAACGTCGGCAGCATTCCCACTGTCTGCGCCGACGGCACTGGCGGTTCGGTGTTTTCAACCACGACGCCAGTCGTCACGCTCTTTGCGCGAGACTATTCCGCGCCGCGCAGCGTGCGGTCCAATCTCCGGTGGTCGTCGCTGATACTCGGCGGTCGCTTCAACGCCCGCGCTGACGTCATCTACTCGCTCAATCTCGAGCAGGGCGGAATCATCGACTTGAACTTTGTGCCGATCATTCGGTTTGCGCTCGGTGACGAAGCGGGACGTCCGGTGTACGTGCCGCAGACGAGCGTCGTTCCGCAGACGGGTGCCACGTCGACCAACGCATCGCGACGCTCGACCATGTTCTCGCGGGTCAATGAATTCCGTTCCGACCTCCGCTCGGAAGCCAAGCAGCTCACGTTGTCGCTCGCACCCGTCGCGGTGGCCCAGTCGCTCACGTGGTCGGCGTCGTATGTGTATTCGCAACTGCGCGACCAGGTCTACGGCTTCAGCAGCACCGACGGCAACCCACTACTCACGCACTGGGCGCGCTCCTACTTTGACGGGCGGCATCAGGTCGTGTATTCCGTTGCCTACAATGTGCTCGACCTGTTTCGATTGAACTGGGCCGGCTCATTGCGCTCGGGAACACCATTCACGCCCGTGATCAGCGGCGATGTAAACGGTGACGGCGGTGGCAACGATCGCGCGTTCATCTTCGATCCTGCCCGTATGGCGACACCATCGTCTGCGGCGGCCATGCGTGAGCTCCTTGATCACTCGTCGCCACGCGTCCGCGATTGCCTGCAATCGCAAGTCGGTCGCATCGCGGCGCGCGCCAGTTGCGAGGGTCCGTGGTCCTCGTCGGCATCGCTTGTCATTGGCTTGAATCCTGTGCGGTGGTGGCACTCTAACCGCTTCGACGTGTCGTTCCAGGTTTCCAATCCACTCGGAGCCGCCGATCTCATTGTGAACGGTCAGGATCATCTGCATGGATGGGGTCAGCCCGCGGTGCCCGACAATACACTCCTCTATGTGCGAGGATTCGACGCCGCGGCACGGCGGTACGTCTACGATGTGAATCCGCGTTTTGGCAGCACCGCGCCCGCGCAGAGTACTGTGCGCGCGCCGGTTGTGTTTACCGGGATTGCGCGGATTGATGTCGGGCCAACGCGGGAGAAGCAAGCACTCATCGAGCAGCTCGATCGCGGTCGTCGTGCTCCCGGCGCAAAGCTCAGCGAAGGCGCATTGCGCGGCCTGTACGCCAGCGGCGGCGTGTTCAATCCGCTCTCCGCCCTGCTTCGCAGCGCTGATTCATTGGAGCTCAGCGGTTCGCAGGCTGACAGCCTCACGCTCATGGGCCGTTCCTACGCGCGACGCCTCGATGCAATCTGGACGCCGATCGTCAAGCGTCTCGCCGCGCTGCCCAACGAATACAACGAGAACGACGCCAACGCGCTGTATGTCTCCGGCCGTCGTGAAACGATCGACGAGCTGATGGAACTCGCTCCGTCGATAAACCAGCTCCTTACCGCGGAGCAGCGAAGGAAGTTGCCGGGATTTCTCGTGGCGCATCTCGACGTTCACTATCTCGCAACAGTTCGCAGTGGGACGGCGGGCCTTGGGCTCGCGTATCTCGGCGGTATTTCAGCACCGCGTGCAAACGGCGGCGACGGCGCGGTCGCCTCTGGCGGGCGATAGACCGGCCACTCACCTCATTCACTCCCACACTATGACAATGCGTTCACCAATTCTCCTGCCGTTCCTTCTGGCGAGCTGGGTGCCGCCCGCGCTCGCCCAGTCGCTGCCTCCGGTGCGAGTGCTTGCTGCGCCAGTCGCGATTTCCGCCAAGGTGTTCGGCCGTGTCACGAGCATCCGCGTGTCACCGGCGGGAGCAGTGGTGATTAACGATCCCGGCACACATCGGCTCTTGCTGACGGATTCCAACTTCGCGTCCGTGAGTGTCATTGCCGATTCCGGTGCCGCCGCGCAGGTCGCGTATGGTGCGCGACCAGGCGGGCTCCTCGCGTATCGCGGCGACTCGCTCCTGTTTGTCGAGGCCGTGACGCCGGCCATGTTCGTTATCGACCCGTCCGGAAAATTCGTTCGGGCAATGTCGGTGCCCGTGCCTCGGGATGCGGCATGGATGACACAGACCGGCTTCAGTCCATCTCCTGGAATCGACGCGCGTGGCCGGATCATTTATCGCAGCTTCATTCCACGTGACGCCACAAAGCCCTCGCACCCCGTGCATGAGCTGTTTCCGTATTCAGCGCCCGATTCGGCGCCGGTGTCGCGCATGGATTTCGACACGCGCAAGACCGAGATCATCGCATGGCACAAGACGAGTAAGAGTGAGGGTGTGCAGTTTATGCGCGCGCGCGGAGGCTCCAGGGTGTACATCAAGGGTGAGCCGCTCGGCGCGGTTGACGAGTTTGCTGTTCTCTCCGACGGGACACTCGCGCTGCTGCGACGTGACTATCATCTGGACCTCGTCAATCCGGATGGTGGCATCACGTCCTTGCCGCTCATTCCATATCCGTGGCAGCGCGTGTCCGACAGCGCAAAGATTGCGATCGCCGATTCCGTGAACGCGGCTCGGGAATCGCGACGCGCGGCCCCGCCTTCGGGCAGCGGCACCACAGTTGGCGGGACGTCAGGCGGTGGACTGTCCGGAGGGCTCAACGGAGCGCCGCCCCCGGAACCTGGCGAACCCGATGCAGCCCTTATTGAGGGCATGATCGCTGTAAAGCCAACCGACATTCCCGACTACCGGCCCGCTTTCGCACTTGGCGCCCTCTCGGCGGATGTATCCGGACGCGTGTGGATCAGGACACTGCAGGCGGCGCGCACATCCGATGTGTCGATCTATGACGTCGTGTCGAAGAGCGGCGTGCTGGTCGATCGCGTGGAACTACCGAAGGATCGAGTGATCGGTGGCTTCGATGCTACGTCGGTATTCCTGATCGGTCGCGATGCCGGCGGTTCCTGGGTCGAGCGTGTGCGTCTGCATTAATGCGTCTCCACCGCAGAGCACCTCGGAAATGCGCCTCGTGTCCGATGGTCAGGGCTTGTGCGTCTCCTGTCCCTTGGCGCGCACATAGCGCCCATCAAACGTTGGCTTCCAGGTTTTTCCGCCGTCGTCCGACGCTTCGAATAACTGGCGCACGGTGTCGGGAGCGACTCGAAAGAATGTCAATTTCTGCAACGTGTGTTGCCCCTTGTCGCCGAGGCTCCATCCGGAAAAGCGCATCGCACCGTCGGCAAAGCTTCCTTCGTAGTCGAGCGATACGCCGTCTTCAGAGGTCCACACTTGGCGCCATTTCTTCCGGTTGTTGTCCCAGAAGTTGATGCTCTTCCCGCTCGGGCCTGATGTGGGCGTCCATTCTTCGAAGACCATGCAGTGCTCGAGCAGCGCGCTCACCTTGCTCGTGCCCGCCTGCTGCGCGCCGGTCCACGGCGTAACAGTCCACTCTCCAACCCAGAAATCGAACTGGTGTGCTTCCACACCATTGCGGCACGGAAAGCGTGTGTCCTCCAGCCGCTTGACAAGGGCAGTGTATCGCGCGTCTGAACGCAACGGCGCAATATCGGGATTCGAGATGAGGAGCTCGAGTGCAATTCCCGCATCGGCCGCCCGTTGGAGATGCTCGATTCCCTTGTCGAGCGATCCAAGGCGCGCGTACGCGCGCGCCATGCGAAACTCGGCGACATTCACCTGAGTCCCGGCAAGCACCGCGCGCTCGAACAGCGGGATGGATTCCTGAAAACGCTGTTGATCAAAGAGCGCGATGCCGGCGCGAAGATCAGAGGCAGGAGCGGTTTGCGTGTACGCGCTCGGTGCGCCAATCATCATCACCGCCGCGAGTGCCATGATGCGACGTGACGTGCTGACGTTCAACGCAGAGTTGTTGCGAATCATGGGACGATATGTACGCCGGCGTCTCCATGTCGTGCAATCCATTCAGAGTCAGGGAACGGTGGAACGCACCGCACCTATCGCGTGGCCGGCCATTCTGTCCTGTGAATGGTGACGCGGCTCAACAGCACTCTCCTCGGGCGACTGCTCGCGCGCGTCTGCGGCGGGAAGCACTACCTCCACGAGTGCACCGCCACGTGGCGAATCGCCAATCGTGAGCGTGCCGCGCATCTCCATCACCAGTGCGGACACCACGGCGAGGCCGAGCCCACTCCCGCTTGTACTCGCCTCGACGTCGCGATCGAGTCGTATATAAGGCTCGAGCACCCGGCGCCGTTCGGTCTCGGGAATGCCACGCCCGGCATCATCCACCTCGATCACAACGGACGTGTCGTCCACCTGACGCCCGCGTACATAGATCGTCTGCCCCTCCGGGCCATAGCGCACCGCATTGTCCAGAAGGTTGACCAGCACGCAGGCCATCGCAGACGCGTCACACTGCACCATCAACGATGGCGGAAGCTGGGGCACCACCTGTACACGTCGTTTGGCCGCGAGCAAGCCGAAGCTGTTCACGGTTTCACGCACGATGGTCACAAGATCGCGTGGTTCGACACGCACGCGAAGCATGCGCCGGTCTGTACGTGCAATCACCAGCACGTTCTCGACGAGGTGATACAACCGGCGTGCCTCGGCAAGAATGACACGTGCAGCGTTCGTTGTTGCCGGCAGGCCCGCAGCGCGGCCCGTGTCGATCAGCTCCGCGTACAACATGATCTCTGTCAGCGGCGTGCGAAGCTCGTGCGACACCGCCGCTGTAAAGTCGGCGCGCAGTTTGGCCAACCGCGCCGTACGGTGAAGCAGCACGGCGATCAGTCCGATCACCCATGTCGCGACGAGTGTGCCAAACAACGCTGCGCCGGAGCGGTATGACTGATCGCCTCCTCCGGGAATGCCCCCGGCCGCTTTCGGCGTAAGCGCGGCAAACACCTTTACGGCCGTGTCGAAACCGAGCGGAATGGACGCCTGAAACGTTGTGTCGGTTTCAGTCGGGCTGTGATACAACACGGTTCCATGAGGCAGCACCACACGAATGGCAAGGATTTTCTCGTTGTGGCTCTCCACGCCAAACACCGACGGCATCAGCGGCGGCCGCGTATTGTAAATGAACTCGAACGCCTTTTCCCGTACACTCTCCAGATCGAACTGCGTGAGGATGAATCGCTCCTGTGCTCCGCTCGCGCTTGGCGCTGATGCGATGCCAAGGATCGTTGGTACGCCCAACTCGTCGGTCATGCGAACGGCGACAACCTTCACCTTGAAACTGTGAAGGCGCGCGATCATCGAGGCCACGAGTCGCGGCGGGAGCGGCGGAGCCGGTGCTGGCGATGCTGCCAACACCGTACCCTTGCCATCGAGCAGGATCACCGTGGTCACGCGCAACCCAATCTCGCATTGGCAATGCTCAATCGAGTCAACGAGGAAGCGCCCACGCGCAAGCGTCGCGACATCCGGTAACACGCGACCGTTGTCCAGCACATTCCCCAAGCTCATGACGTGATTCGCGAGAATCGATCCCGAGCGATAGGCGAAATTCATCGCGCCAAACCGCGCAAACTCAACGAGGTTTTGCTCAACCGTCTTGCGGTGGTTTTTCAACGCGCGGTTGCTCTGCCATCCCAGCAACAGCACAACGGCCTCGGCCACCGCGAGCAGGATGTAGACAACGCCGAGCCGCTCCCACATCGATCGTGCGTACCGCGGCGGACGGTTCGCACCCGTGCCTCGCATCATTTCCCCGACGTGGCTACGGAATCGCGATCCGGCTCGGCGACCAGGCGATATCCCACTTTGCGCTTCGTGATAATGCGAACGTCAGCGGCACCCGCGTCGCGCAACCGGCGCCGGAGCTCCACCATGTGGCTATCGATCGTGCGGCTCTCCACGAGGTCGTTGTATCCCCACACCTCGCGCAGCAGGTCGCGGCGCGACACGGCCTCACCACGTCGCCGTACGAGCGCCAGCAGGAGATCGTATTCGCGCGGACGCAAATCCACCAACCGCCCATCGTGGCGGACCTCATGTGTGCTCGGCGAAACCTCGAGGCCCGCAAAGACTTCGACATGCGCCTTCCGCTCGCCGCCGCGCGAAAGAGCATGACGACGCGCGAGCGCATCGATGCGCGCGAGGAGCTCCGTCAAGCTGAATGGCTTTGTGACATAGTCGTCGGCACCGGTCCGAAACCCGCGCACCTTGTCCACGTCGTCGCCGCGAGCAGACAGGATCAGCACCGGCGTATCAAATCCCTCCTCGCGCATGATGCGCAGGACATCAAGCCCGTCGAGCTTGGGTAGCATGAGGTCGAGAATGACGACGTCCGGTTCCCACATGCGTATGCGTTGCAGGCCTTCCATGCCATCGCGAGCAATGCGCGACTCCACGCCGTCGGTTTCAAACGCCGTTCGTAGACCCTCCGCGATCGAGCTATTGTCTTCGACGATGAGCACGCGCGTCATGGCTTCCTCTCAGTGCGTGGGCGGCTATACGGTGTCTAAGGTATGTCCGCGATGGCGACGACGCGCGCTCCAGTATTTCGGCTGAGAGCTCGTGACGGCGGCGCCATCGCACGCCATCGCACGCCATCCGGGAGCGAGAGCACCACGCCTTGCACTGCCAGCGCCATCAGAATCATCATCGCGAGGCGCCCGCCCACGCGGTGACGCACCTTCCAAACTCCGGTGCGGCTTAGAGACCTTCCCACGGTTCTCTGACAAACTTGGCTTCGGGCGCTCACCACCGGCATTGCCGGCAGTCACGCTTCCACCGTTCTCTGACATTCAAACCACCGTGGCGTCGTCGCCGCCCACTGAGCTTGAACGACCGACGTCAGTGCGGCAGCCAGTTGGGGAAAGGCGATGAGGCGCACGCGCGCCCCTTCTCCCTCTCGCTACATGGACGGTTTGGCGACCTGCGGCACGAACGTCGTGCGTAACGGCCCTTCGCCAATGAGCAGGAACACCGTTGCTCCATCGGCGCCTTCGGCATGCACTCGGTCCGGCGGCACGATGGCAAACCCACCGGCACCAAGTCGATGTACGCTCGTTCCCGCGCCCGCCGCGGCATGGCGCATCAGAAGTACTCCCGATATGACGACCACGCGCTTGGCCACGTTATGGAAATGCTCAGGTATCCAGGCGCCTGCGTCGAGCCGCATGAGCATGGCGTACGGCCCGGTCCGCGAGGGATCGCCTTCAAGAACGGCCACCGATAGGCCGTTGGCCGGTGGCGACCAGTGGACGCTATCTGGCGGGGCGACTGTCACACTTTGCTGCGCGCGCACCGATCGCGGCGCGATCAGGCTCACAATCGCCAGGCACGCCGGCAGGATCGTTGCGCTTCCAAACAACTTGAACGTCGGCATGAATCACTTTCAGAAGGTGGGCTGACAATTTGGTTCACATGCACACGACGAGCATGCCCCTTACGGGAGAGCGGCTACTTGAAGAACGATGGAGAAATGACGGACTCGGACAGCTCAGCAAGCGGAACGGAATAGAGCGCACCCCGGCGGCCAAAGAACAAGGACATGCCGTTCGGCGAGACACTTGGATTGACTTCGGACTCCGGCCCGTTAACAACGTTGCCCAGATTCACGGCAGGTTGCCATTCTCCTCGTACCCGTCGGCTGATATAAAGATCGGCCTTTCCCATGCCCCCATCACGCGTGGAATAGAAGAGCATCGTATTGCCGTCGCTCGAGAGAAAGGGGCTCGTGTCCGACGGACCGGCGTTGATATTCGCGTTCAGCCGCACAGGCTTCGCCCAACCGCTTCCAGTCGGCGCTGCGCAATAGATGGCATTGTTTCCCGAGGAGTTCTCGCGACTGGAGAAGAAGCAAATCGTGCCATTTCGGTCGATCGTGGGCGAACCCTCCTTCGCGTCCGAACTCAATTCCGCAATCCAGCGCGGGGTGCTCCAGCCCGACCCTTCGCGTTCGACAAACCAGATGTCCATTTCAGGGGTTGTCGACGTGACCGCCGCGTCTCGCGATGGCCTGCGTCGTGTCGATACGAAGTAGAGCCGCCGACCGTCGGGGCTCAACGCGGGATCCAGGTCCGACCATGCGTCGCTGGAGAAGTCCTCTGGCTGAGGTGTTTGCCAAACGCCATCGACGAGCGTGGACCGCATGACATGCGTGCTCTGCGTACTCGCCGTATATCGCGTGAAGTACACCTCGCGTCCGTCGGGAGAAAAGGTGACGCTGAATTCGTGGCCGGTTGAAATCACGCCTGGCGCGAACAACTCGGGAGAATGGGCTGGAGCGACAGTGAGCAGAAACATCACCAGCACCGATAGCGGCGTTCGCCTGTATTCCGCTGACATCAGATTAGCCCGCCGGTGTGAAAGGGGGGATGCTGAGACGCCGTTGAAGAAGCCTCGTACTTGATCATGCGTTGCGTGTCAACGCAGTACTACTCCGCCGTAACATCTCTCACCATTCTCTGACTTAACGACTGGAAACCTCACGCAATACGCACGAAAGAAAACGCCGGTGAGGATCAATTGATCCTCACCGGCGTCTCTACAAACAGCGTGTCTTATCGAGCGAGATTGCGAATCGCAGCGGCAAGCATGCGAACCTTTCCGCCATCGTTCGAACCGCTGGCATCCGAGTCAACCGTGCTTGCAAGGGAGTTGAGCGTGCCACTCCGTGCGCCGCCCGACTGACCTTCGGCGGCTGTGAGGCCCTGACGAACGGACGCGAGCTGCGCCGCCGAAAGACCGCGCGTGCGCTCGATCTGGTCCGCATACGCACGAGCAAGCGCGAACGACGCCGGCCATACGAAATGCTGCTGGCCCTGCACGTTCAGGTAATCCGTAGTCACCGTCTTCGCAGCATCGATTTCATTCTGCGAAATGAAGGCGCTCGGCGTGAGCTGGACGATGTCGAGACCACGTCCAATTTCCGAGCTCACGATGTTGCCGTTGTACCAGTACACGGACCACGTGCCGCCGTTGCCCTGACGCGTGGAGTCAACCGGGCCACGATCCCAGAAGCCAATTTCGCGCGGATGCTTGGCGTCCGTCCAATCGAATATCGAGATGCCGCCCTGATACCACGACTGCACCATCACGTCGCGGCCGGGAATCGGAATGAGCGAGCCGTTGTGGGCAACGCAGTTTTCATAAATCGTCTGCGGTGCGCTC